>JAAEMS010000001.1 GCA_024225275.1 Actinomycetes bacterium
GGCGCGATCGTCAGCTCGGCCGCGTGTGTGATCGACAGGGACCAAGGCGGTGGTCAGGCCCTCGCTGACATAGGCGTCACGCTTCTCCCGGTGTTCGCGAGATCCGACATCGAGCGATAGCCAACCGGACCTCAGGCGCGAACCGCCCCATACTGTCCGCCCGACATCCAGCCCCAACGCGTCCCGTCCGCTGGCCCTGTGGTGCACGTTGAGGTTCATCCGGGCGCTCGCGTATTGCCGCATCCAGAGCGGGGCCGGGCGTTCTCGGTCGGTGTCAATGTGGCCGCCCCACCCGGCGGTCGGCGGTTCCAAGAAATGAACTCTGCTGCGAGGGCTCGGAGCCATGGCTACGGTCCGTCGCTGTGGACGACCTGGGCGAGTTGGACGAGTTGGCCGATCTGACTTCGGTCTGGACATAGCTGCTCGCCTCCCCACCACGGATTCCTTCAGCTCGACCGTGCTGTCGTTCATCGCAACCGACAACCACCACTGTGTGCTCAAACGGCACTGGGCCCGCAACAAGGCCGAACGCGAGGCCTCGGCGCTTCGCGCCCTCGATGCCCACACCGTGGGTGACCGTCGCCGACGCCGACCCCGGGTTGCTCCGCCAACTCGGACGCTCCATCGGGTTGCTGCACCAAGCGCCCGCGGAATAATTCGACGGCAAGCAGAGCTGGCACGCACTCCTCATCAGCAACGCAGATCGGTATATCGCCTCGATCGGCGCCGAGGACACAGCGCTCCCCGAAGAAGGCCGCGACATGCTCGGCCGCCACCTCGGCGACATACCCACATCCCAC
>JAAEMS010000002.1 GCA_024225275.1 Actinomycetes bacterium
GGGTAGGTGCCGGCCAGGAGGCCAATCAGCGCGCCCAGGAAAGGGGCCGCGAAAGGGAGCCAGGAGTCGAGCACGGGGGTCCATTGTTTCGTGGCCGAGACTGTGACCACGGTGAGGATGCCGAGGCTGGTGCCCAGTAGCCCGGCCAGGGCACCGAGGGCGGCCGATTCGAACAGGAATTGGCTGGCTACATGGCGGCGGGTGGCGCCCAGGGCCCGACGCAGGCCGATCTCGCCGGTGCGTTCGAGCACCGACACCAGGGTGACATTGGCGATCCCTATGGCGCCCACGAGTAGGGACACACCGCCGAGGATCAGGAACAGGGAGTTGACGTCGGACTCCACCGATGAGCGCACCTGGCGTGGGGATGGTGGCACCGCGACCTTGAGCTCCTCTGGGGTGTCGGGGGCCAGGGCGAGGGCCGCTTGGGTGCCTATGAGCTCGGCCGCTCCGACTTCGACCTCGACATGAACCTCGGCGGGGGCGAGCAGCCCGAGCCTGTTGTGGGCGTAGCCGTCGGTGATGATGATGGCGTTGAGCAGGTCGGGTTCGCGGGCGACGTCGTCGAGGATGCCGATGACCACGAGAGCTTCTTCGCCCACGAAGACCGCCGGAGTGTTGTCGACCCGGGTCAGGTTCAGGCGGCCGGCGGCGCCGGGGCCGAGCACGGCCACATGGTCGGCGCGCTCGCTGTGGCCGGCGTCGAATACCCGACCGGTGGTGAGGGTGGCCCGCACCGCGTCGAAAAGGCCGGGAGACGCAGCCAGAACAGGGATCTGGAACTCGTTCTGGCCCAGTGGGTCGATCACGGGAACCGAACGGGCCAACCCGTCGACCGAGACCTCGGACTTGGTGCCGGCGGCCACCACACCATTGAGGCGGCGCAGGCGGTCGCCGGCATCGAACGGGATCTTGGACACCTGGCGGTTCTGGCGACCCTGCTGACGTTCGACCGGGGTCACGATCACCCGGGTGGCCTCGAGCTCGTCGAATCGGGAGACGATCTGGTTGCCGGCGGTCTTGGCCAGCCCGAGGGTGGCCACCAGGGCGGCCACACCCAAGATGGTGCCCAGGGCGGTGAGCAGGGTGCGGGCGGGCCGGGCGGTGAGGGCCACCATGGCTTCGCTGACCAGGTCACGGGCCGAGAACACCGAACGCCGGACCCGGCCCTCGGACCCGTTCACCCGGCCCCCTCGGTGAGCCGGCCATCGTGGATACGCAGCCGGCGCCGGGCCCGGGTCGAGACGTCGTCGTCATGGGTGATGACCGCGAGGGTGAGACCGGCCCGGTGCAGTTCGTCGAAGAGGTCGAGGATCTGGGCGCTGGTCACCGAATCGAGGTTGCCGGTGGGTTCGTCGGCCAACAGCAGACTTGGGTCGCCCACTAGCGCTCGGGCGACGGCCACCCGCTGACGTTCGCCGCCGGACAGGGTGGTGGGGTAGGTGTCGAGCCGGTGACCCAGCCCCACCCGAACCAGGGCAGCCTCGGCCCGCTGGCGGCGTTCGCGGTTGCCACCGGGCCGGTAGATCTCGGCCAACATCACGTTCTCGACGGTGGTGCGATGACCGAGGAGGTGGAAAGCCTGGAACACGAACCCGATCCGGTTGGCCCGCAGCCCGGCCCGATCGCGTTCGTTGAGATCGCGGGTGTCGATGCCGTCGAGCCGGTAGACCCCGTCCGTGGCCTGGTCGAGCAGCCCGAGCAAATGGAGCAGGGTCGACTTGCCCGAACCCGAAGGGCCCACGATGGCCACATGGTCACCCTCGTCGATCACCAGACTGGCCCGATCGAGGGCGGCGACGGGAGGAGGGCCGGCGAACACCCGCGACACCTGGTCGAGCTCCACGACGGGTGGCTTCACTCGCTCTCACCCTCTTCGGACCCCTCGTCGACCTGTTCGGCCCCGCCGTCGCTGCCGCCGGCGGGCTGGTTGCGGCCCACCACCACCCGATCACCGGCCGACAGCTCACCCTCGACCGGCGCGATCTCGACCAGACCCACCGAACGGGCATTCAAACCCGGCGCCACCGTGACGATCTCGACAGAACCATCGGCCCGTTCAACCTCCACCCGCGCCGAACCATCAGCACCCGCTGACAGGGCCGCCATCGGCACAGCCAGCACCTCACCGTCGGTCGACGCGAAAGGGATGGTGATCCGCAGATTCTGATTGACGGCATCATCAGGCAACTCGCCGATCGCTTCGAGACGGACCGCATACCGGTCAGAACCCAAATCGACGCCGCCGGGATTGTCGGCCACGAACACAACCCGGGCCGGGATCGACAGGCCGAGGTCATCGTCTTCCATGACGGCCTCGACACCGACACTCAACAGGCTGCGATCGCTGGCCGAGACCGACGAGGTGATCTTCACACCCGACCCGGTCACCGTCATCACCGGCCCCTGGGCAATATCGCCGATCGAAACCCGTACGAGCTGCACCTCGGCCGGAAGGCTGGGCAGGAAGATCAGCTCGGAGGCCGGCACCGTGACCCCGGTCTCGGCGTCGAGCCGATCCAGGTTCTTCTGCTCCTGGGCCAGAGCCTCGCGGGCCTGGGCCAACCCCTCGGCGCTCCCAGTGTTCTGGGCCGCCGCGATTGCCTCGGCCCGCGACGCCTCAGCGATCTTGACATCGATCTCGCTGTTGGCCACCAACGCGTCCTGGTCCTTGATCACCTGAGCCTCCCCGGCCTCGGCGGCGGCTTGGGCCTTCACCGCGGCCACCAGGCCTGCGGCATCGTCGGCGTCGGCATCGGGGGCCGCCGCCACCACCTCGGCCGCTTCGCGGTCCGCCACCGCGCCGGCCGTGACGGCCTGAGCCGCGGCCACCGCGGCGTCGCGGGCGGTGAGGGCGTCGGCCAGGGCCGTCTGGGCGTTGGCTACCTGGCGGTCGAGCTCGAGCCGGGTCGACTCGGGGAGCCCACTCGATGCTTCCTGCTCGGCCCGGGTCACCGCCTCACGTGCGGCTCGGACCGCTTTGCGGGCGATCTCTACCCGCTCGAGCTCGTCGGCCGACGGTTCGTCGGCGCTGTAGCCGGCATCGCGATACAGGGAGGTCACCGCTTCCTCGGTGTCACTGTCGTACACACCGTCGATGTCGCCCGGATCGTGGCCGAGCCGCAACAAGGCCTCTTCGAGCTGACGCACATCGGGCCCCTCGAGAGTAGGAGTCAGCGACCGGAATACCGGCAACTCACCTTCGAGCACGATCACCGGCCGGCCAGCCACCTCGACCGCCACGTCGCCCTCGGACAACTCATCGCCGACCTCTTTGGTGAGCCGAGTGATGATCGCCACCCCATCGGCGCTGCCCGACACCGACAGATCAGACGACTCGCTGAACTCGACCTGGCCGCGGATCACGACATTGGATGACAGGGTCCGCTGCTCGACCGGAACCGTGATCAGGGACGCCTCGGGCGGTTCGGCGTCGGCCGCGACGTCAGCCGGCGAACGGATCTGCTGACCCGCGAACCAACCCACCACCCCCGACAGGACCGCTACGACTGCGACAACACCAAGAATGACCCTGCGGCTCATGTTCATCGGCTCGCCTTCGGGCTCCGCGCCGTGCGGCTCATCCTCGCTGGCTCACCTTCGGCGTCACGGCCCCTGCGCCGACCCCTCGAACTCACCCAATCGGTCGGCGTTGGTGTCGAGGAACTCCTGCTCGTACTCGACCCGGATCTCGCCCAACACGAACGCTTCCTTCAACTGGCCCCCACCGCACGCAACCACCGCCCGGGCCAGCTCGAGCTCATCAGCCTGAACCTCGGCGAGGGTGGCCCGGTCCTCATCGCTGAGCATCCCGCCTCCCATTTCCAACTCCGACAAGAAGGCGTCGATCTCCTCGTCGCTCATCTGGTCGGGGTCGACTCCGGAATCCTCGAACGGGTCACCGTAGAACTGGCCCCCGATGCCGTTGAGTCGCGACTCGAACTGCTCATACACGTCTTGCATGCCCGTGTACTCGAGGCCGTCCTCGGCCAGACATGCGTTCACCTCGTCGCGGTAGTCACGTACCCGCTGGTCAGCTTCGACGCGTTCATCGATCGCTTCGAACTCGTCTCCGAACTCCTCGTAGAAACGCCCCACATCACCACCACCGAACATGTCGCTGTTCTCGTAGGCTTCGTTCTGGCAGCCCGTGGGCTGCCAGTCCTGGAAAAAGGCGTCAATCTCCTCGTCGGACGCCCCCTCGGTGATGTCGGGGGAATCGCCGTGGAGGGCCTCGTAGTAGGCGACGCGCTCGGCCTCGGACAGGCTCTCGACGTACTCACTGTTCGGGTCCTGGAACTCCTCTTCGAAGCCTTCGTCTCCGAACTGGGAGTCGTCGTAGCCCACGAGGTCGGGACCGACCTCGGACTGGGGAAACATCTGGGTCGAGATCCCGAACCCATACTTCTCGACCCACTCGGGACTGAAATACGGAAGCTCCTCTTCGCCGGGGCCACCGAAGGACATGAACTGAGAACTATCAACCGGTGTGTACTCGAAACCCTGCTCGCGCATGCATGCGGCGGTCGTCTCCTCGACCCGGTTCTGTTCGGCCACCATCTCGGCCTGGGCATCATCGCTGCTGAAATCGAAGGACGTGTCAACACCAAGGAAGTCGGCGATCGGCGACTCGTAGCCGAGGTCCTCGAACGACTCCGGCGCGTCGGACGCCACCGACCCCGCGCTGCTACCCCCGCACGCAACGGCGACCCAAGCCGCACTCACCACCACACCCACTAGCAGGACTCGTCTCACCAGAACTCCCTCGGTCATCGGCTTGGAGCGGGGACCGGCACCGCTCCATACATAGACACGCTAGCCCAGTGATCGGATCCCGGACATATGGGGAGAACAGCCACGGGAGCTCTCGCCAGACCCTATTGGGAGCCGCTCACCAACTGGACTCATCTGCACACCTGGCAGCCCAGACAACAGACCCTGGAATCCACCACGTCGTATCGGCCTGCTGGTACGAGAGGCTGAGCGAGTAGGCGAGCGGAAGCCGTGGCCCGAGCGGCCCGTGAGCGCCAGCGACCAAGAGCGGAAGCCGTGGCCCGGTCGATCTCGGTCACCTGCCGGCGCGGGTCCTGAAGCATGTCCCCAGAAGAGGTCGAGCCACTACGGACCCCACTGCCGGGCTGTCGTGGCAGTCCAGTGAAGCTGAGGGCAGCCTGAGCGTGGAGACGCACCCAAGGGTATGAGCAGCTCTGACAACGACGGGACGGGCTGGCACTGTCACCGGCACCCGTGCGCGTCACTGGAGTATTCGAGCGCCTTCTTCGCCTCCGAGGACTATGCACCCCGGGCGATCAACGAAGCCGCCCAGCTCACGATCACCTACGACCACCAGGGAAAACGGGCGAAACTCCACTCCTCACCGAACCCGGAGGTGTGAAGTTCCGTTCGTGTCTGAGGGGGGACTTGAACAAACCTCCCCCATCCGGCATCTGGCGTCGTCCTACGGCAACAAGGGGCAGGGAGCGGCATCTGGCGACCACCCGATCCGCTCCCTACCGCTCGATGCCACTCCAGGGCGCTGGATGCCATTGGCAAAGCACTAGCAACGCGACACCCCGCCGGTGTGGGGCCCAGCGGATCACACCCAGAGCGGTTCGCCGACTTGAGCGATTTCGTCCAGGATGGCAAGCACCCCCAAGGCCAACGAGCGAGCGCTCGGTGGTCGTGTTCAAGTGGCTCGTTCCTGCAGAGTCTCCGTGCGGGTTGGAGGCCATGGCGAGCGCCAGATGCCGTAGGTGAGATCGAGACGCACGAGTTCGGCGCCCGTGTAGTCGCCGTGGGGCGGGATTCCGAGATGGTCGTGTCGGCTCATCCTCCGTGGAGCCTCTCCGTGGCGGCCCTCAACCAGGGGCCAGCGACGGGCCGCTCAGCCGCAACAGCCAGCGGGGTCGTCGTCGTATCCGGGGGTGGCGGTGTCTGTCGTCAAGTCGGAGATGATCCCGTGGGTCCAGCAATCGTCTGCCCCTGCCGCCTCGCGCATGGTCAACGCGAACACGTAGGCGATCTCTGCCTCTGTTGCGCCGGCCGCCAGCGCCCCGGAGAAGTGCTTGCGGACACATGGTTCTGATCGCGCCTTGATCGAGAGTGCGAAGCGGAGCAGCTCATCGGTCTTCGCATCAAGCGTTTGAGCATCTGCAAGTGCCCGGTCGAGGCTGGCGATCGCAGCGGTCACAGGAGCCAGGTGGGTAGCCAGGAAGCCTTGACCGCAGCCCCCGGAGGTGGGTTCGCTTCCTTCGATGTTGGCGGTTTCGCAAGTGCCGGTGGCCTGTTCCACGACTGTCATCGGTGGCTCCCTCAGTAGATCTGTTTGACGAGTATTCGAGTCGCTACGATATTCATCGATTCGATGCTTGTCAATATGTTGTCTATGATCGAGCACATGGAAGCTCTCGAATGTGACCGACTGTTGTCATCGACGCTGTCAAGAGAGGACGCTGCCGAGCTGGCCCGGGTCCTCAAGGCCATCGCCGATCCGGTCCGGCTTCAGCTGGTGAATACAATCGCCAGGACGGAAGAGGCCTGTGCATGTGACCTGCCCAGTGTCGTCGGCAAGACGCAGGCCACCGTCAGCCATCACCTTGGAATCCTGGTGCGGGCGGGGATCCTCGAGCGAGAGCAGCGAGGCAAGTGGGCCTGGTTCCGAGTTCGCTCGGAGCGCCTGGTCGAAATCTGCGAGGTGATCTGTTGAAGAGTCAGAACAGCCAGCGCCTGGTGTCGCCGACCGCTCAGGCGATCGACGACGCCAGTATGCAACGGCATTTCGGTGGTGGCAGAGATCTGTTGGCGTTGTGGATCGCCGAGCCGTACATCGAGGTCGCACCACCGGTGGCGAAGGCCATGAGGCACAGGGCAGACATGGACTGGTTCGGTTATGAGACAAGGCCCGATGCCTTGGGCGAGAGCTTCTGGACCTGGATGGACGCCCGCCACGGTTGGTCCAGAGGCGACACACGGACGCTCGTGAGCCCCAGCGTCGGCACCTCCATCGGCACCCTGATCGAAGTGGTCACCCAACCAGGCGACGGGGTGATCATCCAGCCACCGGTTTTCACCGACTTCAAACCGCTGGTGACCTCCGGCGGACGAAACGCGATCCGGAACCCACTCGGACTCTCCGGAGACGGTTACCAGTTCGACCTCGACGGCCTCGAGAGCAAGGCCATTGACGCGTCCACGACAGCGCTGATCCTGTGCAACCCTCACAACCCAGTCGGTCGGGTCTGGACCGCGCCGGAACTCACCGACATCGCGCGCATCTGCGCCCGCCACGACGTCTTCGTCATCGCCGATGAGATACACGCCGACCTGACGCTCGAGCCACACAGATTCACCCCGTTCGCCACTGTCGCTACCGAAGCCGATGTCAGATGGGCTGCACTGCACGGACCGATCAAGACATTTGGCCTGGCCGGCGTCTGCGACACGTTGGTGATCACAGACAGCGACGACCTCGCCGACCGATTCGAGGCCGTCAGCTCCCGTCTCCACCTCACCCGCAACAACGTCTTCAGCCTCGCTGCCGCCCACGCTGCCTATACCGAAGCAGCAGACTGGGTAGACGATCTACTCGAGCTCACCGCGACAAATGCTGCGATGCTGCGCGACCGGCTACCAGCACCGGTGCGTCTCATCGACCTCCAAGGCACCTACCTTGCCTGGCTGGACCTCCGCGGGCTGGGAATGGAGGTTCCTGAACTCGCGACGTGGCTCGCCGAGTCGGCGCGCCTTGCGCTGAGCCCCGGCCATTGGTTCGGGAGAGAGGGCGCAGGATTTGCCCGGATGACCGTCGCGGCTCCGACCGAACAGATCGAAGACGCAATCACAAGACTCCACCACGCCGTCGATGGAATCGTGGCATGAGCTCCGAAATCGTCGAGCTGCTCCAGACACTCATTCGGAACGCATGCGTCAACACCGGCGCCGCCGACAGCGGTCAGGAACACCGCTCGGTCGCCACCCTCCAAGCGTTCTTCGGCGTCGACGGAACCGTCTTCGAACCAGCACCAGGACGCCAATCACTGGTCTATCGAGTCCCCGGCACCGACCCAGGCGCACCGTCGCTGGCGCTGGTTCCCCATCTCGACGTCGTCCCCGCCGATCCATCCGGCTGGACCCACGATCCGTTCGGCGGTGAAGTCATCGACGGCTACGTCTACGGCCGAGGAGCCGTAGACATGCTCAATCTCGTCTCCGCTTTCGCCTACGTAGTACGGCCCTATGTGCGCGGCGAGCGCAAACCTCGCGGCGACCTGGTGTTCGCAGCCGTTGCCGATGAAGAGGCCGGAGGCGGCAAGGGGGCGCACCCGCTCGTGAGAGATCACTGGGATCTCGTCGGCGCCGACTACCTGCTGACCGAAATCGCCTACCCAACCGCCGGGGCGGGCCAGAGCATCCCGGTCACAGTCGGCGAAAAGGGCAGCTTCTACTCCCACCTGCACACCACCGGTGTGCCCGGCCACGCGTCGACGCCTTACGGATCCGA
>JAAEMS010000003.1 GCA_024225275.1 Actinomycetes bacterium
ACGGATCCGATGTTCGCCGGATACATCCACGCCTCGACCCATCTCACCGTCACCGCCACTCGGGCAGACGCCGGGATCAAGTCCAACATCATCGCCGACAAGGCTCGGACCGAACTCGACATCCGAGCCCTCCCGGGAACCACCCGCGACGACGTCAACACGTATCTACGCAACGCCATGGGCACCGCGGCCCCTGATGTCGAGATCGAGGCCCGAGGCAACCTGCCGGCCACGATCAGCGCAACCCAAACCGGACTCTGGGACGCAATCGCCGACAGCGTGCACGACCTCCACGGGCACCGCCGACTTGTCCCCACCCTCATGCCCGGCGCCACCGACGCCAGATTCTGGCGCCAACGTGGCTCGGTGGCGTACGGCGTCGGGATCTACGACGACCGCACCACCTTCTCGGACCTGCTCGCCCGATTCCACGGACACGACGAACGAATCTCCATCGAATCACTCCAACGAACCACGAAGCTCTACGAACGCATCCTGCACCATCTGAACCAGTGCCGCTCGAAACCTACGCGTATGCGCTGACCAGCGGCTTTGCCCGCCATCCTGGTCTCTCATGTCGGCACCGTTGCGTTGACGGATCGGGGTCCCAGCAGCGAGGGTGATCGGGTGAACCACCACTCCCCCGCCGAGTCCGCTTCGTTTGCCTGTGGGTGCCGGAAACTCGTCCGTGTGCTGTGACAATGGGTTTCGCTGGACGCGACCCAGGTAGCGCTGGGTTTCGAGAGGCCCCTGATATCAGCTCCACCGATATCAGACACACTGATATCGGACACGACGGCGTATACGGCCCCCACAGGCCGTGAGATGCGACCTTCGGCTCCACGAAGCAACCAAAGCGACGGGGAGCATGGTCCACAACGAGGTCGAACCCGCCTATCGAGGGAGCACGTATGGGACCGATCAAGAACCATCGAGTGGTGGTCACCGAGCACGGCGGACCAGACGTGCTCCAGCTCGTCGAAGAGGACCCGCCCGAACCGGGGCCCAGCGAGGTCCGGATAAAGGTGCTGGCCGCCGGAGTCTCCGCGTTCGACCTCATCTACCGGCGCTGGGCCCACCTCCCCGGCAGCCCCAAACTCCCATTCACCCTCGGCGAAGACGTGGTCGGCGTTGTCGACCAGAACGGACCCCGAGCCACCGTGTTCGAGGCTGGCCAGATGGTCGCAGGCGGAACCTGGGCCTTTGGCGTCGGTGGCGGCTACAGCGAGTTCCTCTGCCTCCCTGAGTCCGAGCTCGTCACGGTCCCCGCCGGCGTTGATCCAGCCGAGGCGGCCTGCTTGGTCGTCAACTACCTCACCGCCCACGAACACCTTCACCACATCGCTGGCGCCCGCAGCGGTGAGCGCCTCCTGGTCCACGGCGCAGCTGGTGGAGTGGGCACCGCGCTGCTCCAACTGGGCAAGCTGGCCGGACTCGAGATGTTCGGCACCGCGGCACGCGACCAGCATGAGCTCGTGTCGTCCCTCGGCGCCACCCCGATCGACTACCAGACCGAGGACTTCGTCGCCCGAATCCAAGCGCTGACCGACGACGGGGTAGATGTCGTGATCGACCCGGTCGGCGGAGCCAAACAGCTCTGGCGCTCCTACCGGACCCTCCGCCAAGGCGGAAGGCTGGTCTGGCTCGGCTCGGCCGCCGTCGACCAGCAAGGTCTTCGGGTCGCCCCCTTCAGCATGGCCATGGCGCTCCTGCTCAGGCTCATCCCCGACGGCAAACGCGTACCGAGTTGCCCGACCTTGGACAAGCACGCCAAGGCTCACCCCGACTGGTACCACACAACCCTCACCGAACTCCTCGACGCCCTTGCCACCAACCAACTCGAACCCGTGATCGCCCAACGCATCCCACTCGCAGAAGCGGCCAGAGCCCACGAACTCCTCGAACGGGGCGGGCACACCGGTAAAGTCGTACTGACCACCGACGCCTACGACAACACCTGAGCACCCCACGCGGGGCGGCACCGTTGCGTTGACGGATCGGGTGCCCGCCAGCGAGCGTGTTCGGGTGAATCGTCCCTGCGCCGTTGAGTCCGCTCCGTTTGCGGGGTACCGGTTCCCGCCCGAGGTGATCCTGCTGGCGGTGCGCTGGTACCTCCGCTACGGCCTGTCCTACCGCGATGTCGAGGAACTCCTCGCAGAGCGAGGGATCGACGTCGACCCCGTCACCATCTACCGATGGGTCCAACGCTTCACTCCCCTGCTCATCGACGCCGCCCAGAAGCTCTTCGAAACCGCGTTGGTCGCCCATGGGCGACCCGCTGAGGTGACCACCGATCTGGCTGCACCCTTGCTACGCGTCATCGATGAGCTGATCCCCGAAGCGATTCATGACACCGAGCACTATTCGAATGACCGCGTCGAGAACGACCACGGCCGCCTCAAGGCCAGACTGCGACCAATGCGAGGTCTGCGAACCGACCGGACCGCGTCGGTCGTGGTCCGCGGGCATGCGTTCATCCAGAACCTACGACGCGGCCACTACGAACTCGGCGTAGAAGCCCGACACCCGTGTCTACGCCTGGCGGCAGCTCTCGACGAACTCGCCGAAGCCATCTGACCGAACCCCGACGCCCGGCCCTCCAACCGCGGCCACCGATCGACCAACGCAACGGTGCCCACGACAGACGGGTTCCGCACTGCCGGATGTCCGCCTGCCGCGTCGGAGGGTCGGACGCGGCAGCTGGTTTGGTTGGACGGCTCGAGCTATTCGTCAAGGTTCTTCGGAATATCCGCCAGCGGGGTGTCGCAGTCGAGTCCTACGCTCAAGGAGTAGGAAGAACCGAGGAGAACAACCATGAAGCTTGGATACACAATCCTCTTCGTCGACGACGTCGCCGAAGCCGTCCAGTTCTATGAACAAGCGTTTGGGATCGAGCTGACGCTCACCACCGATGACGTGGCCCCAGCCTTCGCCAAGGCCGTGGATGCCGGTGCAGCTCCACTGGCTGAGCCGCACGACACCCCGTGGGGCCAGACAGTCTCCTATGTGCGTGACCACGTCGGCACTCTGGTGAGCATCTCCTCTCCGGTCGGCCCATGAGTGCGAAGAAGACAGGCAAGACGCCGCTCAGCTCGGTGCGTCAGCGGTGCGCTGAGCTCCCGGGGGCGACGCTCGACCACACCTTCGGCCCCGAAACCGACCTGTACCGGGTGGGCAACAAGATGTTCGCCCTCGTCAACACCGAGGACCTAGGCTCGGCGACCCTCAAGGCGTCGCCCGAGGAAGTACAGGCGCTGCTCGCGACGTATGACTTCGCCCGGCCCGGCTACTACATGAACAAGCGCCACTGGGTCACGATCGATCTGGTCGAGGGTGTCCCGATCGGCGACGTGCTCGAACTCGTCGACGAGTCCTACCGGCTGGTGCTGGAGTCCCTCCCCAAGAAGCGCCAGGCGGAGATCGGGTCGTCGTGACTCGGCTTGAGCGGCTGTACGCCCTCAACGAACGAATCCGCCGGAGTTCGCCGGCACCGGTGAGTGCAGCCGCTCTGGCCCGAGAGTTCGACGTGTCCCGTCGAACGATCGAGCGCGACCTAGCGGCCCTACGGGCGTCCGGGCTACCACTGTTCGCCGAGCAAGGCCGATCAGGTGGCCAACGAACACTGCAAGACGGCAGACATGTCGTATTCACGCTCAGCGCGAGTGAGGTGTCTGCGCTGCTGATCGCTGTCGCCGCGGCGGGCGATATGCCTTACGCCGACGCTGCCACAGCCGCGACCCATCGGCTCCTCGACGCGATTCCCGACCTCACGAGAGTCCAAGTAGATGACCTCCGGTCACGGATTCGGACCCGAGTCTTCGAGGACAGGAAGGTGACACCTGGCCTGCGGCGCACGGTCGAAGAAGCCGTTCAAGCCCAACGGGTTCTGAACATCACCTACACCGACGCCGCAGGCGTCACCACCAGGCGCGCGGTCGAACCGGTCGGCTTCTACAACGGCGAGAAGGGCTGGTACCTGATCGGCTGGTGCCAACAACGCAACGCCGGCCGGATCTTCCGGCTCGACCGCTTCCGCTCAGCCCGCCTCACCACACAATCCGCACCCCACCGCGATGTCGACGACGTGCTCGGCTGGGTCCCCGACGAAGTGACCTCCCCATAGCCGACCAACCTCGGCACCGTTGCGTTGACGGATCGGGTTTCCAGAAGCGAGGGTGCTCGGGTGAATCGTCCCAGTGCTGTCGAGTCCGCTTCGTTTGCCGGCTACCGGTTCCCTCCCGAGGTGATCTTGCTGGCCGTGCGCTGGTACCTCCGCTACGGACTCTCATACCGAGACGTGGAGGAACTCATCGCCGAACGAGGCATCGACGTCGACCATGTCACCGTCTACCGGTGGGTGCAGCGCTTCACCCCGCTCCTCATCGACGCCGCCCGGCCCTGTCGACACACGGTCGGTGACCGATGGTTC
>JAAEMS010000004.1 GCA_024225275.1 Actinomycetes bacterium
ACGATCCGGGCAATTGGGGTTACAGGCCCTGGGGTTCGGGGACGAGGTCGGACTGCTGCCGCCAGTGTTCGATGCGGTGGCCGATGTCGCTGACCGGGGCTCGATGGACGAAGGGCCACAACTCCTCGGCGATGGCCCGCCAGTCGGCGGTGGCCCCCAGATCGGCGAACAGAGAGATCAGCCCCAGATTGATGCGCTGGAGTACCACGAACGAGGGGGGCACGTTGGCCGCTTTCTGGATCTGGGCGTGGGGGCCCGAGGTGTCGAAGATCTTCTTCACCCCTTCGGCTGCGTATTCGGGTGAGATCGTGGTCACCCCCTTGTGGAGGACGAACTCGTAGAAGTGGCGGAAGTAGGCCACCACCTCGTCATCTGACGCATCGAGTCCGGGGTCGAGTAGAGCGAGGCCCTCGATGATCTCGCGGAAGGCGGCCGGATCGTGCTCGAGCACCATGGTCTCGATCAGGCGACCGAACTGGTCGGTCTCGGCGTCGGTGAAGCGCTTGACCAGACCGAAGTCGAGGAAGCTGACCCGCCCGTCGCCGTGAAACAGATAGTTGCCCGGATGGGGATCGCCATTGAAGGCCTGAAGGCGGTAGATCGAACCGAAGGCGAACCGGTACAAGGTCTCGGCGGCCAGGTTGCGCTCGGCGGCTGACCAGGTCTCGACCACCTCTTCGAACCGGGTACCCACCACCAGCTCGGTGGTCAACACCCGGGCCGTGCAGTAGTCGCCGATCACCTCGGGCACATGGATCACCGGATGGCCACGGAAGCGGGCCGCGAAGCCCCTCTGATTCTCGGCCTCGATGTCGTAGTCGAGCTCCTCGGTGAGCCGCTCGCGTAGCTCGACGATGACCGCGTCGGTGTCGAGCCCGGGGAACATCGACGACAAGGCGCCGAAGATCAGGTCGGCGTTGCCAAGGTCCGCCGCGATGGCTTCGGCCACCCCCGGATACTGGACCTTCACCGCAACCGCCTGACCCTCGCGGGTGACCGCCCGATGAACCTGGCCGATCGACGCCGACGCCAGAGGGACGGGATCCCACTGGTCGAAGAGATCGGCCGGCACTGCGCCCAGCTCGGAACGGATCATCTCGTCGACCAGGTCGGGCGCCATGGGCGGGGCGTCCTGCTGGAGCTGGCTGAGGGCGGCGCGCACATGGTCGGGCAGGCCGGTGTCGAGATAGCTCGCCATCTGCCCGATCTTCATCATGGCACCCTTCATGTGGCCGAGCTCCTCGGTGACCTGCTCGGCCGTGGTCAGCTGAAACTCGAGATCGAGCTCGTCGCGCCTTTCGGCCGAGGCGAAGAGGCGCCGAGCGCGATGCCGGGCCCACGCCGAGCCCATCCGGGTGCCGAGCCCGACTAGTTGGCGGTTCCGGGCGGCCCGCGAGCGACGGAGCTCACCGGCCCGACCCATCTCGACCCAGGCGACCGCCGTGCCCAGAGCAACCAGGGCCACCCCTGCCCCGGCCAGGATCGACCTACTGGTTCGCCCGCGTGCACCCATGAGGGTCAAGGGTAGGGAAACCATGGCAGGCTGGGACCATGTGGCGCCGGCTCACGCCCCAGGAAATCGAGCGCTATGACTTGGTCTCCCTCGAGATCCGGCAGCGGGCCCGCATCGTCAAGGTCCCTCGCCTCTTCGGCGGCTACGACGGCCTGACGTCGGGGCGAATCATCTTCCTGGTGGAGGACAACGACCATGACGGTGGCCGGCCCCTCATGGCCCACGAGTTGGTCCACGTCGAACAGTTCCGCCGGCAGGGCCGCCTGGTGTTCGCCGCCCTCTACTTCTCCGACTACTTCCGAGGCCTGGCCCGCCAGCGCAGCCACCGGAAGGCCTATCTCGACATCCGCCACGAACGCGGGGCACGGGAACGTACCCAGGAGTGGGTCGAGCGTCGCGGTTCGGTCCGGCCCCGCGACTCGGAATGAGGGGTCGATTGGGACTCTCGACTGATGGATCAGCCCGGCCAACCGATATTGTGGTGATGCCAGCCGGGGCTACGGCGAAGCGGTCCGACTCGAGGGTCGGTAAGGGGTTCGACTCCCTCCGATGGCACTCATTTCGACAGAGGCAGCAGGCTCCTCACCACGGCCCCACCCGAGTCTGAGTTCTCGGCTTCACACCGGCCCCCGTGGGCCTCGACGATCGATCGGGCGATGGCCATTCCCAGCCCGCTCGAACCCTGCTGGTCGCCCCGCCGAAACCGTTCGAACACGTGCTCGACGAAGCCCTCGTCGAACCCGGGTCCATTGTCGACCACCGCGACCGAGGCCCAGCTGCCCTCGACCGTGGTGACCAGATCGACCTTCGAAGCGCGGACTATGGCGTTGCCGGTGACGTTCTCGATCACCTGCCGCAGCAGGCTGTAGTCGGCGTCGACCACCACGGCCGACGCGGGCCGGGCCTCGATGACCAGGTCGTCGGTGCGGACCCCGCCCACCACCCGATGGCGACGATGGCCCCGAGGCCCACGACCAAACCCACCCCCAACGTGCGGATGAGGGTACTGCGGTCACCGCGGTAGGGGGCCAGATCGATGGTGGTGACCAGCACATCTGACCCAGCGCCCGTTGTGCGTTCTCGGCCACCTCGGCCTCGGCCCGCCGATCGATCGCCGAGCTGCCCGTCCGGTAGATGACCACGGCCAACACGATGACCACCAGGGCTGCGACCGCGACGTAGGCGGTAGCCAGCTTGAAGCGCTCCGATGGTGGCCGGCGACACGTTCAGCACCGGCCCGGTCGCCACCACGGTGCCCTTGCGATCGGCTCTCACGTCTGAGCGCCACACCGCGGGGCGAATCCTCGTGGTCCTGGAGTTGCGGGGGGAGTCGACGGCCTGTCACTCACCCCGCACGACGGCATCGGCTCCTACTACGACCTTCGACCGAACCTGGGCGTACCCAACTCGGAGGTCATCGCCATCGACGACGAGATCGGGCTCCATCCCCGCCTGGCCGCCGTCTCCGGACTCGGGCCAATGGTCGTCCAGGGCATCGGCGCCATCGACGGCCGAGGCGGCCCGCACCCTCGCCGTGGGTGAACCCGACCTGGGTTGGTACCTGCGTGACGAAGACGAGTACTGGCAGGCCTACCGGGCCGGCATCGAGACCATGATCGGAAGTGACTCGATGGGTGCTGGTTCGATGGAGGCCGGAATCACCGACCTGAACATCGCCCGTCGGGGCCTGTCGGGGATGCTCGACTTCGCCGGGGTGGTGGGTGATCTCCCCGAAGTGGACGAGGATCTCTTCCCCGACAACGAGATCAGCTGGAAGCTGGCCCTGGCCGCCCGTTTCATCGCTGGTGGGGTCGGCACCCGGGTGATCCATGTCCCGTGGGGGTCGTCCGACAGCCACGGCAACCAGGTCGGCGAGCTCGATTGGTTGTTCGGGGAGCTCGACCCCGCCCTGGGCTCCTTCTTCGCCCAGCTCGACCGCTGGGGCCTGGGCGACAGGGTCATGTTGGCCACGGCCAGCGAATTCGGTCGGCGACCGGGCGAGAACGACGGCGGCACCGATCAGGGCCGGGCTTCGAACGCCCTGGTGTTCGCGCCGGGGGCCACGGGCCGGGTGGGTGGGTGAGCTGCCGTCGTTGACCGCGCTGGACGAGAACGACAGTCTCGACACGACGGTGCCGGTGGATGACTACCTGGCCACTCTGGCCGAGGATTGGCTGGGGGTTCCGGCCGCCGAGGTGCTCACTGACGCCCAACCCTTGGGCCTGTCGTTCTGAACGTGGTCAGGGCCTGGATCAGGAGCGGGTGGCCTGCGGGTCGTCATCGACCAGGAGCCGGGTGCGGGCCGGGAGAAGACTCAGAACCGCAATGGTTGCGCCGAGCCCCAGGAGGGCGCCCAGCGCCGAGAAAACCAGCGAGAGGGACCCCACACCCGCGAGAATTAGGAACACCATGCCGGCGACAGTCAGGGCGGCAGCCAGCCGCAGGAGGGCTGGTGAGGTCGTATCGGGGTGAGAGTTCATAACGATCGGATTACGAACACTACACGTTCCCTGCGGTGTCGACAAGCACAAACCGGCAGCTACCCACAGTGAGGTTGGACATGCGACCTGCCCGTAGGATGCCCGGGTGAGCATTTTCAGCACCAGATCAGCCATTTTCGCCTTCACCATCACCCTTCTGGCCATCACCGGCCTGGCCCAGCCGGCCGGAGCCCAGGACGAGGGTGCGGTCGCCGACGCACTGGCCCGCAACGGCTATTACGTAGAAACGGGATCCGATGTCGACGCCAACCAGCTCAGCGACCTCGTGGACGAGCTCAGCGATGACGACATCACCAATGTCGGGTTCGTCAGCCTCGACGCCGACCCCCTATCCGATCTCACCGACTTCGCCGAGGACGTCACCGGGCAGGTGGCTGGTAGGGGCGGAATCGACACCATCGTGGTCGTCACCCCCGACAGTGTTGGGGCGTTCAGCACCCCCCTCACCGACTCCCGCGTGCAGGAAGCGCTCAGCGGCACCGAGGCATTGTCGACCATCGACATCTTCGAGCACTTCGCCCGCAGCACCGGCGCCGACCTGACCACCAGCGGCGACAACTCGACCACCCAGACCACCTCACCGGTGGCTACCAACACTTCCAGCGGAGGCGGGGGCGGCAGCGTCTTGTTGATCCTGCTCCTGGCCGCCGCAGCCGGAGTGGGGCTCTGGCTCTTCATGCGCCACCGCCACAAGAAGGCCGAACTGGTCGACGAGATCGAGCAGGACAGGGCGGAGATCCAAGCCCAGCTGGCCACCAGTGCCGACCTCGTGCTCAAGCTGGCCGATCAGGTCACCCTGGCCGATGCCCAGACCCAGACCATGTTCGAGGAGGCCTCCCGGACCTTCCAGGCGGTCAGCACCCAGCTCGGGGCGGCCAACACCGCCCAACAGATCGACGCACTCGACGATCAGATCGATGTCGCAGAGTGGCAGCTTCAGACCGTCGACGCCCGAGTGAGTGGCCGCCCCGAGCCCGAGGACCCCCGGGTGGCTCAGCAGCGCGAGGCTGATGCCCAGGCCCGTGAAGAGGAGCGAGCCGAGCTCGAACGACGCCGGGCCAGCCAGGAACGGGAGGCCGAGACCCAAGCCGATCGGCGCCGTCGTGAACAAGAGCAGAGGCGGGCCGAGCTCGAACGCCGTGAATCCCAACGCCCGAGCCGGGGAGGAGGGGGCGCCCTCGGAGGTCTGGGCGGGAGTGTACTGGGCGGCGTCCTGGGCGGGATCCTCACCGGCGGGAGGGGCGGATCCCAGACCCGAACCACCAGCGGCCGTCAGGCCACCACCCCCACCCCATCGTCTCGCACGGTGGGCAACCGCGACCGCGACGGGTTCAGCCGTCGGACCCAGCGAAGGCGGACCACCGGTGGTGGCACCCCCACCCGTGGAGGCCGCGGGCAGGTCTCCCGGCGCCCCGCCGGCGGTCGGGGGTCAGTCCGCCGACGGAAGTAGCGCCCGGGGTCAGTCCACCGGAGTCCAACGGCCGGCCAGATCAGCAAGGCCGGCGATGTCGGGCAGGTACGAGTAGCTCCACGCGGGCCGGCCATCGGGCTCCACCACCACCCGCTCGAACAGGCCCTCACCGACTCCCTCGACCTCGTCGAGCAGCTCTATCGCCTCGCCCAGAGTCGGCGCGTGCAGGTGGAGGATCGAGCCCTCGATCCACCGTTCGTCATCAGCGAATCGGGCCCCCGGGTAGCCATGGCCGGTGTCGTAGAGCATGCCCCCGACCCGGGCCGGCGCGATCGTGTGCACATAGGGCCCGATGAGCGGCCAACGGACCCCGCCGGGCAGCAGGGTGCCGTACACGAAGACCCGGGTGAGCACCATCAGCCCATCATCCCCCACCGCCGAGAAGAGGTGGGGCAGGGTGGTCGACCATGGGGGTATGCGAACCTCCCGGCCGGCGGTCTGGGTGCCTTGGGGGGTCCACCACAGTGTCACAGGGTGTCGGCACAATCTGATCATGAGCTCTACCGGGGTGTTGCCCATCGACCTACCTGCCCGGGTGCCGCAGCCCCCGAGTCGTCTGTCACCTTCCGCGGCCGACACCTTCCGGCAGTGTCCCCGGCGCTGGCGGTTCCGCTACGTCGAGCGGCGCACCGAGCCCGCCGGTGAGGCCGCGGTGGTCGGCCGGTTCGCCCACCGTGCCCTCGAGCTGTTGCTGGCCGAGCCCCGGGCCGAGCGCACCATCGACAAGGCCCGCGAGCTCGCCCGCGAGGCCTGGCCCGAGACCGAGGACACCGACGACTTCCGCGGGCTGGGTCTCGACGACGATGGCGCTCGCGCCTTTCGGTGGAAGGGCTGGAAGGCCATCGAGGGTCTCTGGACTGTCGAGGACCCGACCAAGGTCGAGGTCGATGCCACCGAGCAGGCCCTGCAGGCCGAAGTGGGTGGGGTCCCGTTCCTGGGCATCGTCGATCGGGTCGATCGCACCGACGCCGGCCTCGTCATCACCGACTACAAGTCGGGCAAGCCCCCCTCGTCCCGCTACCTCAAGGACAAGCTTTCGCAGGTCTACCTGTACGCGGCTGCGGTCGAGGTGGTCCGCGGCGAACGTCCGGCCCGAGTACGGCTCCTCTACCTGGGCCAACGCCGGGTGGATGTGGCGGCCCGCCCCGACAAGGTCCACGAAGCGGTGGAGCAGCTCAGCACCACGTGGGACAACCTCGTCACCGCCTGCGAGTCAGACGAGTTCGAGCCCCGTACCGGTCCCCTGTGTGGCTGGTGCCCCCATGTGGCCGACTGCCCCGAAGGTCAGGCCGAGGTCAGCGTCCGGCTGGAATCCGGCCGGATGCGCTCGGATGCTCCTGCGGTCGCACTGATGGCCTGACGGCCCGACGATCAGTCCAAGGCAGACAGAGCATGCAGGGCCTTGACCAGGACCTCGTGGTCGGAGCCATGGGTGCCCCACAAATCATGGAGGGACTGGCGTACCGACGGTGAGCTGTCGCCCAGCTCAGGGGGCGGCTCGGAGGTCTGGGCGGGGCCCAGCAGTTCGGCCAGGAACACCTCGTCCATCTCGAGATGATCGATGGCCGGGAGCGTCGCCCCAGGGGTGCGGCCCGGCAGGATGGCCCTCAGCTCTTCCTGCAACCCACTCCCGTCCTCGTCTTCCGCCACGATGGCGTCGACGACATCGTGGATTCTGGTATCGAGGGCCGCTTCGGTCGGGGCGGCCAATTCGACCTCGACGAGGTCGAGATCCACCGGAACCCCGGGATCGAACGGGGAGGCGATGTCCACCGGCGCCTGCCCAACGGGACTGGGAAGCACCTCGGGGATCGCGGAGTGCTCGGTGACCGGGGCCTCGACATCGAGTCCCCGCCCGTTGACCGTCCGGCCACCATTGGCCGTGACCGCCGTGGTGGGCTCGGAACGGAGGTCGACCACCTTCCCGAGCTCACCAGCGAGATCGCGCGAAGAACTGGTGGTCCTGGGCTGGCCCGCCTCGATGCCCGGGGCCGGCTGCGACCGCTCGATGGCCCGCTGACGCCGCTCGGCCCGGACCGCTCGGATGCTGGGCACCGACCAGATGGCGACCACGAATACCACCAGGCCCCCCACCAGAAGCTGAATCAGTTGTGGCATATTTCCGCCTTGTTGCGCCCAAGGGCCGTCCCGCATGCGCTTGGCCAACCCCGAGCTTGTCAGCATAACCCCTTTCACAGTAGGGCCAAATGGCCGGTTGGCTCCTCCTAGAGTGGGCCGGACGACCCAGTAGCCGCAGGAGCAACCCAACCCGTGACGACAACCACCACGATCAGGAAGCCGCTGCTGCGGGGCTGGTCGCATCTCGCCATGTTCCCGATGGCGATCGTCGCGGCCGGCTGGCTGGTAGTCGATGCCCCCACCAACCGGCGCTGGGGTGCGGTCATCTTTGGCCTGGCGGTGGCTTCCATGTTCGGGGCCAGTGCCCTCAACCATCGGGTCGACTGGTCGGCCAGGGGGGCCGAGCGGGCCCTCCAGCTCGACCACACCGCCATCTTCCTGTGCATCGCCGGCTCGTGGACCCCCGTGGGGATCCTGGCCTTGCACGGCCGACTGGCCGACCTCAGCGTGGCTGGTGTCTGGATGGTGGCCATCACCGGGATCGTCTTCGAGTGGCTACCGGTCCGGGCTCCCAAGGGCTGGATCACCACCGTCACCATCGTCACCGGGTGGCTGGCCGTCATCACCGTGCCCAAACTCTGGAGCGAGCTCGGCGCGGTGCCCACCACCCTGACCGTGCTGGGGGGCCTCGTGTACACGGCTGGGGCCTTGGGTCTGGGGGCCCGCTGGCCTGACCCCCGACCCGAGACGTTCGGCTACCACGAGATCTGGCACGTGATGGTGATCATCGCCGTCTCACTCCACTACACCGTCATGGCCGGCTGGGTGGTCTGACCCGCTTCCTGCTCAGTCGAGCACCAGGGGCCGGGCCGTCGATTCCACGCTGATCTCGATCTCGGAGGGCCCCAGGAGGATCCGGATGACCCCGAGCTCAACCGTCGCCGTCAGGCCCACCGTCACCTCCTGATCGGTCACCGCCACCACCGGCGGCCCGCTCAGCATCAACTCGTCGGCCCGGTCCAGCACCACCTGCCAGGCTCGCCGGCTGGCATCCGCCGGCTCGAGAACCACCTCTCCTGTCTGGCGCACCTGCTCGGGGTCGATGGCGTCGACTGCGCTGAGGGCGGCCGCCTCGGCCACCCCAGCCAACTCGCGTCGGTCGGCCAGGACACGCCACAGGTCTATGGCCACGCCACCCAACAGGAGCAAGGCGAGGCAACAGCCGAGGCCGGCGATCGTGACGGTTCCCCGGTCGTCGCCGCGGGAGGGGAAGGTCCTCATCGACTGGGGTAGGCCGGCACTGACTCGGAGTGCGAAGTTGTCCATCCGACGGCGCCGATGGGACCGAGCAGGGGTAGGTCGATGGCCGGCAGCTCGACGGTGACCATCACCGTGAACACGCCGGTGCGACCGGCCGGTTGGCCCTCGGCGGCCCACGACAACGAACCCGGTGGCAGGCCCCAGGCCTGCTCGGCTGCCGTCACGGCCCCGGCCACGGCCGCGGGGTCAGCCTGGATGATCGCGGAGCGTGCCGCAGCGGTGGCCGCATCGCGCGCCCCCGCTTGCCGCTCGATCCACACCGGGACGGTGGCCAACAACATGGTGACCGGCACGAGCAACACTGCGACGACGAGGACCAGTTCGAGGGCGGCGTGGCCGGTATCGCCAGTGCCCCGGCTCACGGAAGGGCCTCCGCCCACTCGGCCGAGGCCAGAGGATGGCGAGGGGCCACCGCAACCACCCGCTGGCTCCAGTCGGGAACCCCGGGGAGCCAACCCCGGAACCGGACCTCGACCTCGAGTATCACCTGATCGGGTCCGACCCGACACGAAGGGGAGCCAACCCCATCGCCCAGGGAGCCGCCCAGCAGGCCATCGATCACGGTGGCGAACCGCTGCTCGCAGGAGTCGGCACCGGCCGCGGGCCGAGATCCGTCGGCTACCGCCTCCTGAGCCGCGGCCCGCACCGCCCCCCGGCCGTAGCCCCAGAGCAGGATCTGGGCGCCCAGCACAACGAACAAGCACAGACCACCCAGGGCGGCGACATGGCCTAGGGCCACCGACCCTTCATCCGGCCCGGCCCGACCCTTCATCCCACGCCCAGCTGCTGGCGGATCCAGCTGACCATGTCGAGGCCGACCTGTTCGAGCATGGCGAACACGGCCACCAACAGGGCGATGCTCAGGGCTGACACTCCCAGCCACTCGACCACCCCCGAGCCCCGGTCGCCGGCGCGGTCAGCGGGGTTCCACCCGAACCGAAGGTGATGGAGGAAGCAGATGATCGGGCCCGCCGGGGTTGGTGAGGTTTGGGTGATGGTCATGGTCTCTCCTGAAAGCGAGGGGGTTGGGTCAGCGGATGCCGAAGACAATCGAAGGGATGGCGGCCGCGACGAAGAGCAACATCACGGGGGCGATGAGACCCAGCAGGGGCAGGAGCATGGCGGTTCGGCGAGTGACCGCCCGGCGGGCCATCTCCTCTCGACGACCAGCCCGGGTGTCGTCGGCCAGGGCCAGCAAGGATCCGGTCACATCGCCGCCGGAGCGACTGGAGGCGGCCAACAGCCGGTGGAGACGGGCCACCATGGGCTCAGGGGTGGCCGCGGCAAGATCCGACCACGCCTCGCGTGGGGATGTGCCGCCGCTGATCCAGGCCAGACCCTGCCTGAGCTCCTCGACCACCGGACCGCGCCCGAGCTCGGCCACCGAGCGGACGGCCTCGACCGGTCCGTGCCCGGTACGGACCCGCACGGCCAGCAGCTGGGCCACGGTGTAGAGCTCGTTTCGCATCCGGGCCCGGCGAAGATCGATCGCCGCCGCCAGGCGATTGCGCTCGCGGGTCCCGGCCGGAAAGGCCAGGCCGATCACGACCAGCGCCCTACCCACCGGGCCCATGTCGAGCAGTACCGCCAAGAGGGTCCCGGTGCCGACTCCGGCACCCAGTGAGAAGAGCTGGCGGCGGCGCCAACCAGCGGGATCGAGATGCCGCCACCCGGCGTGACGCAGCCTCTGCTCGAGGCTGTCGGCGGTACCCAGATCAACGAGTTGGGCCAGCCGACCGGCCACCCCATCAACCAAGGGTACAACCAGAGTCCTCACTCCGGCGTCGGGAACCGGACCGGCGAGAACTACGACCGGATCGACGTATCCGGTACCCAACCGACTACGACTCCAGCCGGTGTAGGGCCGGACGCGTGGCCCCAGCCGGCGAGCCGGCGGGGCCAGGCGGCGGGTGATGCCGCCCACCACCAACCCCACGATAGAGGCCGCCAGAAGGGGGGATGGCGTCATGGTCGCATCCCGGCGGCCAGCACCCGCTCCTCGCCCAGCGAGCGGCCCAGCCGGGCGATGATGTGTAGACCAACGAGAACCAGGCCGGCGCCGGCCACGATGATCGCGGTACCGAATCCGGTGGCGTAGAACGATCGGTATTCGGGCGACCGGGCGATCAGCAGGGCCAGGACGGCAAAGGGCAGGAGTGCGGCCAGCCGCGCTTCGACCCGGGTCTCGAGTTGGGCGGTCTCGACGTCAGCCAACAGCCTCAGGTCGGCGCCGGTCGACTCGGCCAGATCGACGAGGATGTCAACCACGACCGAACTCCCCTGCTCGAACGCCACCAGGAGGATCTCGATGATCCGGTCCGAAACCGGGTCGGCCAGCTCCTCCCTGATCATCTCCAGGGCGGCCCGGGGATCGAGGGTGGTGGCGTTGGTCCGATATGGGGTGAATACAGGTCGGAGAGGTTCGGGCCCGCTGGTCGCCAACTCGATGAGAGCATCATGCAGGGACATCGGGGCCCGCAGGTTGGTGGCGAGATCGCGAAGGGCATCCGGCCACGCTTCGAGGCGGACCGCGGACCGCGCCCGGGCCCGCCGGTCGTGGGCCGCGGCTGGGCCCCCACCGGCCACCGCGGCGGCCACGACACCCAACCCGGGCGACCAGGTGAGAGCCCAGACCGCGAGCCCAGAGGTCGCGGCCAGACCGACGGTGGCCACCACGAACCGTTCTACGCTCAAACCGAGTCCCGCCCGGTTGAGCCAGCCCTGGAGCCGGGGGCGAAGACGGGGCCCGGCTCGGGATCGGGCCGGCCTGGATCTTGGTTCCCGTCCACCCAATCCGAGGAGGCCGGCCACGAGCCGGCCGCCGGAGTAGGCCGCCACGAGGGCCGCGATCACGATCACAACCCCTTCCATCCCTCGAGTAGCTCGGTGACCGACACCCCAATCGGCCGGAGGACCAGTTCGAGACGGTGGCCGAGCCCCAAGGGAAGCGGATTGCCAGTCCAGCGCAGCGGGCCGCCGAACTCGGCCCGCTGGAAGATCGGTTCGACCACGAAGTCATCGGCCCGCGCCGGGAGAGGTTGGACCGCCGAGATCTCCATCACCTGGCGCCGGGGCGAACCCTCGCCGGGCAGGGACGCCGGTTCGCGGGAGACGTGCAGGACCAGGTCGATGATGTTCGAGAACACCGACCTCACCTGCCGGTCCGACACATTGGCTCCCGCCATCACGGCCGTCGACTGGAGAGCCTGGAGCCCCTCCCGCGCTCCGTTGGCGTGAACGGTGGACAGTAGCCCCGACCCGGCGTTGCCGGCCCGGGTGAGCTCGTAGGCCTCAGCTCCCCGTACCTCACCCACCACGATGAGGTCGGGGCGCATGCCCAATGCCATGCGCACCAGGGCGCGGAGATCGATCTCGTTGCGACCGTCCGGTCCGGCGGCCCGGGTCCGCCAGCGGGCACCGGTGAGGTGACCGAGGGACAGCTCCGGGGTGTCCTCGCAGGCAATCACCCGCAGGGGTGGCGGTGCCGCCCGGAGCATCGCGTTGAGCAGGGTGGTTTTGCCGGAACCCGGCGGGCCGGTCACCAGCACTCCGGTTGGGGTTCGAAGCATGGCCATCAGCAGTCCCGCGGCCGCGTCGGACAGCATGTCGTGGGCCACCAGCTGGTCGAGGGTCTCGCGCCGGAGAAGGTAGCGACGGAGGGTGACATCGATCGCGTCGGCGATGGGTGGAACGACGACCCCGAGGCGGGCGGTCCCGTCCAGGACCTGGGCCTGCACGATGGGTCGACTCTCGTCGACTGCCTGCCCCGACTCAGCCAAGAGCTTGCCGACCACGTGGGCGACCTCCGATTCGCTGACCGGCTCGTCCAGGCTCCGCAGCCGACCCTCGTCGTCGATCCAGGTGACCTCCGTCCCATGGATCATGAGTTCCTCGTACCGGACCGAGCCGTCCACGAAGGGCGTGAGAGGTCCAAAGGCCAGCACCGAGCGCCGGAGTCTCTCGGCCATGTGATCAGGGCGAGCCAGGCGGCGGGCGGCAGAGTCGGCGCAGCTGGCCTGATAGGTATCGACCAGGCGGCGGACGGTGGCGGCCACCTCCTCGTCGTCGTCGAGCTCAGTGCCCAGGCCCCTCAACTCATCGAGGACCGCCAGGCGGAGCTGTTCGTAAGTGTCGGCCTCGTCAAGCGCCACCCTCATCCTGCGACCACCTCTCGGGCCAGCCCTGCGACCGCGCGGTGGAAGGGGCCGCGGCCAACGAGGGTGGCGTCCCAAGCCGCCCTCACGACCCGCGGGTCCTGGGGCAGGTGGACGATGTCGGCCACCCGACCACCTGCACTGTCGCGCAGGCTCTGCTCGAGCTCGATGCGTGACCCCACCCGCGCCGGGGAGCGGTTGACCGCAACCGTGACCGGGCCCACGTCGAGGGCATTGAGGTCCACCAGCCAATCGAGGAAACGGACCAGACCGGACGGGGAACCGTCGAGGACCCCGACGATCCTGTCGGCCCGGGCGAGGCAGGTCCGGGTGCAGGCGAACCGGTCCACCCAGCGGGCCAGGTTCTCGACCAGTGGTCCGCAGTCGAGAACCACACCAGGCCAGCGATGGCCGAGCTCGTCGAGGGCGAGCTCGATGTCGTCGGGGTCGAGAAGGGACCAGTCGCGCCTACTGATGACGCCGGCCAATACGTCGAAGGGTCTCCCCCCGGGCGGGGCCACGGCCCGCGCCACCCCCTGATCGACTGGCGCTCCTTCGATCTGGGGGTGGACGCCACGCAGGATTTCGAGGGCGGTGATGAGATTGGGGTGGATCGGAAGAGCGAGGCGTCGAGCCACCGATGCGCCGACATCGTCGACATCCGCGAGCAACCAGCGGTCGGCGGGCCCCGAGAGCGAGGCCGCCAGTCCGATGGCCAGCTCGGTGCGGCCCACTCCAGGGGCCCCACCCACCGCAATGACCGGGCCGCGGCCGGCCCTTGCGGAACCGGGCGGCGGAGGGTCGACCCTGGCGATGATGGCCTCGAAGTCGTGCAGTACCTCGGGGTCACGACGGTGACGACGCAACTCCTCGAGCAAGAAGCCGGGGTCGAGGTCACCTTCGAGCTGAACTCCGACCCCGGCTTCTTCGAGGTGATGACGGCCATGACCGTCGCTCTCGTCGGAGTCGAAGATCCCGACCACCCCCAGGCCATGGCGCTGTAGCTCGGTGATCAGAGGCAGGCTCAGGTACGAGGTGTCATCGTCGAGCACCAGGACGTCGAGTTCGTCGTGTCGGGCCCCGTCGAGATCACGGATGACGCGGACAATGACGTCGGTCTCATGGTCGCGGACATGGCGTTGGAGCGCGCCCCGCCATCCCCGCCCACTGGGCGCTACCCCCACCACGAACGGAGGTGGGGATGGAGCGCTCACGACTGCTCCTCGCCTTGTTCGGCGGAGCGGGCCAGCTGCACTGCTCCGGCGTCGATGGCCACCGCCACCGCGAGAGCCTCCTCGGCATCGACCTCGACCACGACATACCACGGGCCCGAAGCAACGAACGGGCCGCCATCGGCCGCCGGGAGGTCGACAACCAGCAGCCCCGCGGCCACGACCCGGGCCGACCCATCGACCACCGAGATCACGTCGATGCGGTCGAGGAGGCGAAGCTGGCCCCCTACCGCCCTCTCGGGCTCGACCGGGATGCTGAGTCGGGAACCCGCCGGGTGGGTGTCCAGGGGCTGGAGGTCGGTGCCCCGCAGGGGTGCCCCGGCCGCGACCGGACGGGACACCGCCACCTCGGTGAGGTCGTGGTCGGCCGGCACGAGGGCGGCGAGATCGGTGTCAGCCGGCAACACGACGACCCGCACCGCACCCGGGCCGAGACGGTCACCGGCCGACAGATCGGTGGCGGCGGCCAGGATCTCCTGAGTCTGTCCTTGTTGATGGAGAAGGCCAACAACCAGGATGAACGCGGCCAGGGCCGCGGCGACGGTCAGCAGATGAGATGGGGTGACCCGGGCGAGCAAGGCCCGGAGGACGGTGCGGTCCGGTCGAGGTGTGGACACGAACCCGACGGTAGGAACCAGCGGCCCGCCCCTCAATGGGGACCAGTCCCCACCTTTCTCCCGGAAGGAACCTGACCGGAAAGATTGCGTATCAAGCGTCGATTTCAGTAGCTTCGGTACATGGAGGAGTCCACCCAGGGTCGGTCCTACGATGCAGTGCGGGCTGCGTACCCTCCGATGCTCAACACCGCCCAGGTGGCGGAACTGCTCGATCTCAACCCGCGTACCGTGCTCGCCATGGCCGGTGATGGCCGCCTCCCCGCCAGCCGACTGCCGGGTGGTCGCAAGTTCCACTTCCTGCTCGAGGACATCCTGAGCACCCTGGCCGCCAACCGCGTCAGCCCTTCGGCCGACTCCGGTCTCAATGTCGAGGATCCGGCCTCCGTCGACACCGACTGACCCCCCGGGCCCAAGCGGCGTTCAGGACTGGCGGATCACCCACGCCACCGACCCCAGCGGCACCAACCACTCAGCACCGTCATCGTCTTCGAACCGAAGGTGATCGACAGCCACCACGCTCACTCGCCCCCGGAGGCCTTCTCCGACACCGAGCTCCACCGTCTCCTGCGACACGACCAGTTCGCGCAGCCGAGCCTCGAGTCGACGGGGGTGACCGCGTATCGGCCGCCCACCACCCCGGTTGCGCTCCGTGACCCGAACTGCCACCACCCGCCCGATGGCAACATCGATCTCCACGCCCGAGGCCAGGCCCAAGGTGGCGAGATCCTCGCCAACATGGACCAGGGGTCCGCTCCAACTCCGCCCTCCGACCTCGAGGCGGACGGTGTCACCCCGTTCGGCGCACTCGAGCAGGGCCTCGTCGAGGGTGAGCGAGGCCCAATCGAATTCGACCTCGTCGGCCTCCAGGTCGCCCTGCTGCCACTTCCGTTCGCGCTCGAACTCCATGACGGCAGGGTAGGCCATCAGGCGAGCCCACTGAACTAACAACATCTATTTCCACTCAACTACAGTAGAAGGATGCTGACTGATCCATTTCCCGCTCAGAACCGCTCACGGTCTGTGGCCATCGCCGTGGCTGGAATCCTCCTGGGGGCCAGCGCCCTTTGGGCTGCCCCACCGGGGTCACGACCCGATGAGCTCTCGGTCGAGCTCGGGTTGTGGCTCGGCTGGTGGCTCGCCGCACTGACCGGACTCCGGGCCGCGGTTGCTCTGGTGGCCACATCGGCGGTAGCCCAAGGCACCGCGCCGGCCCGCGACCGGGCCGGCCGCTGGTGCCTGCTCTTGGCCCCCTGGTTCGTCCGCCCTCTGGTGATCGCCGCCCTCTGGGCCACCGTTCCGACCCCATCGGCGATGGCCCAGGAAGGGCCCGAACCTCCAGCCGAGTTCGCCGTCATGCGCCGGGTCGACGGCTCGGGGTCGCCGGATGCCCCCGTCGTGGTCGACATAGCCGCTCCGCCGGCGACGGTGCCACCAACCGACCCCGGGCCACAGGACACCGACCTGACCGTCGAGGTAGGTGACCACCTGTGGGGCCTGGCCCAGGAGCGGCTCACCCACCACCTGGGCCGCCCACCCCGACTGGCTGAGCTTCACGAGTACTGGTTGCGGGTTGTCGAGGCGAACCTGCCCTACCTCCGCTCGGCTGATCCGAACCTGATTCATCCGGGTGAGGAGATCGTCCTGCCGGCTCCTTGGCTTGGAGGCTGAGCGAGTAGGAGACCTTCGCGCCCGCCACGCCGTTTCTCCCCCGCGCCTGTTCCAGTCGCGGCCTGGACCGGTAGGGTGCGGCCCCGTGATCGACACTCCCCAACCCCTGGTGGTGGGGCCCGTCACCGTGCTGACCGGCATCGACAACGGGCGCTACCCCCACGGCAACAGCATCTTCGTCGAAGGATCAGAAGGCACCCTGCTCGTCGATCCGTCGCTGACCACCATCACCACCGGCGGACCACCGGCACCCCCCGATCAGGTCTTCTGCAGCCATGCCCACGAGGACCATGTGGCGGGGCTCGGACGGTGGGCCGATGCGCCCGTCCTGATCCACGAAGACGACCTCCACGGGGTCACCAGCCTCGATGGGCTGCTCGACATCTACGGCTTCGATGAGGCAGCCGGCCGGGCCTTCCGCCAGATGGTCGAGGAGGAGTTCGAGTTCACCGGCCGGCCCGACGCGACCGGCATCGCCGACGGCCACGTCATCGATCTGGGCGACGTGAAGGTGGATGTCCTGCATCTACCCGGTCACACTCGAGGTCATGCCGGCATCCATGTCGAAGCCAGCCGACTCGTGTACCTGGCCGACATCGATCTCACCGGGTTCGGCCCCTACTACGGGGACGCCTGGTCGGATCTCGAAGACTTCGAACGCACCCTCGAACGCTGCCGCGATCTCGACGCCGAGTGGTTCTCGACGTTCCATCACAAGGGTGTCGTACAGGGTCGCGGCCAGTTCCTACCCCTACTCGAAGCGTTCATCGCGGTGATCGAGCGCCGCGAGATCGAGCTGCTCGCCTACCTGGGCGAACCCCGGACCGTGGACGACATCGTGAGTCACCGTTTCGTGTACCGACCCCAGATCGAGGGCGACCACATCGACTCGGTCGAGCATCGCTCGATGACCCAGCACCTGGTCCGGCTCGAGCGCGACGGCCAGGTCCACCAGGTCGAGCCCGGTCACTATCGGGCGGGCTGACCCGACCCCGTCAGCCCTCGTCGTCGTCGAGCGGGGGAGGGGTGGTGAGCCGGTCGGCCAGCATCATCGCCGCCACCCCCACCAAGGCGCCCACCCGGCGGGTGGGGCCCTCGGTGGGTCGCGAGGCCCGCGCCAGGAGGGCCTCCTGTTCGGCCCGGCGGGTCTCGAGGAGGTGGTTCGCGGTGGCCCCGATCAACACAGCCAGCGCGCTCAGCCACATGAACATGAGCAGGATGACCACGCCGGCCATCGAGCCGTAGGTCTCGTTGTAGCTGCCCAGTTTGGCGGTGTAGATGCTGAACCCGGCCGACACCAGGATCCACAGCACGGTGGCCACGACCGCTCCGGGGCTGAAAAGCTGAAGGGGCCGACGCGTGGGATGTGCCGGGGCGAAGCGGTAGAGCACCGACAGGCCCACCAGCATCATCAGGGCCAGGGCGGGGAAGCGGGCGATACCCAGGGGCCATCGGGCAACACCGCTCATACCCACCTCGGCGGCCAGGGCCGGCAGCACAGCCAGGAGGAACACCGTAGCCACCACGAACAGGATGGTGCCGAGGGTGAAGGCAAGGGCCATCAGCCGTACCACCCAGCCCTTGCGGGCCTCCAGAGTGCGGTACTGGTAGTTGATGGCCTTCATGAGGTTGTTGACCGCGCTGGATGCCGACCACAGAGCGAGCAGGACCGAGATGGCAAGACTGAACCCGAGAGCGGCGCTGTTACCGCCGGCCAGCCCGGACAACTGTTCCTCGAGGATGGTCTGCACCTCGGGGCTGGCCGAATCGGCGAGGTCTTCGACCTGGCTCAAGACATCTTCAGGGTCGGCGACCAGCCCGTAGATCGAGATGGTGGCAACCAGGGCCGGCAGCAGACTGAGCAGCCCATAGAAGGCGACACCGGCCGCGATCAAGGTCAGATTGTCGGCCTTGAGCCGGTCCTTCAGTCCAAGTGCGACATATTTGATCCGGTCGAACACTCGCCCCTCAGTTCCAGAGGTCCGCGACGACGTCAAGCCACAGCTGGGTGGTGAGCGCCAGCGATTCGATGTCGATCCGCTCGTCGTGGCCGTGGAAGCGACGGTTGAATTCCTCGATGGGAACCGACGGACTGAGCAGACCCGCGCCGTACGCCACTGCACCCTTGTTGCGGTAGAAGCGGGAGTCGGTGCCTCCGGTGACGAGGCTGGGAATGATGCGGGACCCACCCGGCGCGGCCGAGACCGCCTTGGCCAGGGTCTGCCACAGAGGGCTCTCGGTGGTGGACTCGGTGGCCGCGGTCTCGGCGATCACGTCGACCTCAACCCGGTCGGCCAAGTCGCCGAGCGCAGCCCGCAGATGGGCCTGCACGTCGTCGTGGGTCTCGCCCGGCAGGGTGCGCACGTCCAGATCGATCTCGACCTCGTCGGGGATGACGTTGGTCTTCACCCCACCATGGATCACATTGGGCGAGAAGGTGGTGTGGGTGCACGCATGAGCGTGGGCGGCCACCATCGGGGTGAGCTGGCCGATGGCCCAGTCGAGCTTCTCGGTATCGGTCAGCGCGTCGCGGACCTCCTCATCCAGGTCCATGACCGACACCATCTGACGCCACAGGTGGCCGATCTGGGCGGCGGGCTTGTAGTCGGCCAGACGGCGCACGACCTCACTGGCGGTGACCAGGGCATTGTCGGTACCGTAGGGACGCGAGCCATGGCCGGGCGTGCCCCTGACCTTCAGACGCCGCCAGGCCACCCCCTTCTCGCCAGTGGTCAGCATGAGGGCCGCACCCTCGGGACCGTTGACGGGAATGCCACCGAACTCGGTGAGCACATAGTCGGCCCCCAACACGTCCCAGTGGCGGTCGAGAAGGACCTCGGCCCCATGGATGCCCCCGGCCTCCTCGTCGGCCACCGCGAAGTAGATGAGGTCACCCTTGGAGCGCTGACCGGTGCGGACCAGGTGACGGAAAGCGACTGCCATGGACGAGGTGAGGTTGAGCATGTCGACCGCGCCGCGGCCCCAAACCTCGTCGCCAATGAGCTCACCCCCGAAGGGGTCGTTGCTCCAGCCGTCGGGCGACACCGGCACCACGTCGGTGTGGCCCATGAGACAGAGGGACGGGGCGTCGGGATCGGTGCCCGGGTAGCGGGCCACCAGCGAGGTCCGGCCAGGGGTGGGCTCGAAGGTCTCGAACTCGAGTCCGTTGCCCTCGAGGAAGTCACGCAGGAGCTCGGCGTTGCGGAACTCATCGCCCGAGTCGATCGAGCCATCATTCACGCACTGATTGCGGATCAGAGCCTGCAAGAGCTCGACCGTCTCACCCGTCAGCTGCTCGTTCATTGTTTCGCCCTCTCGGCCGGGCGGGCCACCTCGCCCTGCTCGTTCATTGTTTCGAGCCTACTGGCCGGGGATGGCCGAGGGCTCGTGGTCACCACCCTCGACATTGAGGTTGGGCAGGATCCGGTCGAGCCACCCCGGCAGCCACCAGTTGCGGGCCCCGAGCAGCTGCATGGTGGAGGGCACCAGCAACATGCGCACGAGGCTGGCGTCGATGAACACCGCGGTCGACAACCCCAGACCGAACAACTTGACGATGCGGTTGTCCTCGAACACGAAGCTACCGAAGACGACGATCATGATGGCCGCGGCGGCAGTGATGACCTGGGCGGTCGAGGCCAGCCCGTCGGCCACCGAGTTCACCGGGTCTCCAGTGCGTTCGTACTCCTCCTTGACCCGCGACAGGAGGAAGACCTCATAGTCCATGGACAGGCCGAACACGATGGCGAAGAGCATCATCGGGATGAACGGCTCGATGGGTGCGCCCTCGATACCAAACACGGCACCACCCCAACCCCACTGGAACACGGCGACCACGATGCCGTAGGCGGCACCGATCGAGAGCATGTTCATGACGACGGCTTTGAGGGGCACGAGCAGGGACCGGAACACGGCCATGAGCAACAGGAAGGAGAGGGTGAGCACGGCTCCGAAGAACAGGAGGATGCGGGCTCCCAGATAGCTGGTGAAGTCGATGTTGGCGGCCACCAGGCCGGTGACCTTGGCGTCGAGGGACGTGCCCTCGACCGCCCTCGGGATCACGTCGTCGCGAAGATTGTGCACGAGTTGCTCGGTGGCCTCGTCCTGAGGAGAAGTGGTGGGCTGGACCTGGATGATGGCGGCAGTGGGCGCATCGGGATCGTTGGGTTGGGCCGGCGAGGCGAACGCCACGCCGTCAGCCGCGCCCAGGGCTTGACTCAGACCATCGAGGGCCGCTACCTCGCCCGGGGCACCGATCTCGACGGCCACCAGCAGGGGGCCGTTGGAGCCGGGGCCGAACCCGTCAGCAAGCATGTCGTAGGCCTGCCTCGTGGTCGTCTCCTCGGAATAGTTGCCCTCGTCGGAGAACCCCAGGCGGAGATCGAGCAGGGGCGAGGCCAGCACCAAGAGAAGAGCCGTGCCCCCGATGGCGAAGACCCACGGACGGGCCTGAATCGAACGGCTCCACCGGTACCAGACCGTCTCGCGGATGGGGACCAGTTGGCGGGGTGGGAGCCGGCGCCGGAGAGGATTGGACTCGAAGGCGGCGAGCCCGGCCAGCAGGGTGACCACGGCGAGAGGGAAGCCAACCAGGAGGAATTGGACCCCGATCCCGGCCCCGAGCAGACCCAGGGCGATGAGGCTGCTGGCCGCGATACCCCGCCAGGTCGTGGTCTCGATCTGGTCGGCCACTATGCCGAGGGCGGCGGGCAGAGCGGTGACCGACGCGGCCATCACCACCGAAACCGTGACCGCGGCCCCGATGCCCAGCCCGGAGATGAAGGAAAGCCCGATCAGGAGCATGCCCAACAGGGAGACAACCACGGTCAGGCCGGCGAAGATGACGGCGCGGCCGGCCGTGTCGAGCGCGACCGCCACCCCATTCTCGGGCGTGAACCCCTGGTGGAGGGCCTCGCGATACCTGGTGACAATGAACAAGGCATAGTCGATACCCACCCCGAGACCGATCATCAGGCCGATGGTGGTCGCGAAGTCGGGGACGGTGAAGACATTGCTCAGGAGGGTGATCAGGATGGCCCCGATCCCAACCCCCACGACAGCCACGCCGATGGTGGTTCCCATGGCCACCACCGAGCCCATGGCCAGGATGAGGACGAACACCGCGAAGGCCAGGCCGAGGAGCTCGGATTCGGGCGGCTCGAAGACCCCGAGAGCGGCTCCTCCCAGTTCGACCCGGAGACCCTCGATCTCGTCGATGCCCTGGTCCTCGATGAGGGCTTCGATGTCACGACCCAGCTCGGAGGCCTCGGTCTCATCGATATCGAACGACATGGTGATATCGGCGTAGGCGATCTGGCCGGCCTGCTCCCCCTGACGGGCGATCAGCCGCTCGTTGCCGGGTTCGTAGGGACTCTGAAGGCTGAGACCCTCGAAGTTCTCGTCGGCCCGGATGACGTCGAACAGGCTGGTCAGGGCCGCCTCCACCTCGGGGTCGTCGACGCCTTGTTCGGCGGAGAAGACGATCGACCCGGTGGTGCCACTCCCGACTCCGCCGAAGTGGGCGTCGAGGATGTCGAACCCATCACTGCTCTCGGAGTCGGGGATCTCGAATGAGGAGTCGTAGGCAGGGCCCAGGCTGGAGGTGACCAGGCCCAGGGCCACCAGGATGGCGACCCAACCGCCGATGACACGCCACGGATGCCGGAAGGACCAGCGAGCGAGCGATGCGTACATGGTGACCTCGTTTCGGGGGGTGCCAACGTTTCGATACGTGGGCGTAGCGTTTATATGGCAAGCTGACCTTCGACGCAACCTATCGGTCATCTGTCACATGTGATGCATGCCAGATAGAGCTTCGGGAGTCGAGGGCAACCGCTACGGTATAGTGGCGCTATGGTCAGGCCGTTGAGTAGGAAAGCTCGAGCCCGCGCCCTCCACGCGGCCATGGCGCTGCTCGACGAAGGCGGACTCGACGGCTGCTCGATAGAGGCGGTGGCCCGCCGATCAGGCGTGGCCAAGACCACCATCTACCGCCACTGGGAGACCGGGGGTGCCTTGCTCCACGAAGCCCTGGGATGCAGCATCCAACCCTTCCCCACGCCCAATACCGGCTCGCTCGCCGAGGACCTACGCACCTTCATGACCGGCGTCCTCGAGGTAGTCCTCGTCGGGAAGAAGGCGCTGATGCTCAGCGTCCTACAGGCCGCCATCGACGACCCCGAGATCGCCGGCATCCAGCAGCTCATGATGAAAGAGCACCTCCAACCCCTGCGCACCGTCATCCAGTTGGCCCAGGGGCGGGGCGAGGTCCACCCCGACATCGATCTCGATCTCGGGGTGCTGCTCGTCGAGGGGCCCCTCTTCCTGTCGACCATGACCCAGGGGGCTCCCGGCCCTCAACAGCTCGACGGCCTGATCGACCTGGCGGTGGCCGGCCTGACCGGGTGGCGCCCCGAGTAGTAGTGCCAAGTCGGATTGCCCAGTGACAGGCGCCACTCTCTGTGGTTTACTGGTATCACGCTCCGTGAGAGCTGTTCCCCCGGTCACCTGGTGAGCGGGTAGTCTCACGGAACTGGTCAATGGCGACCAACAGACAAGGAAGAAACACATGCGTGCACGGACAATGGCGTCCGATGGACTCACCCTGATCACCGGCCCCAATCTGGTGCCCCTGCGTCGCAGCCAGGTCGCTGCGCTCCAGGCTCTGGTGATCCCGGCTCACCAAGGACGGGTTGCCGACACCCGCGGCCGCGGCTAGATCACATCACCCGGTACAACCGGGTCCCTGGGGGGACGAACCACAGCTAGCCGTGGAATTGGACGCGCCCCGCGATGGGGTCGCACGTCGGCCCCACCCAACTAGCCTCGACCTCCCATGAGCGAACGCGTCGATACCCCGCAAGGGTTGACCACCACCGAGGTGGCCCAGCGCGTCGCCGCCGGCCAGACCAACCAGATCCCGGCCGCGCCATCGCGCACCTTTGCCCAGATCGTGCGGGCCAACGTCCTCACCCCGATCAACGCCATCATCGGAACCCTCTTCGTCCTGGTCATGATCGCCTCGCCCGGACCGGATGCCCTGTTCGCCGGTGTGGTCATCTCGAACTCGATCATCGGCATCGTCCAAGAGGTCAGGGCGAAACGCACTCTCGACCGCCTGGCCGTGCTCAGCTCACCGAAGGCCCGGGTCATCCGCGACGGAGAGACCGCGGAGCTGGCCGTCGACGAGGTCGTGTTGGACGACCTGTTGGCTCTCACCCCCGGCGACCAGATCGTGGTCGACGGCCTGATCGAGGCGGCAGTGGGGCTCGAGGCCGACGAATCCCTGCTCACCGGCGAGTCCGATCCGGTCGACAAGGGGCCGGGTGACCGGGTCCTCTCGGGCAGCTTCGTGGCGGCCGGATCCGGACTGATGCGGGCCGACCGAATCGGCGCCCAGAGCTACGCCTCGACCCTGGCCGAGGAGGCCCGCCGGTTCCAGCTCGCTCACTCGGAACTGAAGCGGGGCATCGATCTGATCCTGCGCTGGCTGACCTGGATCATCCCTCCCGTCTCGGTGGTGCTCCTCTGGTCGCTGTGGCGAGCCGAGGACACCTGGCAGGAGGCCCTGCGGGGCGTCGTGGCCGCCGCGGTGGCCATGGTCCCCGACGGCCTGGTGTTGCTCACCAGCATCTCGTTGATCGTCGGCGTCTTGGCCCTGGCCCGCCGCCACGCGCTGGCCAAGGAACTGGCCTCGGTAGAGCTACTGGCCCGGGTCGACACCCTGTGCCTCGACAAGACCGGAACCATCACCACCGGTGACATCGTCTTCGCCGATCTACGAATGCTCCATCAGGCCGAGCGGACCCGGGCCCGCGACGCCCTCGGCGCCCTGGCCGCCGCCGATCCCAGCCCCAACGCGACCATGGCCGCCATCGCCCTCCGCCACCCCGATCCGGGTTGGGCCACCACCGAGATCGTGCCCTTCTCGTCGGCCCGCAAATGGTCGGGCGTGGTCTTCGCCGAGCACGGTTCATGGGTGCTGGGCGCCCCCGAGATGCTGGTGGGCGATCAGGCCGACATGGCCACCGCCCTCGAAGCCGCCACCAGCTCCGGCCACCGTGTCGTCCTCCTGGCCCATTCCGCCCAGACCTTGTTGGACGCGGAGGGCAAGCCCGTCACCCCGCCCGACCTCGAACCGGTCGCTCTCGTCCTACTCGAAGACGAAGTCCGGCCCGATGCCCCCGAGATCCTCGAGTACTTCCGGCTCCAGGGGGTCGAGCTCAAGGTCATCTCCGGCGACCACCCCGACACCGTGGCCGCTGTCGCCCGCAGGGCCGGACTGGCGGACGCCGGCGCCGGCTTCGATGCCCGGCAGCTCCCGGAGAACCAGGCCGAACTGGCTGACACCCTCGAGATCACCAGCGTATTCGGCCGCGTGACCCCCCACCAGAAGCGGGCCATGGTCCACGCTCTCCAGGACCGGGGCCGAATCGTGGCCATGACCGGCGACGGCGTGAACGACGTGCTCGCTCTCAAGGACGCCGACATGGGCATCGCCATGGGTTCGGGCAGCGCGTCCACCCGCGCCGTGGCCCAATTGGTGCTGCTCGACGACAGCTTCGCCACTCTCCCCCGGGTCGTGTCCGAGGGCCGCCGGGTCATAACCAATATCGAACGGGTGGCAAACCTGTTCGTGGCCAAGGCCGCCTACGCGGTCATGCTGGCCTTCCTGGTGGGAATCGCCCAGGTGCCCTTCCTGTTCCTGCCCCGTCAGCTGACCTTGGTCGGCACCTTCTCGATCGGTGTGCCGGGGTTCTTCCTGGCGCTCGAGGCCACCGAACGGCGGGCCCGGGCCGGGTTCATCAGCCGGGTCCTGCGGTTCGCGGTGCCGGCCGGGACCGTGGCCGGGGTCGTGACTTTCGGGGTCTACGAGTGGTCTCGTCGACACGACGCCATCACCCTCGACGAAGCCCGCACGGCTGCGACCGCTGTCCTTCTGGCCATCGGTCTGGTCATCCTGGTCCGGCTCTCGCGTCCCCTCAACCTGTTCCGGGCTTCCCTGGTGGCGGCCATGGCCGCCAGTCTGGCCGCCACCATGATCGTGCCCGGGCTCCAGGCCTGGTTCGCCCTGGACCCTCCCCCCGCCCAGGGTTGGTGGGCCGTGGCCGCCGGCACTGGGGTGGCCACTGCTGCCCTGCTCATCGGCCCCCATCTGATCCCCTTCTGGACCGAACCCGAGAAGGTGTCACCCTCGACAAGACCCGGCCTCTAGGGACTCGCGCGAGCCACCCCCCGCCGAGTGGCGGGATGAGGACCAGCCGATACCTTCAGCTCATGGCCACCATCACTGCCGAGCTCGTCGGCGACATGCAGGTAACGATCTCCAGTGCCGACCACACCTGGTCGGCGGACGAACCCACCGATGTCGGGGGCACCGACACCGGCCCTGACCCCTACGAGCTCCTGCTGGGCTCGCTGGCCGCGTGTACCTGTATCACGGTGAACATGTACGCCCGTCGCAAGGGCATCGCCTTGAGGTCGGTATCGGCCGACTACACCCACGAGAAGGTGCACGCCGACGACTGCGCCGACTGCGACGAGGACCTGAGCGGATTCATCGACCAGGTGTCGGCCAGGATCTTTCTCGATGGCGACTTCGACGACACCACCCGGGCCCGCCTCGAACAGATCGCCACCCGGTGTCCGGTTCACAAGACCCTCGAAAAGGGCGTGGTGTTCGCCGAGACGGTGTTCGCCGGCTGACGGATGGTCGGGCCCTGGACTGCTCAGGCCCCAGCCACCAGGGAACTCAGGCCAGCACGGGCAGCTCGGGAGTGGCGGCACGGCCGAGTCGTCGGATCAGGGCAAGGCGCCACCACACCAGGAGGCCGGCCGCCATCGCGGCGTAGGCAGCCAGGGTCAGCCCTGACGAACCCAGCCAGGGGGCCCACGAGTCATGGGCGTTGGCCCGGGCTCGAGCCCGCTCGACGTCGATGGTGAGCACCCTCTCCTGATCCAGAGCGTCGACCGCGGAGCTGTCGAGCCGGGGGGAAACCACCAGGGTCGAGATGTCGGTGTTCAGCACCAGGCGTACGGCCGAGCTCTCACCGGCCGCCAGACGGCCCACCACACAACCCGCGTCGGCACAATGCCACCCGGGACCACTCCCACCGAGCAGAGCGCCAGTGGGAGTCCCAAGGTCGAGCACGAGGTCGGTGGCCGGGTCGGGCCCCGCGTTGGCCACCTCGACGCCCACAACGAGCCGGCCGTTGCCATCAGCGCCGAGGAGCTCGGGATGGCTGCTCAGGGCCGCCACCGGAACCCGGACCGCCCCCGCATCGCTGGTCACCACCGAGCCGAGCCTCTCACCGTCGGTGGCCTGCACGATCCCCTCGGCGCTGATCTGAAGGTCGGCGTGACCCGGCGGCAGGATCAGGTCAGCTCGACAGCGGACCTCCTGACCCGGACCAACCGAGCCCTCGTCACACATCAAATCGACCGAGTTGGCCCCCTTGACCCCGATCTGGGCTGCCAGGTCGACCACCATGGTCTCACCCCGATTGGTGATGACCACTTCAGCCGGGTGAGGGGCCCCAACCTCACCTTTCACCACCGGCTGGGGGGTCGCGGTCACCGCCGCGTGGAGCTCGGGCTCGAGGCCGCGGACGGTGACGCTGTCGCGGGCCACGACCCGAGCCTGGGGGAGGCCAACCACATCATCGATGAGGGGAACACCCCCATCGTCGACCCCAGTGGCCGACACGATGGCGTTCGAGGTGTGAATGCCGGCTTGGACGACATCGACCGGAAGGGTGCAGGCCTGGGCCGCCCCCACCGGGAGGCGCGGGATGGTGCATACCAACCCGATCCCGTCGTCGCTCACCACCAAGTTGGCGAGCCCGGTGTTGCCAGTGTTGTGTACCACGTAGGTCCGGTCCGACTCGTCACCCACCAACAGCTCCCGCGTCGTTGTGTCTCCGGGGCGGTGGCCGCCAACCTGGTAGTCGAGGGACAGTCCGGGGCCGTCGGTTGTCGGTCTCTCGACCCGGACGACCTCGGTGCCGGTGCCGGTGTATGAGAACGATGTCGCGGCCGTGAGGGGCCCGAAGGGCTGACCAATCGGATCGAGGATCGGAGTGCCATCCGGGCCCAGGACTCCGGCCTGGACCGAGACGTCAACGAGGTGGGACCCGGATCGGGCATCACGCACGATCCGACACGAACGACCCTGACCCACCTCGAGGCGGCCGAGAATGCACACCACCCCGGCCTGGGCGTCACTCACCTCGACGGGGCCGAGGGTGAGATCACCGGTGTTGTGGACCTCCACCGTGCGGTCCAACGCCGATCCGGCGGTGAGGGTCAGGGGCCGGTCCGATTCGCCCTTCACGGCCACGCCCAGATCCAGCGAAGGGGACCCGGACCCGGTCAGCACCACCTGACCACCGGCTTGGACCGCTCCCTCGGTGCTGAGGGCCCGAGCGGCGACCGTCACGATGCCCGATCCCATCGGGATCGGGATACGCCCCACACAGGACCCAGTTTCGCCGGGCTCGAGATCGGTCACCCGACACCCCACCCCGCCCATGTCGATCTCGATACCGGTCAAGGCCACTCGGCCTTCGTTGTGTACCTCCGGCACGAGGTCGAAGGCAGCCCCGGCGGACAGGCCAGCCGGAGGGGTGGGGAGGTCGAGGGCGAGAGCCGGACCCTCGACGCCGAAGAACCATGCAGGGCCGGCCACGGTGAGGGCAAGGTCGTGGTCAAGGACCTGTAGCGGTGTCGGCGGGCGGACCGCAGCACCCGACGGCAGGGACTCAACGGCCATCACCGCGAGATAGGACCGGCCGGCAACCAGGTCGGCATGCCATCCGCCGTCATCGTCGACTCGCATCGTCGCCACCTCAGGGTCGATGGAGCCGATCTCACCGTCGCCGGCGAGGTCTTCGACGATGCGGACCAGAAGGCCTTCGGGTGGGCCGGCTCCCCCACCGTCGCGAACCGTGGATCCCTGAACCGGTACGGTCACCGGCCCGGAGAGCTGCTCGACCACGACCGAGCCACCGCTGGCGAAGGCCACGATCTGCACACAGATGGCCAGAAACGAGAGCGCGCCGAACAAGTTCGAGGACCGTCTCGAACCCGAATAGCGGCGGCTGTCCCGGTTGGTCACCGGGCTCGACTCCAAGGGTGGGAACCCATGACCGGTTCCCTACGGTCGGGCCGGCCGCAAATTGAGCCCACTACGGTGTCGGCGTGCCCGAGCTACCCGAGGTCGAAACCATCCGGCGACAGCTCGACCCCCGCCTGGTGGGCCGCCGGGTGGTCGAAGCCGACAGCCACGGGTCAGACAAGTTCCGGCCGGGCCGGGAGATCGCCGGCGCCCAGTTCGTCGGCACCGGCCGGCGGGGTAAGTACCTGCTGATGGATCTCGACGACGATCGTCAACTCGTCATGCACCTGGGGATGACCGGAGTGGTGTCGTTCACTGAACCCGACCGTCCGCTCGGCGACCATGTCCGCGCCCACTGGCTGCTCGATGATGGCAGCCACCTGGTGTTCAGCGACGTCCGCCGGTTCGGGCGGCTACGAACCGTGCCCACCGGCGTCTACGACGACATCCCGACCCTGGCGGCCATGGGACCGGAGCCCTTCGATCCCGAGTTCACCGCCCATCATCTCTGGCGAGCCCTCCGTTCCTCGGATCGGATGGTCAAGACCCAACTTCTCAGCCAACGACCGGTGGCCGGGCTGGGCAACATCTACGCCGACGAGGCTCTATTTCTGGCCGGTATCGACCCTGCGACCCGACGGGTCAGCCGGCCGCGCGCCGGGGTTCTACGGGACCGCATCGAGCAGGTCCTGACCCAGGGACTGGACCGGGGAGGCACGACGCTGCGTGACTACCGCACCGTCGAGGGGGCCTCGGGGGAGAACCAGTTCCACCTGGTCTGCTATGGACGCGCCGACGAACCCTGTGTGCAGTGCAGCGAACCGCTGAAGCGCAAGGTCCTCGATGCCCGTTCGACCACCTGGTGCCCCCGCTGTCAGCGTCGCTGACCTGACCTGACCTGACGGCCAGAGGCTGAACCTTCTCGAGTGGGTATCACCACCCCTGACGGCATGGGCTGGCCGAATATCGCGGTGAGACGGGGCGGGGCGGGACCCGCTCCGAGCTACCGTCTCCAGGCAATGTCCTCGATTCGATTGACCTGTGCACCGGCGGAGCGATTCGAGAGCGGGTTCCGCAGGATCCGGTCCGAGCTCGGTGTCCCCGACGGTTTCCCCGTCCCGGTCGAGACCGAAGCCCGCGCCGCGGCCGCGGCCTGGCCGCCGGCCCACGACGAGCGAACTGACCGCCGAGACATCAACCTGGTGACAATCGACCCCGAAGGCAGCCAGGACCTGGACCAGGCGTTCCACGCCGAACGGCGTGGCTCGGGGTACCGGGTTCACTACGCCATCGCCGATCTGGGAGTGTTCGTCGAGCCCGGTGGGGCCCTCGACACCGAGGCCCTCACCCGAGGTGTCACCCTCTACAGTCCCGACGAGCGGGCCGGCCTCCATCCCACCGTGATCAACGAGGATGCCGCCAGCCTCCTCCCCGGCCTCGACCGGCCCGCGGTGTTGTGGTCACTGGACCTCGACCAACGGGGCGAGCTCACCGATGTCGGTCTCGAGCGCGCCGTGGTACAGAGCCGGGCGGCTGAGTCCTACCAACAGGTGCAGGCCGACCTCGACGGCGACAACCCCAACCCGGTGCACGATCTCCTCCGCGAGATCGGCACCCTGCGCCAGCACCGAGAGATCGACCGGGGTGGCGTCAGCCTCAACCTGCCCTGCCAGGAGGTCACCGATCATGGCGACCACTACACCCTCGACTACGACGTAGCCCTGCCCGTCGAGGGATGGAACGCCCAAATCTCCTTGCTCACCGGTATGACCGCAGCCCAGCTGATGATCGACGGCGGCGTCGGCCTGCTCCGGACCCTGCCCCCGCCCGACCGGTCGACTCTGGCGTCGCTCCAGAAGATCTCCCGAGCTCTCGAGGTCCGTTGGCCCGACGGGATGAGCTACGCCCAATGGGTCCGTGGCCTCGACCCCTCGATCCCCGGCCAGGCCGCACTGCTCACCCAGGCCGCCCGCGGGCTCCGAGGGGCCGGCTATGTGGCCTTCGACGGCGACCGGCCCGACCGTCTCGAGCACGCGGCCATCGCATCGACCTACGCCCACGTGACCGCCCCGCTCCGCCGGGTGGTCGACCGATTCAACAACGAGATCCTGCTGGCCCACGCCGCCGGGTGCCGCCCGGCCGGGTGGCTCATGGAAGCGCTCGAGGAGCTCCCATCGATCATGGGTCGGTCCCGCCAGAAGGAGAGGGCGCTCGAGCGCAGCCTCGTCGACTTCGCTGAAGCTCTGGTCCTTCAGAACCGGGTCGGCGATCAGTTCGACGCGGTGGTCACCGATATCGACGAAGACGATGACGAGATCCGACTCCAGCTTCTCGAGCCCGCCGTGGTCACCTACATGGCTGGGACCGGCCCGGCGCTGGGCGACACCATCGGGGTGCGCCTCGACGGGGTCGACGTGAAGGCTCACCGGGTCGAGTTCTCGGCCACCTGAGCCCCCATGGCGCTGAGATCAGGTGGGGAGCTTCGTGGTGGCGTATGAGGCCAGACCGGCCACAGCATCAGGGGTCGACGGGCCACCACCGGTGAAGCTGACCACGGTGACGTAGGGCCCTCTACGGGTCACGACCGACTGGATGACCACGAACAGCTTCTGACGGGCCTCGGTGAAGAAGACCTCGTTCTGGAAGCCCTCGATCTGATCGACATTGGCCACCGTGCCGGCGGGGACGTCGACACTGCGGGTCGATGGGAGCTCGCGGCCCTCGATGACGGTCGCTGCCCCTTCGCACTCGACATAGTGGGCCTTCAAGGTCTCGACCCACTCGCTGGCGTCAGCGGCCGAGGTGAAGCTACGGGCCGAGTAGTCGATGAAGGGCCCGACCACCTCGTCGCGAGCAAACCGGGACCGGGCCAAACCCGCGCTCTCGATGAGCACATCGGGAGAGGGGATCCCTGGGCAGGTCTCAACCGCCAGATCGCCGGCGTCGATGGGAAGGAACTCGAGCAGGGCCATCTCATCAGCCACTGCGACCGCAGCCACAGCCACGGCCTGGGGATCGGCAGCCGAGGGGTCGAGGGCGGATGTGGTCGAGTCGACGATGGTGGCCACCGCTGTGCCATTGGGGTCGTTCTCAACGGAAGCCTCGTCGGCCACGGTCGTGCCGGTGGTCTCGACACCCCCATCGGCCGCGGTCTCACCAGCGCTGGCCGTCACCGCGGGCCCGGGCGGCAGCGAGCCACACCCCACCGCCAGAAGGGCAAGTGCGGGCATGAGGCAGATCAGGCTACGGCGGGACGACACGGTCCTCAGTGTGGCCCAGAGCGAGCCCAAAGTGCACTCGCGGGCGATCATCGGTCCGGGCCGCCGAGCTCTGTGCGCGAGACCGTTGCCTCGTCGACGGCTTCCCGGGTCCACGGCATGGGAATCAGATCATTGTCGACCCAGCGGTCGAGTTGGTCCAGGTGGTGGGCCGAACCAGGATCGCCGGAGACACCGTGGGGCACCACCCAACGGGACCGGTCCCAGTCGGCGAGATCGAAGACATACCGGGCCACCGAGGCGGCCACCGACCGGCCCCGGGCCGCAGCCTGCACCGTCCCACACCGGACGGTGTCACTGTCACCGGGGATGGCGGCATCCGGGACGGGTAGGCGGTCGGCCAGGTCGGGCCGGTCCACACCGAGCTGATGGAAGAAGTGGGCCCGGTGGATGGCCCCCCAGGACCAGCCGGCCATGTCACCGAGGCGGTTGGTGAGATCGGTGACCGCGTCACCGAGGGCGTCGGTCAGCACCACGGGCCAGGCGAGGTCGCCCGGGAGATCCGAATCGTCGGCAACCCGGATGCGGTTGGCGACCGCCTTCCAGAGGGCACGGGCCCGGTCGGGAACCGGCGGCCCGGACCCCAGTCCTCCCAACCCCGCCCGATCGAAGCCATGGGCGGCGGAGAATCGGTCGGTCACCTTCTCGCGCCATGTCGAGTAGAGGGCAGCGGCCGCCGAGCCCGTATCGAGGCGACCATCCCATTGTTCGAGCAGGGCACGGGCCCCGGCGAGCGACTCGGGTAGCGGAGCGGCGAATAGGTGCTCGAGCAGAGGGCCGGCGGTGACCGAGAAAGTGTCACCCAGTAGGGCGACGAGATCGTCGACATCCAGGGAACCTCGTCCCGTGCCCTCGTCGAGCAGCTGCCCGATGCGATCGATCCGGCTCGGGGCCGCGTAGTCCATCGACACGTACAGATCGTCGTCGGTGATCCGGTTGTTGGCGGTGGCCACCCAGCCGGTGTCGGGGTCGATCACCTCGGGCAGGTCGTCGTAGGCCACGAAGCCCGTCCACCCGTGGCCGTGGGTGGCGGGAACCGGCGCCCACCGGTTGGCTTCCGGCCGGATCGCGATCCGGCCCCTCACCCGGTAGGCGATCGTGCCCGACCGGTCGGCCGTGATCAGGTTGTTCACCGGTACCACCCAGGGGCGCACTGCCTCGTGGAGCTCGGCCACGGACCCGGACGACAACATGGGCCGCAGGGCCTCGAACGTGGTATCCGGTGCGGCTGTAGCCGTCCAGCGCAGGGCCAGTCCAGCACCAAGCTCGGTCCCACCGGCGATCACCGCGCCACGGTCGGTCAGGACGCACTCGACCTCAACCGGGTCGGCCCCCTGGACGGTGACGGTGTCCATCCGGATGTCCGGAGTCTCGGCCCCGTCGGGCCCGGCAACCCGACCGGCATCGTCGAAGGTCTCGACAAACAGGTCCTGGTCGTCGGCCATGCCGTGGGTGATGCACCACGCGACGTCGGCGTTGTGGCCGAAGTGGGCGAAACCGGGGACGCCGGGGAAGGACAGCCCGATCACGTCGAACTCATCAGTGGTGATGTGGTTCTGATGGTAGACGTTCGGCACATCGAGGCCCCGGTGGGGGTCGCCCGCCACGATGGGCCGACCGCTGGCGGTATGGCGGCCGGCGAGGGCCAGGTTGTTCGAGGCGTGATCGTCGACCGGTACGTCGCGCAGGGCGGCCAGTGAGGGATCGAGCAGGCCCAGATCGTCGAGCCGACGCCCCTCGTGATTCCCCCCCGGTGGAACCGTCAGGCTGCCTCCCGGTTCGGTGAACATCCGGGCCAACACGTCTGGGCCCACCGATCTGAGCACGGCGGCCCGCCACAGCTTCTGGTTGAGCGGGCCCATGCCGAAGTGTCGGATCTTGTAGACCGCCACCGACTGCCAGGGCTCCCACGGCTCCGGTACGAATCCCGTCAGCGCGAACTCGGGCGGCAGCGCGTCGATTGAACCCAGGGCCTCGTTCACCCCGTCGGCGTAGGCCTCGGTCATGGCCCGGGCGGCAGGGCTCAGGGCCGCGTAGTCGGCCCGGGCGGCGTCGGCGAGCCGAAGCCGCCGAGCCAGCCGGTCGGTGGTGAGGCCGGCACCGCCGATGGCCTCTGACCAGCGCCCCGTCGCCCGTCGTCGATCGAACTCCATCTGCCAGAGCCGGTCGTGGGCGGCCGCCCAGCCCTGACCGCGAAACCCGTCGAGGGCGTCGTTCGTGCGGATGTGAGCGATCCCCCACCGGTCGCGGTGGATGGTGACCGGACCGGCGAAAGGTGAGCTCATGACCATCCTCCGGCCAGATCCAGGGCAGCGTGGGCGAGGTTCTCGGCCTGGTCCCGGAAGACGTCGGTGTCAGCGTCGTTCACCATCACCCCTTCGAGATAGCGGGCCAGAACCCCTTCGACGATGGCGGCCAACCGCCAGTACTGGAAGGCCTGGTAGTAGCTGACGTCGCCCACGGTGCGGCCGGTGAGCTCCTCGTAGCGCTCGATCAGCTGGTCCCGCGATCCGAAGCTGCCCGCCATGGTGGGACTGTTCGCCGCCCCGCGGGCCACCTGCTTCTCACCGGGCTGCATCCAGTTGTTGAGGATGTAGCCGACGTCGGCGAGCGGGTCACCCAAGGTGCAGAGCTCCCAGTCCAGGACAGCCGCCACCCCGTCGGCCCGTACCAGCATGTTGCCCAGCCGGAAGTCACCGTGGACGATCGAGGCCCCGATCTGGTCGGGCATGTACTGCTCGAGGGCGGTCGCCACCTCGTCCATCGCCGGGAGCTCCCGCGTCTTCGACTCACTCCACTGGCGACGCCACCGTTTGATCTGGCGGGCCAGGTAGGCCTCCTTGCGGCCGAGGTCACCCAGCCCCACCGCGTCGGGGTCGACCGAATGCAGGGTGGCCATGACCTCGGCCACTGAGCGCCCGATCACGGTCCGGTCGGCCGGCGCGAAGACCTCAGCCTCGGTGTCAGCCGCCAGTACTGCTCCCTCGACGTGGCTCATCACGTAGAACGGTGCGTCGTTCACCGTGTCGTCCTCGCACAGCCCGATGGCCCGAGGAACCGGCACCGGGGTGGGCCCGAGGGCGGCGATGATCCGATGTTCCCGGGCCATGTCGTGGGCGGTGGCCAGGACCCGACCGGTGGGAGGCCGGCGCAGGACCCAAGAGGATCCCGCCGAGTCGGTGACCCGGTAGGTGAGGTTCGAGTGCCCGCCATCGAGGATCTCGAAGCTGAGCGCCGGTTGCACTCCCTCGACGTTCTCGACGAACCACTGGGTCACCCCTTCGGGCCGGATCCCGGTGATGGCACTGTCACCGCCCGTCTCTGCTTCGTTCGAACCCGTCACACACCCTCCCTGGATGGGGCCGAAGTTAGCCAACCGACCCCAGGGAGGGGAATCGAGAGGTGGCGATCAGCTGGCGCGGGAGGCGCGGAAAGCGCGGGCCAGGAGGGGGGTCGACTCGTCGACGGAGGTGAGCTCGTCGATGGGGTCGCCGTCGAGCCCGAAGGGCCACGACCAGCCCGAGGGGTCGGGCTCGGTGGGAAGCACCGACTCACCGAAGGGGTCATCGTCGACGATCACTTCGGTGGGCGCCGCTGGATCAGACGACGCGGCCGGAGTGTCGGCCACCGGCGCCAGCTCGGGATCGATGGCCGGCGGAGGCCTGAACAGCTCCAGCTGGTCTGTGGCCGGCGGGTTGCCAGCCACCAACTCGAGGGACGGGGTGGTCTCGACGTCGGTGGTCAGCTCGGGGAAGAAAGCGAGCTGGCCGCCACCGTCGAGCCAGGTCCATCCGCCGGGGAGGGTGAAACGGTCAGCGCAGACACGGCAGAACACCAGCGCCGACCATTCGGTCGGCGCTTCCAGCGCCGCAACCCGGTTTCCGGCGTCGAACGCTACAGCGACGACCCCGTACTCCTGACATGTCGGACGAGAGCACCTCCGCATGCCTCCTCACTACCAGATTCAGAGAGGGAGCTCGCGGATGCTCGCGGATCTGCACGCCCCACCCCCACGTATATGGCCTCTGGATATTCACAACAGATCATCAGAGCACCGAATGGCCGGACTCAATCGCGTTGCCTGTTCGGGGCTCAGGTCCACCATTGGCTACTGCCCTGGCTCGATCCGAGTTGGAGCTCTCCGACCGGATTCTGGTCAGCCTGGTGGATCGCCGACCCATCGTCGACCTACGCCTCGACCTCTTCCTTCTGGCCTCGGTGTTGGGGACATGGCTGTCAACGGAGGTGGCCTTCTGGTTCCACGCAGTGTTCCTCACCGCGGCGTTGTTGGCCCGTCGCCTCCCTCATCGACCATCTGAACGCCCAGACCCGGCGCAGCAGGCCCACTCGTTGGCCCAGATCGAGTCAGCCATCGGTACCGGCCGGGCCCTCAAGCAGGGCGTCCTGGGCCTGATCCGCACCACCGACGGCCACACCGGCACTGATATTCGGGAGACAAGGGCGGCCGCCGTCGCGCTGGCCGCCCGTGCCCTGCCCCGCCGCGTGGAGGTGACGATCCGCCAGCGGGGGCCGGAGGGCCGGGTACCCATCCGCCGCGAGCAGGTCCACCAGATCGTGCTCAACCTGGTCATGAACGCCGCCGAGGCCATAGTGGGGACCGGGTGCGATCAGC
>JAAEMS010000005.1 GCA_024225275.1 Actinomycetes bacterium
CGGTTTGTTTCGAGCCACCGCAGCCCGAGCTCGAGCGCAGGGTGGGGTTCGCCCTTGTCGGCCAACACCTCCGTGAAGTGGAGGAGGGGGTCCTGGTGGCTCAGACCCTTGACCTCGGCGAGCGGGATCTGCTGGATCCGCCCGAGCGCGGCACCATAGTCGTAGGCCAGACGTCGGCGAGTCGCCCCGAAGGAGTCACTGCGCAGGATCCGTTGGGGGATGGTCTCACCCTCGATGCGCTCGACGATCAGGAAGGGCATCCCCAACAGCTCAGGGTTGCCCGACCAGGTGATGAGATCGGGCACCGGAACACCGGCCCGCGCCGCGGCGGTGATGAGCCGTGCCTCCATTTCGGTGTCGACCCAGGCATCGATGAGAAGGGTTCGTGTCCGCTGGAGAATCAGTCGCTGCCTCGAACCTTCGGCCCCCACGGAATCGAACGACCAGGTATCGCGCGACGCACCGCCGGACAGTCGGGTCAGCCCCTCGATCGTGACCGGGCCTGCGCCAGTATCGGCCATCACGGTGACGAGCTTCTCGGTGAGGTCGCAAGCCTCATCGAGCTCGGTCATCACCGGTTTCCGTCACCGGACAAGGGCCCGGTCGGAGGGAGGAAGCTGATCTCGGGGATGAGACACCGTGGTGAGAGTTGGGCCAGCCACAGCACAGCCGTGGCCAGGTCGCGGGGTTGGACCATGTCCTCGCCCGGTGTGTCGTAGGCCGCAGCGAGAGGAGTGTCGACCAGGCCCGGGCACAGAACCGTGGAGCGGATGCCCTCGTTGCCGAACTCGGCGTTGGCGGCTTCGGTGAATCCGACCAGACCATGCTTGGCTGCGCTGTAGACGGTCAGCCCGGGTTGGCCGTGTTTGCCGGCCGCCGAGGAGACGTTCACCACATTGGCGTGCCCTCTCACGGCCACTGCCTCCCTCAACCAGGGAAGGCCGGCCTGGAAGACCAGAACGGCCGATCTCAGATTGAGGTCGAGCTGGAGGTCGATGTGCCGGGTCTTCTGGCGACCGAGCCCGGCCAGGATTCCGCCGCCGGCGCAGTTGACCATCACGTCCATACGCCCGTACGCAGAGCCATGGGCGGCCACCAAGGACTCGATCTCGTCCTCCTTGGTCAGATCGGCCGGGGTCGATGCGACCTGGGTGCCGTGTCGGCCCAGCTCTTCGGCCAGGGTCACCAGACGGTCCTGGCGGCGGCCGGTGATGGTGAGGTCATAGCCCGCGGCGGCCAGAGCTTCAGCGATTGCCTGGCCGATACCACCGGTGGCCCCCGTGACCAGTGCCGTCGGATTGTGGGTGTGTTGCTCTGTCACAGAGCCAGCATCGCGCAGCAGGCCCAGACCTGCCCGATGGCCGACCGGAGGAGGTGCCGCGCTAGTCCAGGATCGGATTCGAGAGAGCGGTCGCCGTGCTGATCGCGAAGGGCCCGTCGAGGTCGTAGAGGGTGAGGGCGCCCACCGCGATGCCGTCAGCGGCGAGATGATTGGTCGTCTCGAGACCGACCCACTCCCCCTGCGGGTACCGGGCCATGGCCAGGGTGTAGTCGCCGTTGATGTAACCGACACCCCGATCACCACCGTTGGCCAGGGGGCTGGCCATATCTCCGCTCATGGCGGCGCGGACCAGGGGGCTGACCGGCTCGTCGTCGACCAGGAACCCGGATTCGCGGGTCCAGACCCGGGTGCGGTCGGCCGTCCGGAAGCCACCCTCGTGAATACGAAAGTCCCAGACCGGGTCCTCGTCGGTGACCTCGTCGCCCTCCCGAGGTTCGGGGCGGGCCAGGGTCTCGGGGTGGGGAGACGCCCACCGTTCGGCCTGCCAGATCGTGCCCGGCGGAATCGGTCCCTCCACCAGCAGGACGGCCCGGGCCGACACCACCTCGTGGCCACCGACGCTCACCAACGCATCGACCACCTTGATGCGGCGACCACGCCGGACCAGGCACAGTGACACCTCGGTCGGCTCGAATCCTGCAGGCCGGAACATGTCGACGGTGAGGCGCGCCGCCCTCCATCCGGGCTCGCCGTACTCCTTCTCGATCTCGCGGGCGGCCAGGCCACCGAGCAGTCGACCATGGAGCATGTCCGGGGCCCACGGGCCGGCGGCGGCATCGCCTGGAGTGAACCAGTCGCCAGATCGGGTGAAGTACGAAGTCGACATCAGGAGAGTGTCCAACGCCTCCGCCCGGGAGGCCAAGCCCAGGCCAACAAGGTCATCAGACGCTGGACCCATGAGCGGGTCGGCACCCTCCGAGAACGCGACCAGCCCGGCCCAGCTTCGGGCGCCACACGACCCTCGGAGTCAGGGCGTCTGGTAGCCGTCTGGGTACTGGATGAACTCGAACAGGATGCCCAGGATCGACTTGGGATGGGAGAAGGTGAACTGGATGTCGTCGTCGACCCGGCGGCCGGCATGGTCCATCACCGGCATCCGATTGCGCACCGGGTGGTCGGCTACGAACTGCACCCCCTTGCCGCCCAGCGTCACCATCGTGTCGTCTATGTCATCGACGGCGAAGGCGATGTGATGCAACCCCTCGCCTCGGGCCGCCAGTGAGTCGGCGATCACCCCGGTGTCGGCGGTGGGCTCCATGATGCACGGCCCCACACCCGAGCCCGGCGAACACCACCAGTCGAGCCCTTGCCCTCCGCCGGTCGCCCCCACTGAGGTCGAGACCACGGCCGCCGAGATCGGCGCCGCCCGTGGGATGGTTGTCACCCCCCGCCTCGCCATGGAGGGCCACGGCATCAGTTACCAACAGGCCCGAGCCGACCAGCTCCCCAACGGTCAGCCGAGAATGCCGTTGATGATGAACTCGACGCGCCGGTTGACCTTCGAGTTCGGGCTGGCCGGGTCGAGTAGATCGGTCTCACCGAAGCCCACACCGGTTACCCGCTCGGCATCCACTCCTTGCCCGACCCAGTAATCGACGACCGAATCAACCCGGCGTTGTGACAGGGCGAGGTTGTAGTCGTCGGGACCTGAGGCGTCGGTGTGACCCCGCACCTCGATGGTCACGGTCGGCACCTGTTCGAAGAGACTGACGCCGAACTCGAGCAAGGGCAGGAACTCAGGGCCGACATCGGTGCTGCCGTACGCGAACAGGACGAGGTCTTCCACGTACAGCGGGGCACCGACCGGAAGGGGAGCGCCGGGGTCGATCTGGTACTCCACCACCACATTGTCACGGCCCACCACGGCGGCGGCTCGGGCGGCGATGGTGTCGGCCACCTCCTGGCTCGGGACCCGACCCTGCAGGTAGACGATGCCCCCCTTGAAGACGGCGAGCCGTTCGGTGCGGTCCGCGGCCAGCTCGCCAACCGAGGGGGCCTCAGGACCGATGTCATCGCTGCGACCCGTTCCCGCCTGACCTCCCCCAAGGGTGGTCGTGGTGGCGACAAAGGCGAAGGGTTCGCCGGACTCGTCGCCAGCTTGCTCGACCTCAGTGACCGTGATCGACCGGGCCCGCGGCGTATCCCACATGAGTTCCTCGGGTGTGGTTCGGATCTCGCTGCCGTTGAAGGCCACGATGCCGGCCGCCAGACCGACCACCAGGACTCCGCCCACCCCGATGAGCACGTTGCGGGCCGTGTTGGAGGGAGGCGGTGGAGGCGGGGCGGGGTTGTTGAGCCCGGCCACCACGAGCCCTTCGGGATCAAAGAGCTTCTCTGCCGCGGGAACCTCGGCGGTGGGCGCGTCGGGCTCCGGCTCGATGCCAGCGTTCGCCGCAGGGGCATTCGCACCCACCACATCGGCTCTCGGCGACTCTGTGCTGGCGGGCGCCGTCACCGACGGTGGAGAGCTGGGCGGTTGGGCCGGCACCAGGGCTTCGGCCTGATTCTCGCCGGAGGCTTCTCCGAGATCCTGGTCTTCGGGCTGGTCGTGGTCGCGCACGGCGCGTCCCCCTAGTGCCCGCTGGGGTGGCGGATGGCGACAGCCTGGTCAGGACCACCGACCGGTGTTCACCACCGGTTCGACCCATGGAACCGTGTGACCCTCCCAATGCCAACCTGGGTCGAAGGCACCACGAACAGAACGGGACCAGCCCAGTCCCCCGGCCCCCGTCCCCCACCCCTCCCAATCTCCAAATTGGGCAGCTTCACCACAATTCTTGTGGGTCAAGCTGCCCCAGAAGCTGCCCATCCCTGTTGGGTCAGTGCCTCAGCGACGGTGGCGACCAGCTCGAGCGGGCGCTCCGAGTAGAGGGGCCACGTCACCTCGATCAGATGCCAACCCGCGTTGCGGATCCGATTGCGGCGCACGGGGTCGCGATGGAAGTTCCCGAGCCGGGTGTGGAAGCTCACAGAGTCGAGCTCGACGGCCACCCGCCAAGCAGGGAACGCCAGATCGACCTGGGCCATGAAATCAGCGCCGCGCTGGATCCGATGCTCGAAGACCGGCCGCGGTAGACCGCCGTCGGCCAACAGCTTGGCGACCCACCTGCTCCACATGCTGAGGGGCACCGCCTCCTCATTCCTCCGGCGCTCGAGCTCGGCCCGGAAGTTGACCGTACCGTTCCGGCCCCGAGCGGCGTGGCGGATGAGGGTGCCCCACAGCACGGGAATCGCGGTCAGCCGCCTGCGCAGGGCATCGTCGATGAGTCGGGGCAGAAGCTCAGGAACCACAGCAGCTGCGTCGAGCAGGGTCCGCGCCACGGGCGTGACCGGAATTCCGTCGACACGAGTGGGCGGGAACAGATCCATCTGCTTGGAGCCGTGCACGATCGCACCCGTCATCGGCTTCTGGAGGGGATGCTCGAGGCTGACTTCCGGGCCCCAAGACGCCCGCGCACCGTCGAGGCCGTAGAGCCGGATCCCTGAGCGGTGGCTCGATTGGCCCCCGGTCAGCAAGACCACCGCCATGAGCTCGGACTTCCACGATCGTGGGGCCCACGACGGCTGATAGGCGCCCCGCCGCAACACCCTCCATTCCTCGCGGGCCACCCGGTAGGCGACCTGGCGGGCCGACATTCCGGACTCGAGGGCTTGCGCCCTGGTGGCCACCAGGTGTTGGCGCTGGAACAGAGGATCGACCGGATCGGCCACAGAAAGTACCCCGCTGGTGCTCGAAGACAGCGGGGTCGACCGACCCGAAGTTGCGTCAGGCTATCCGTCGCGCCCTCCCATGGCCCCACATCAGGCTTCTGGGGCAGCTTGACCCACAAGAATTGTGGTGAAGCTGCCCAATTTGGAGACGGGGGGGCCGGGGGGGCGGTGGGGGTGCGAGACTGGAGAGGTGACCGAACCGATTCGTGGGGTGTTCGCCAACCGGACCCTCAACCTCCGATCCGTCCAGGCCATCGGCTACGACATGGACTACACCCTCATCCACTACCGGGTCGATGAGTGGGAGAGGGCTGCGTTCAAGCATGCCCGGGGCCGACTCGCCGACCGGGGGTGGCCGGTCGAACAGCTCGAGTTCGACCCCTCCGCCTTCACCCTCGGGCTGACCTTCGATCTGGCGCTCGGGAACCTGGTGAAGGCCACCCGCTTCGGGTACGTGGTACGGGCTCAGCACGGCAACGAGCTCCTCAGCTTCGACGATCAGCGGACGGCCTACAGCGAGACCGTCATCGACCTCGCTGAGGATCGGTTCGAGTTCATGAACACCCTGTTCGAGCTGTCGCGCGCCGCTCTGTGGACTGGCCTGGTCGAACAGCACGACCAGGAGCGGCTGCCTGGCGTCCACGGGTACGCCGAGCTCTACCGGATCATCGACGACGCCCTGGGTCGGGCCCATGTCGAGGGTGAGCTCAAGGCCGAGATCGTGGCCGACCCGGACCGGTTCGTCGTGCCCGACCCAGATCTGGTGCCCACCCTCGTGGATCAGCGGCTGGCCGGCAGACAGCTCCTGCTCGTGACCAACAGCGACTGGGACTACACCCGCAAGATCATGGCGTACGCGGTAGAGCCACACTGCCCGCCCGGCATGGGGTGGCGGGACCTGTTCGACATCGTGATCGTCTCGGCCGACAAGCCCCGCTTCTTCGTCGACGAGAAGCAGATCTACCGGGTCGAAGACGAGGACCGTTCCCTGCTCCGACCCCACTACGGCGACCTCGAAGCCGGCCATGTGTACTTCGGAGGCAACGCCCGCATGGTCGAACGCAGCCTCGACCTCAACGCCGCCCAGGTCCTGTACGTGGGCGACCACCTCTTCGGTGATGTCCACGTCACCAAGGACACCCTGAGGTGGCGGACGGCCCTGATTGCCCGCGAGCTGGAGGCCGAGATCGCCGATGCCGCCGACTTCGCCGATGATCAGCTCGAGCTGACCCGCCTGATGACCGAGAAGACCGAGATCGATCGGGTGCTGGCCGGGCTGCGCATGGAACGGCGACGGGCCCGCAAGGAGGGTGGCAGCGGTCCGAAAGAGCGCCAGGTGGCCGCGGCCACCGACCGCAGCCAGGAGCTCGACAAGCACATCGCCCCCCTGGCCCGGCGGGCCAGCGAGCTGGGCAACCCGACCTGGGGGCCGTTGATGAGAGGTGGCAACGACAAGAGCCTGTTCGCCCGTCAGGTCGAACGCTACGCCGACGTCTACACATCGCGGGTGTCGAACCTGCGGGCCGAGACCCCGTACGCCTACCTGAGGGCGGCCCGCGGTTCGCTGCCCCATGACCAGCGGCCGTCATGAGCAGCCGGAGCAACCTCGTCGCGGCCACTGAGATCTCACCGGGTGGGCCCATCGAGATCATCAACCACCGGGGACGCAGATGACCACCGGCCCGGGCCTCCGCCTCGGACTGATCAGCGACACCCACATCCCCGAGGCCATGCCCCAGCTGTGGCCCCACGTATACGACTTGTTCGACGGTTGCGACGGAATTCTCCACGCCGGCGACATCCACGACGTCCACGTCATCGACGAGCTCGCCCGCCGGGCCCCTGTCTGGGGTGCCCGCGGCAACGGCGACGACGGGTCCGGAGGCCGCGAGGTACAGCCCGAGCATCCCAGCCTGCAAGAGACCTGGTGGCTCGAGTTCGAGGGAGTCCACGTGGCCATGATCCATGCTGCTCCCGTACCCGAGCGGCCACCCCACCTTCGGGTCGAGAAGACCCTCGACCGCCTCTTCCCCGACCGGCCCCACGCCCCCCACGTGATCATCCACGGAGACACCCACGTCGAGGACATCCGTACCGTCGACGGGATCCTCTGCGTGAACCCGGGCTCCCCCACCTACCCCCACAACCTGACCGTCCAGTACGGCACGGTCGGCTTCCTCGACATCGCCGACGGTCAGGTCGAGGCTTCCATCTGGCGGATCAACGAGACCGGCATCGAACCCTTCGACTGGGAGACATGGGGACGGCCCTGGTGAGCCAGGATGGGGCCGTGAACGAGCAACCCGAACCCGACGACATCACCCGAGCCAGCCGGCGCCTGCTCAAGGTGTTCGAGCCCGTCCACTCGATCTCGTACTACAGCCCCGAGATCCAGGCCCTGAAGGACGACGGCTTCAAGGGCTGGTGGCACGCCTACTTCGCCTACCGGTCGGCACCGATGGGCCCGGTCGGGCCCGAGACGGTCACCGCCGCGTTCTACAACTTCGCGCCGAGCATGGTGGGACAGGCCATCCCCGGTGTCTGGGACATCATGAGCCCCGAAGACATCCTCGAACGTCGCCTGGTCCTGGTCTCGATGGCGATGCAGCGCATCTTCGGCGACGACCCGGCCCATGGCCCCTTCGGTGACGACATCCGGGCCGCGGCCGCCCTGGCCCGTGCGGCCATCGACGACGTCGACCCCGAGGGCCGGGTCCTGTTCGCGGCCCACACCGGATTGGCGTGGCCCGACGAAGTGCACCTCCAGCTCTGGCACGCCTGCACCCTGCTCCGCGAGCACCGGTTCGACGGGCACAGCATCGCCCTTGCCGGGGCCGAGGTCGACGGGCTCGAGAGCCATGTGCTGATGGCGGGGCGGGGCTACGGCGACCAGGCCAGCATCACCGCCATCCGGGGCTGGACCGACGACGAATGGGAGTCGGCCGTGGCCCGCATGGCCCTCCGGGGCTGGACCGACGCCACAGGAACCATCACCGACGAGGGCAACCACGCCCGCCGGATAATCGAACGCCACACCGACCGACTGGCCTCTGCTCCCCTGCGCCGCCTCGGCCAGGAACGCACCGCCGAGCTCGAGGCCCACCTCAGCCGCCTGGCCCAGCACCTCATCGAGACCGGTGAGGTGGCCGGCCGCTGGCCGCCTCCCCATCTCCGCACATGACCGCGCCCACCGAGCGCGCCGGTGACCCCAACGGCCTGGCGGCTCGTCTGCCGGCCAGCGAGAACACCCTCGGACTCATCGGCGCCGGAGTGGCCGTGACTGCGTGGGGCGCGTCAGGGGTGCTCGCCAAGGGCATCGACATGGACGGCCTGGCCATCTCGGCCTACCGGTTCTGGATGTACGCCCTGGCCATGGTCGTGGTCCTCGCCGTTCGGGGTTCGCCGGTCACCATGCACACGATGCGCCACTCGATGGCCGGCGGGATCGCTCTCGCCCTCGATGTCGCCTTCTTCTTCAGCGCGGTCAAGCTCACCACCATCGTCGATGCCACCGTCATCGGATCGATGCAGCCCGTCATCTTGATGTTCGCGGCCGGGCCCCTGTTCGGCGAAAGAATCGGGGCCCGCAATGCTGGTTGGGCCGGCGTCGCGCTGGCGGGAGCGGTGGGGGTGGTCATGGCCTCGTCGGGCACACCCGAGTGGAACATCCAGGGTGACCTCCTGTCGGCCGGGGCCGTGTTTGCCTGGAGCGGCTACTTCGTCTTCTCCAAGCGGTCGAAGGGCGTGATCTCGCCCACCGAGTTCACGGTCGGCACCGCCCTGTGGGTGGCCCTCATCACCACCCCGCTCGCCGCAGTGTTCGGACAGGACCTCAGCCCTCCGTCGGCGGTCAGCTGGTTCTGGTTGACCGTCATGGCTTTCGGCTCCGGGATCCTGGGCCACAGCGTCATGAACTGGTCCCTGGTACGGATCCCCCTCTGGGTGGGGTCGGTGCTCACCCTGTTGGTGCCCGTGGTGTCCTCGCTGTTGGCCTGGGCGTTCCTGAACGAGGCCATCACCACGGCCCAGGCTCTGGCCATGGCCGTGGTCATCGGGGCGCTCAGCATGATCGTGCGGTCTGACATCGACTCGTGACCCACCCCCGGATATCCTCCGGCACCACTACTCCCGGAAGGTCTCCCATGCTGCTCGAGTACCGCCAGTACCGCTGCCACCCCGGCCGTCGAGCCGACTGGGTCCGCTACATGGAAGAGGTCATCATCCCCTTCCAGGTCTCGAGGGGCATGGTGATCGTGGGGACCTTCGTCGACGAGGAAGACCCCGACCAGTACATCTGGATGCGCCGCTTCGACGACGAAGCCCATCGCGAGAAGCTGCACGAGGCGGTCCACGCCACTGACCAGTGGAAGGACATCATCTCGCCTCGTATCCCCGACATGGTGATCCACGAGGAGATCAAGGTCACCCGACTGGTGCCCACTTCGCTCTCGATGCTGCGCTGATCCCCTTCGTCACCAGGCTCAGTAAAACCGGCAGCCGGCGGCATGCACCCAGCACCCATCAGGTGGCGATCGTAGTGGGGTGGCCGACCTGGTCAGCAGGCTTCGACGACGGTCCGATAGCTGGTCGTACCGTCCGAGAGGTCCTGGAGGTAGGGGCTCCGGGCCCGTAGAACGGCTCCGTCGTCGCATGTTCCGCGTTTGGTGCGGCCGAGGGTGGCCGCCACCGCCAGGGCGGAGGCCCGATCACCGGCTATGGCCCAGGCCACGAGTACCGTCACCTGCTGGGCGGTGGCGGTATCGACCTCATCGACGTTCAGGTCGATGTAGAGAGGGCCTGACTCCAGGTCACACCGCTCCGACTCCGCCGGCCGGAGCTCACCTACCGCGACACCGCTCATCATCACCGACCAGCTGGTGCACTCGCCCACCGCCTTCTCAGCCACGAGATCGACCGCGACGACCGCCGACCAATCCGGGCACTTCCCGAGATCCAGTTGTCGGGCCCGATCGGTGACCAGCGGCCCGAGGTCGGCGACGGCCGAGGAGGATGCCGACTCGATTCCATCGCGGAGGAGAGGGCAGGTCGGACTCATTGGTTCGGCCCCTGGTTCGTCGAGCGGGGCCTCGAGGGGAGTGCTGGTGCTGTCGAGCTCGATCGGTGGTGGCGTCTCGGCCGCCGCCACCGTTGCCACCAGGCGGGCCCGTCCGATCTCGAGCCCGGCGTTGTGGGCCACCACGGTCAGCGAGCCCAGGTCATCACCGTCCAACGACAGGTGACAGACCCGTTCAGCCGATGAGCGGGCCCCCAGGAACCAGATGGTGGCCAAGGATTCCTCGGGCCAGCGGCACCGGCCATCGAGCAGGTCGGCGGTGACCGATAGCTGGTCGTAGCGCACCGACTCGGGATTGCGGAGCTCGACCACCACCTCGACTTCGCCGCCCCTGGGCACGACGACGCCGTCGGCTCCCACTCCGATCGGGGTCAGAACGATGGCCAGCCCTTCCTCCGGGGGTTCGGACGCGGACCGAATGGCCTGACCGCCGGGAGTCGAGGGGAGTTCGGGGACAGCCAGGTCATCCTGGAGCATCTGCCAGCCCGCGACACCGCCCATGAGGCCGACGAATACGGCGGCCACCATCCAGGCGACACCCCGAACCAGAACCACACCCCAGCATCGGGAGGCCGGCCCGAGGCGTGAGGCCAGCCGACGAGGAGGGTTTGGAGTTCGACAGCATGACCTCCCAGGGGGCCAGCGGTTCAGGCTCCACCGAACGAGGGGCGGCGCTTCTCGAGGAATGCCGCCACCCCCTCGCGTCCATCGGGGGTGGCGAAGAGGCCGGCCACTTCATCGCGCTCGATCACCATGCCGCCCTCGAGGCCCCGCTCTGACGCGGCGTCGACACAGCGAAGGATGGCGGCGTGGGCCTCGCGGGGCCCGGAGGCAAGAGAGGCCGCCAGCTCACCGGCCACCCGATCGACCTCACCGGGCTCGGTGAGCCGGTCGACCAAGCCCAAGCGGTGGGCTTCGGTACCGTCGACCGATCGGCCGGTCACCAGAAGATCGATTGCCGGACCTCGCCCGATGAGCCGGGGCAGACGTTGGGTGCCGGCCGCCCCGGGAAGCAGGCCGAGCTTCACCTCGGGCACCCCGAGCCCGGCTGCGGTGGACGCCACCCTCATGGTGCAGGCCATGGCGAGCTCCAGTCCACCGCCCAGGGCATGGCCGTCGATGGCGGCAATCGACACCCACGGCCCGCTTCCCAACCGTTCGATCTGCTCCCTGAGGCGATCGAGATAGTCGAGGAAGCCGGACACCTCGAGCCCGTCGAACAGGGTCAGGTCGGCGCCCGCGGCGAAAAACCCCGGTACCTCCGATCGCACGACGACCGCCCCCACCCCGTCGGAGCGGGCGCGGTCGATGGCCAGGGTCAGGCCGGCGATGATCGGCTCGCCCAGCGCGTTGGCCGGACTCCGGGCCAGGGTCAGGGTGGCGACCCCGTCGGTGTGGTCGTAGCGCACGAGTCGGTCGGCCTGCTCGGTCATGGCTGCTCCCCTATCGGTGGCTGATCACGCCGATGGCCTCGCGGGCGATGACGGCCTTCATGATCTCGGGCGTACCGTCGCCGACCTCGAGTCCGTAGACGTCGTTGAGCCGCTGGGCGAAGGGCAGGTCGTCGCCGAAGCCCGACCATCCGTGGAGAATGACACACGCATGGATGGCCTCGCCGGCATGTTTGGGCCCCAGGAGTTTGGCCATGGCGGCCTCGGTGGCGTGCCGGCGCCCCGCGTCAGCATGGCTCAGGGTCTGGTAGGCCAGGAGGCGAGCGGCGTGGACGTGGGCCAGGTGCTCGGCAATCTGGAACGAGACCCCTTCGCGGCGGGCGAGCGACTGGCCGAATGTCTCGCGGGTGCGGACGTACTCCATGGTCTCGTCGAGACTCTGCTGGGCCGCTCCCACACACGCCAGGGCGATGATCGCCCGGTTGAAGTCGAAGGTGGCCATGGCCGACTTGAAGGCCGCCCCTTCGGTGCCAACGAGATGATCGGCCGGTACCCGTACCTCGTCGAAGAACAGGGAGCCCCGTTGGGTGAGGTGGCCGGTCGAGCTCCTGACCGGCTGGCGGCTGACCCCCGGAAGGTCGAGGGGTACACAGAACAGGCTGATACCGCGGGCTCCATCGTCGCTGGTTCGGGCGAAGACGGCGCACACGTCGGAGTTGCCGGCGAAAGTGATGGAGGCCTTTTCGCCCGTGATGAGCCAGTCGTCGCCGTCACGGCGGGCCCGGGTGGTTATGGCCGCGGCGTCCGATCCGGTTGCCGGTTCGGTCAGGGCGAAACTGGCGAGGGCCTCGCCGCGCACGATGGCGGGCACCCACCGGTCACGGACATCAGGGGCGTCGGACAACTCGAGCAGGCGGCAACCAATGGCCTGGAGCTGGAGGAAGTAGGAGACGTTGAAATCACCCCGGGACAGCTCCTCGGCCGCAATCCCGAGCGGCACGTAACCCCCGCCCTGGCCGAGGGACCCGCCCAGCTCGGACCCGGTCAGCATCCCGAACACGCCGAGCTCACCCAACTCGAGCAAACGCTCACGGGGAAAAGGCTCGTTCTGCCAGCGCCGATAGTCCGGGGCGAGCCGCTCCAGAGCGAAGGCCCGAAGGGTGGTCCGGAACTCGTCGAGCTCGGGCGCCGCCCCCGCTGGTTCCCACATGAACAACTCCCCCTCGATTGGTACCCCCCGCGACCCTACAAGGCGCCTGTGGTACAACTCCGGCCAGTCCCATGTCCTCATCATCCCCACCCGCTCGAACGGCCGCGGGCACCCATGCGGTACTCGACCTCGATGTGTTCCAGGGGGTCGGCCCCTGCCTGCGCACGGCCACCGTGGTCCAGCTCGACACCGCGGCGTCGGCGCTGGTCGAAAGCCCCGACGCCGCCCTCCGGGCCCTCGAACGGGTGCTGGCAGTCAACCGGCTGGTGCGGGGAGCAGTGGGGCGCCGCGCCTACCGAGAGGAAGGGGCAGTGCTTCGCCACTGCCTCACCCAGCTCGGACCCGGCTGTTCGTGGGATCGGCTCGGCGCCGCCCTCGACGAATTGTCCGATCACTACCGCGACACCCTGGCCGACCGCGCCTTCTCCATCACCCGCTCATGGCTTGACGATCGGGGCGACGAGACCCGCTCCAGCCAGTCCGTTCAGGACGTGATCGACCTCCGGATGACGGTCGGCGCCGCCCGCGCCCGGTACGCCGCCTGGGACCCAGACCGCCGGGGGCCCCGCAAGCGGGCGGCCCGGGCCGTCCCCAACGATCTGGCCACGGTCATCGACGAACTGGCCAAGACCTACAAGCAAGGCCACCGGGGTCTGCGTCGGGCCTACGACGACGGCCGGGTTCGTGACTTCCGCCGTTGGCACCGGCGGGTGCGCCGACTGGCTGATCAGCTCACCCTGGTCGAGGGCCTGGACACCGCCCTGGTCAGAGCTCACCGTCAGCTCCTGTGCCGCCTCGACCGCCTGCTCGAGAGCCACGGCGACCTGGCCCGCCTCGGGGAGGTGGTCCGCCGCGAACCCGAGGCCATCGCCGACGAACGGGAAAGGACCCTGTTGCTCGTGCTCATCGAACGGGCCCGCGTCGAGCTTCAGTGGGAGGCTCGCCCCCTCGGCCGCCGCGCTTTCGCCGAGGACCCCGACGCCTTCGCCGCTCGCCTCCACGCCTACTGGCTCGCCGGTCTCGACTCCCCCTGACCCCCTCTGCGCGTAGTCTCGCAGCATGGACCCCCTGCTCGTGCTGACCATCGGTCAGGCTCCCCGGCCCGATCTCGAGACCGAGCTGGGCGACGTGCTCGGGCCCAACCAGCCCATCGAGGTTCGGGGGGCCCTCGACGGCCTGACCGTCGACGAGATCCGTGGGCTCGGCCCCATCAATGATGCCGACGCCCTCCACTGCCACCTGCCCGGCGGCGACGACGTCATCATCTCGAAGAAGGACGTGACCACCCGCATCGGTGCCCTGCTCGAGGCCGACCCGGGGCGACCAACCGTGGTGGCCTGCACCGGCCGGTTCGTGGGCCTGCCCGCGGCCGCCAACGTGATCTACCCGTCAGCCGTGCTGAGGGCCACCGTCGATGCCGTGCTGCCTACAGGGAACCGGCTCGGCGTGTTGGTACCGATACCCGAACAGATCGACTCATTCGTCGACTACTGGAACGAGCCCGGCCGCCCGGCCACCGTCCGGTCGGTGAAGCCCGGCACCGATCCCACCGAGGCGGCCGGCGAACTGGCAGCGGCCGGGGTCGATCTGACCGTCCTCGACTGCTTCGGCTACGACCGCGACCTGCGATCCCGGGTGAGGGAGATCACCGGTCGCCCGGTCCTGGTCGCCTCGCGATGCACCGCCCAGGTGGCCGGAGAACTGCTGGCATGAGCCCAGAGCTCTGCCCATCATGACCAGAACCCTGGGAGCCCAGGAGATCGAGGACCTGGCCGTCGGGGCCTGGATCCTCGGCACGGGGGGTGGGGGCAACCCCTACCTGAACCTCCTCAACGTTCGGGGCCAGATCGAGGCCGGTCACTCATTCGAGCTGATCCAACCCGAGGACCTCGACGACGACGCGGCTGTGGCGGTCGTGTCCACCATGGGCGCACCGGTTGTCATGCAGGAACGCCTCCAGGGCACCGCCGATGTGGCCCGCGCCGTCGAGATCATGGCCGACTACCTGGGCCGCCCGTTCGACGCGGTGATGGCGGTGGAGATGGGCGGATCGAACTCCCTCCAACCCTTCGCGGCAGCGGCCCACCTGGACCTACCCATCGTCGACGCCGACGCCATGGGCCGAGCCTTCCCCGAAGCTCAGATGACCAGTTTCGCGGTGGGAGGGCTCCAACCGTGGCCGCTGGCCCTCGTCGACCCGCGGGGTATCGAGGCCGTGATCACTCACGCACCCACGTGGAAGTGGATGGAACGGGCCAGCCGATCGCTCACCATCGAGGTCGGATCGATTGCCGCCACCTGCAAGGCTCCCAGAACCGGTCGCGAGGTGAAGGACTGGGGCATCCCCAACACCGCCACCCTGTCCATCTCCCTGGGTGAGGTGGTCCGCCGTTCCCGGGCCGAACACCGTGATCCGGTGACCGCACTGTGCGAGGCCAACCAGGGTCGAGTGATCTTCTCGGGCAAGCTCGTGGACGTCGAGCGGCGGGCCACCGATGGGTTCCTCCGCGGCTACGCCCAGCTCGATGGGCTCGACGACTGGGCCGGCCGCACTGCGGGCCTCGACTTCCAGAACGAATGGTCGGTGGCCTATGTCGACAACGAAGCCGTCGCCACCGTGCCCCATCTGATCTGCATGCTCGACTCGGTGTCTGGTGAAGCGGTGGGCACCGAGACAGCCAGATACGGCCAACGGGTGACACTGGTGGTCATGCCTTCCCCTGGAGTGTTCACCACCCCGGTCGGCCTCGACCATGTTGGCCCCAGGGCCTTCGGCCTCGACCTCGATGTGGTTGATCCCTTCCCATGAACATGAGCCGACGAATTGGCATCGATGTCGGGGGCACCAACACCGATGCCGCCCTCGTCGAGGGATCCGAAGTGGTGGCCGCCACCAAGGCCACGACCACCGACGACGTCCTCGGCGGCATCACCGCGGCCCTGGCCGGTGTTCCCCACGCCGACGTCGCCGCGGTTGTCATCGGCACCACTCATTTCACCAACGCCGTAGTTCAACGCCGGGCCCTGAACCGGGTCGGGTTCCTTCGGCTCGGTCTCCCTGCCGGGCAGACAGTGCGGCCGCTCTGTGACTGGCCAACCGATCTAGCAGCCGAGGTTCACGGAGCCACCGCCCTGGTCGAGGGTGGCACCGAGTTCGACGGCCGCCCCTTCATGCCTCTGGACGAGACCGCGGTCGAAGAGGCGGCGCGCCGCTTCGGCGATGACGGGATCGACTCGATCGTGGTGACCGGCTCATTCTCCCCGGTCGACTCCGGGCCCGAGGAACGGGCCGCTGAGATCGTGGAGTCGGTGCTCCCCGACGCCGCGATCACCCTGTCGAGTCGGCTCGGCCGGCTGGGTCTGCTCGAACGGGAGAACGCGGCCGGCCTCAACGCCTGCCTGATCCACCTGGCCCGCCACACCATCGAGGCGTTCGGCGCGGCCCTCACCCAGGCCGGATTCGGTCCGGACACCCGCCTGTACCTCACCCAGAACGACGGCACTCTGCTGAGCATCGACGAGGCCCGGTCCTACCCGGTGCTGACCTTCGCCTCCGGTCCCACCAACTCGATGAGAGGCGCGGCGCGGTTGGCCGGTGTCACCGACGGAATCGTCGTCGATGTCGGGGGGACAACCGCCGACTTCGGGGCCCTGGTGGCGGGCTATCCCCGCCAGGCCAACGCGGCCGTCGACGTCGGCGGGGTCCGCACCCTGTTCCGACTCCCCGACCTCGAATCGATCGGCCTGGGCGGTGGCAGCATCGTGGGCACCGATCCCCTGTCGATCGGACCTGACAGCGTGGGCCAACACCTCGTGTCGCGGGCCCGCTCCTTCGGTGGTGACACCCTGACCCTGACCGACGCAGCCGTCTCTTCGGGCCGGTTGACCATCGCGGGAGCCGATCCGGTGGGCGACGGCCCCGACCCCCACACCGTGCTCGACCGGGCGGCCGCCATGATCGCCGACGGCGCCGACCGGATGAAGTTGAGTGGGGCGGACACACCCTTGGTGGCGGTGGGCGGTGGAGCCTTCGCTGTTCCTGATTCGGTGCCCGGCTTCGAACCGGTCGTCCGGCCACCCCACGCCGGCGTGGCCAACGCGGTTGGGGCGGCCCTGGCCCAGGTGAGCGGCGAGGTCGACCGGGTGTTCCGCGACCTCGGCCACGACGGGGCCATCGCCGAGGCCACCCGCATCGCGGTCGAGAGGGCCGAGACCGCGGGGGCTGTCCCCGGTAGTGCTGAGCCGATCGAGGTCGAGGATCTTCCCCTCGCCTACCTCCCCGGCGATGCCCGTCGGGTGAGGGTGCGCGTCATCGGCCGCCTCGGTTCCTGAGCGGCCTACCGCCCCTGGTGGGAGTCCGCCACCGAGGCAGGTCGACTAGCCGCCCCAGCGCATGAGGCCTTCCTGGCCACAGGTGGCGACCACGGCACCGTCGACTGTGACCAGACGGCCCCCGGCCAGGCCCCGGGCTGACCCCGTCGCCTCGACCCACTGGTCATAGAGCAGCCACTGGTCGGCCCGTTCGGCGCGGTGGAACCACATGGCGTGGTCGAGACTGGTGCCGGTGAGCCGGGCATCCTGCCAGCGGTAGCCGTGGGGCAGCATCACGTGATCCACCAGGGTGCTGTCAGCCAGGTAGGCCAGACCAGCAGCGTGGAGGACGGGATCGTCGGGTAGGTCCTCGTCGATCCGCATCCACATGCGCTGATTGTCGAGCACCGGCTCACCCTCGGGCGCGGTGGGCGGGTTGATGTACCGGATGTCCATCGGCCGGCCCTCGCCCTCCCACCGATCTGTCTCGAGGGTGCGCAGCTCGTGGCTGAAGTGGTTGTAGGTGAGGGTGACCGACTCGGGGGGTGGCTCATCGAGCGGTTTGGGCATCGGGAACTCGAAGCCGGCCTCGGGGACATGGAACGAGATCAGAGCGAAGAAGCACTCGCGATCACCTTGGCGGGCCCGCACCGAACGCTGACTGAACGACCGTCCATCTCGGAGATGCTCGACCTGGAGGACCGTCGGCTCATCGACGTCACCGGCCGACAGGAAGTAGCCGTGCAGGGAATGGGGGGCCCGGTCCCCACCCACCGTCCGGCCGGCCGCCATCAGGGAATGGGCCAGGAACTGACCCCCGAAGACCCTCTCCCCTCCCTCGGGGGCGGCGGGGCCGAGGAACGAATCGGCTCCACTCCCTTCGTCCAGTTGCATCAGGGTCTCGAACACACCAGCCATGGTCTGCCATTCAACTCGATCGCCAGCGCTCGGGTGGGGGTAGGGTCCGGCTCATGAGAGCCGCTGTGTACTACGAGACCGGGGGGCCCGAGGTATTCCGCCACGAAGACGTCCCCGACCCCGAGCTGACTGCCAGCGGCGTGCTGGTCGAGATGGGAGCGGTGGGGATCCAGGGTGGTGACCTACTGCACCGCCAGGGTGGGGTCATGGCCAGCACCCCCCACGTCGTCGGCTACCAGGCAGCCGGCACGATCGTCGCCGTGGGGGAGAGCGTCACCAATCTCACCGAAGGCCAGAAGGTGGTGGCCACCATGGGGTTCGGGTCCCACGCCTCGCTGCTCAGCGTCCCGGCCGCGGCCTGCTACGCGGTGCCCGACGAACTATCGGTCGAGGAGGCCGCCGGTATCCCCATCGAGTTCGGTACCGCCCACGACTGTCTCTTCGAGTTCGGTGATCTGGAGGCCGGCGAGATGGTGCTCATCCAGGCCGGAGCCGGCGGGGTCGGCCTGGTGGTCGACCCGGTAGGGGGCCCTGATCGAGCGGGTCGTCATCGACACCACCTTCCCGCTGGCCGAAGCCACCCAGGCCCATCAATACATCGAGAGCCGTCAGGCCTTCGGTCGGGTGCTGCTGGTCCCCGGTGATGACTGAGCCGCTGCAAGCCGCCCTTTTCGACTTCGCCGGGGTCATGACCGAGCCCTTCCTTGGCCGCTCGGGGCGTGACCAGGCACCCCAGACCGAAGCCGAGCGCCAGATGCGGAAGGGCTTGTGGGAGCTACTGAGCGGGGTCACGTTCGGCGCCTCGGACGACCATCCATGGCACCGGCTCGAGACCGGACGCATGGAGTTGGCCGAGTTCGTGGCCTGGGTTGACGAACAGGTTCCCGGCGGCGGCGCCCGCTTCGACCCTCAGCAGGGCGAGATCCCCCTCTCCCATCTGCCCATGCGCACTGCTTTGATCGACGAGGTCCGCCGCCTTCGTGAGGCGGGTGTGCGAACCGCGCTCGTCACCAACAATGTCCGCGAGTGGCGTCCGGTCTGGAGCTCCAGGCTCCCCCTCGACGAACTGTTCGACACGGTTGTCGACTCGTCCGAGGTGGGTCACCGTAAACCGGAGGCCGAGATCTACGAGCTGACCCTCGGGCGGCTCGAGGTCACGGCCGATCGCGCCGTGTTCCTCGATGACATGACGGCCAACGTCGAGGGGGCCCGGGCGGTCGGTCTGCACGCCATCCACGTCGAGGAGGACACCGATGCCGTGATCGCCGAGCTGCGCACCCTGACCGGGCGATGAGCCCCGTCGACACCAGGGTGGGGCGGGCCTTGGTCCGACGGCCGAGCCCCCGACTGGCGGACGGGATCGTCACCCACATCGAACGCCGGCCGGTTGATGCCCAGCGGGCTCTCACCCAGTGGGAGGCCTACGTCCAAGCCTTGTCCGACGCCGGATGGGCGATCACCGAGGTCGATCCGGCCGACGACTGCCCCGACAGCGTGTTCATCGAGGACGCCGTCGTCGTGTTCGGTGACCTGGCGGTGGTGTGCCGACCGGGGGCCGAGGAGAGGCGGGGCGAGCTGGCCGGGGCCCGAGCAGCCGCCGAAGCGGCCGGTCTGACCGTGGCCACAATCGGGGCAGCCGGCACCCTCGACGGTGGCGACGTCCTGAAGGTCGGCTCCACCGTCTACGTGGGACAGGGGGGCCGCACCAACACCGTGGGAACCAACCAGCTGGCCGACCTACTCCGGCCGCGGGGCCTGACCGTGGTGGGGGTGCCCCTGAGGCGGGTTCTCCACCTCAAGTCGGCTGTCACCGCCCTGCCCGATGGCACGGTCATCGGTTACCAACCCTTGCTCGACGACACGTCGATCTTCCCCAACTTCCTGGCCGTTCCCGAAGAACAGGGCGCCCACGTCGTCTTGATCGGAGGTAGCCGGGTGCTGATGGCCGCCGGATGTCCGGCCACCGAGGACCTCCTGGGAGACCGCGGCCTCGAGCCGGTAGCCGTCAACATCGCCGAGTTCGAGAAGCTCGAGGGTTGTGTCACCTGCTTGTCAGTCCGGATCCGCTCCCACTGACCCCTCGCCGGGTCAGCCCATCTCGCCCATGCGGTCGTTCAGCGCGGTGACCGTGTCGACGAACTCCTCGACGATGTCCATGACCACCCGGCCGGCCGGACGGACCGAATCGGCCTGGCCCACGACCTGGCCCACGAAGTACTGGGACAGCTGGGCCGCCCCGTCCGACGCGTGGGCGTAGTTGCGGATGCGGGCCTGGGGGCGGGCCACCAGCTGGGACTGGACTGGCATGGGCAACGGGTCGGGGGTGTCGCCCCGTTCCCATTCCTGGGTCCACGCCGATTTGAGCATGCGGGCCGGCTTGCCGGTCATGCTGCGCGAGCGGGTCGTGTCCGACGAGGTGGCGGCCACGAACTTGTCCTTGATGGTGGGCACGACCTCGGACTCCTCGGTGGTGAGCCACACCGATCCGCACCACACCCCTTCGGCCCCGAGCGCCATCGCCGCCGCCATCTGGCGACCCCGGCCGATGCCTCCCGCGGCCAGGACGGGAACCGGCGCCACGGCATCGACAACCTCGGGCACGAGCACCATCGACGCCACATCGCCCGTGTGGCCGCCGGCTTCGTAGCCCTGGGCGATGATGATGTCGGCTCCCGCCGCCGCGTGACGCACCGCGTGCGACTTCTTCCCGGCCAACGCCGCCACCTTCACCCCTCGCTCGTGGGCCCGCTCGACCAGCTCGGGCCCCGGCGGGCCCAGGGCGTTGGCAATAAGGGCGATGTCGTGGGCCAGCGCGATGTCGACCAGAGGCATGGTCCGGTTGTGGGTGAACGACAGTCCGGTGGTGGTGGGCTTGTCGGGCCGGGGGGGCAGGTCGGGTACCTCGTACCGCTCCATGATGTCGTCCATGAACGCCTGGTGCTCATCGGGGATGAGGGCCTCGGTGCGCTGGCGGTCGAGCCCACCATCTTCCTGACCGAGGTACTTCAGCGGGATCACCAGGTCGACGCCGTACGGCTTCCCGCCGGTTTCCTCCTCGATCCAGGCCAGGTCGATCTCGAGCGCTTCGGGGCTGTGACCCACCCCTCCCAGTACCCCCAGGCCTCCCGCCTTCGTCACCGCAGCCACGACGTCACGGCAGTGGGTGAAGGCCAGGATCGGGAACTCGATGCCCAACATCTCACAGATCTGATTCGCCATGGCCCGATCCTTGCAGCCTCAGGGGCTCGGCGCATTCGAGCGGGAACCGGGCGGGCGGTATGGTCGAACCTGTTCAACCCCCTGGTTATCGAGAGGACCACAACCAATGCCCCGTATCGATCTCAACGGAGCGTCCGCCATCGTCACCGGCGGCGCCTCCGGCATCGGCGAGGCCAGCGCCCGCCAACTGGCCGACCTCGGCGCCCGCTGTGTCATCGCAGACCTGAACGAGGAGCGCGGCAAGCAGATCGCCAGCGAGACCGGCGGCCTCTTCGTGAAGTGTGATGTCTCCAGCGAGGAGGACGGCGCCGCCGCTGTCGCGGCCGCCTCCGAGATGGGCCCCCTCCGGGCCCTGGTGAACTCAGCCGGGCTCGGCCGGGCCGGCCGTACGGTCGACCGCAACAACGAGCCGATGCCCCAGGCCGACTTCGACTTCGTCATCCGCATCAACCTGCTCGGTTCGTTCAACATGCTCCGGCAGTCGGCGGCCGCCATGGCCAAGACCGACCCCATGGACGACGACGGCCAGCGTGGCGCCATCGTCAACATGGCTTCGGTGGCGGCCTTCGACGGCCAGATCGGCCAGGCTGCGTACTCGGCCTCGAAGGGTGGCATCGTCGGGATGACCCTGCCGATCGCCCGCGACCTCTCGGCGGTCGGTATCCGGGTGAACACCATCGCCCCCGGACTCATCGACACCCCGATCTACGGCGAGGGTGAGGCCTCCGACCAGTTCAAGGCCCACCTGGGCCAGAGCGTGCTCTTCCCCAAGCGCCTCGGCTACGGCGAGGAGCTGGCCTTCATGGTGCTCGACCTCATCACCAACCCGTACATGAACGGCGAGACCATCCGCGTCGATGGCGGAATCCGGATGCCGCCGAAGTGATGACCCCCTGAGTCGATTCGACTCCGACTTCGAGACCGGGGGCGGTTCCGCGGAGCCGCCCCCATTTCGCGCCCGGGCTCAGTCGGCGACGAGCTCGGCAAAGAATGTCGCGGCGGCGCCGGTTCGGTCCTCGAGATCGCCATCGGGCGGGTCGATCGTGATGCTGTCGTCGAGCTCGAAGACCGACAAGGTTTCGATCACATTGACCGAGTCGGCGAACATCCGCTGAGTGTCAGCGAGCTCCCCCGCACTCAGGCCGATGTCGAGGCCCGAGTCCGGATCGAACGCGGCCTCGTAGATCCCTGACATGTCGGTCGTCATCCCGATCGAGGAGATAGCGCCGTCGTCGGTGATCGTGATCACCACCTCGGTAGGAGTCGCCTCGTAGAAGTGCTGGTAGAAGCCGGCCAGCTCATCGACCGAGAGCCTGATCGTTGGGGCAATGCCAACCGCGAGGCCCCGCGACAAGGACACAACGTCTCCGCCCATGGCCCGGACCACGTCTCCGTAGCTGGCCTGGGCTCGGAAGACCCCTGGGTCCTCAGGATCCTCGGTGACCGCGCCGAGCCGGCTGGGGAGTTGTTCGGCCATCTGCACCGGATCGAGGGCAGACGACCCGATCAGGGCCTCGACCAACTCTTGGCCCCCCAGGCCGCCGAGAGCCTCCAGATCGATGAAACCCACTCCCGGAGCGTAAGGCCCGAGATCCTGGCCGGGGTTGAGGTCGGCGATCGGCTGGTAGCCAGTCGCGTCGATGACCATACGGTCCCTGCTCACCCATATCTCGAGATGGGTCGCATCGACCTTGGCCGCAATATCCGGCAACCCAGCCACGAGCGGGGCGAGCACCGGGCCCATGTCGACGAAGAAGTACGAGTCGCCATCGGCGTTGACCTCGAGGATCGAGGTGGGACGTGACGAATCGAGCTCCTGGGTCTGGTCGATGCCGAGCACCGCAATCTCGAGGACCTGCCCCGCGGATGTGGCGACCCGGTAGGGGCGCCCCTGCTCCAGCGCGGCGAACGCAGCCGCGACCCGCGCTGAGGCGCCGGATGTGTTCTGCAGTGGCTCACCAAGGGTCGTCGTCGGAGCTGGGGGGACCGTGGTCGTGCTGCTCGCCACGATCCGCTCGCTGGTCTCGGCGGCTGACCCACAACCGGTGACCAGAAGCACCAAGACCCCGACCAGGGCGACCAACACCCGCGCGGGTACTCGCTTCGACAGCTCCATGTTGTCGAAGATACAGGGAGACCCGCGATCCTCGCATGGGCTGATCGGCCCAGGTTCAGACGATGGCGTTGGCGATGGCGAGCTCGGCGACCTCGGCGCCGGTCAGACCGAGCAGATCGGTGAGTACGTCGAAGGTGTGCTCACCCAGCATCGGGGCCGCGGTCCGGGGGCCATGGTCGTACCCCTCGATCCGGTAGGCGTGGCCGGTGTAGGGGGTGGACCCACACTCACTGTGCTCCAACCAGTGGTGTACACCCCGGTGGAGATACTGGGGGTCCGAGAACAGGTCCTGGCTCGACTGGACCGCACCGGCCGGGAGCCCGGCCGCGGCCAGGGTCTGCTCGACTTCGAGCGCTGAGCGCCCGGCCGTCCACGCCGACATCCGCTCGTCGATCAGGTCGTGGGCGGCCAAGCGGCCCTCGACCGAGGCCAGCGTGGCGTCAACAGCGAGATCGTCGAGCCCCATGACGACACACAGAGCCGACCACTGCTCGTCGGAGGCAACGGTGATCGCGCACCACTGGTCCTCGCCCGAACACGGGTAGGCCCCTTGGGGGCCGACATAATCGGACCGGTTGCCGAGGCGGCCGGCCAAGCGACCCGAGGCCTGGAGGTCGAGGAGCTCGGGGGCCAGGAACTGGAGGGCGATCTCGAGCTGAGCGGCCTCGATGAAGCACCCCGCGCCCGTCTGCTCCCTCTGCTCGAGGGCGGCGAGGATGGTCGGGGTGATGAACCGGGGGCCAATGGTGTCGGTGTAGGCGAGGTAGGGGCCCTGGGGCGGGCCGTCGGGCCACCCCACCAGCTCGAAGAAGCCGGCTATGCCCGCGGCGTGGTAGCCGTACCCGGCCATCGCCGACGCCGGCCCTCCCGAGCCCATCAACGACGTGGTCACCATGATGAGGCCTGGATTCGTCTGGCGGGCCCGCTCGTAGCCCAGCCCCAGCCTCTCCATCGTGCCCGGCGTGAAGCTGTCGATGGCCACGTCGGCCCAGTCGAGCAGTCGACGGGCCACACCGATGCCCTCGTCGGTCTTGAGATCGAGCGACAGGCCCAGCTTGCTGGTGTTGAACGGTCCGTAGAAGTTCGATCGGTTGAGTCCCGGCTCGCCGTCCTTGAAGGGAGGCTGGTTGCGCAATCCGTCGACATAATTCTCGGACTCGACTCTGACGACCGTGGCTCCGTGGTCGGCCAGACACTTGGCGGTGATCGGGCCCACCCCGATCCAGCTGAAGTCAGCGACCTTGAGACCGGCCAAGGGGAGCTCGTCGGCCGGTCCGGCGGCGGCCAACGGCGGCACGTCCAGTGGTTCCCGGACCCGGATCGAGGGCCCGTGCTCGTCGGGGGCCGGCGCGACCCTCTCGACCGCGATGCGAGCACCGTCGATGGCCACGAAACCACCGGGACCCCTGACCTCGACCTCGGGCGTGACCGCCGCCGACTGCCAGAACCCGCGAACGGCGAGGTGATCGAAGTCGGCCAGATCGCTGAGGGTGTTGATGGGCGCCAGGGTCGAGCCCACCTCGAGACCGAGACTCAGCAGGTCGCGTTTGGTGGACCGCCGGAATGCCTCCTGGAAGGCTTGGTACACCCCGTCGAAGTCGCTGACCCCGGCCTCACCATCGAGGAGCCGCATATCGAACGTCTCCCAGTCCTCGTCGAGCCATTCGGGGCCGACGGCTCCCTGGTCGTGCATCCACTTCACCAGGGGACCGACGGTGCGGCCCAGGGGCACGGCGACCAGATGCCCGTCGGCACAGGCTGAACAGAGCTCGAACGACGCGGCCAGCTTCAGGGTGGAGCCGGCCCGCTCGAAGTCGGAGCCCTGCACGGCCCAGGCCTCCATGGCGTTGAGCATCGTCCAGGTCATGGCCACCTGGGCGGAGATGTCGACGAGCTGGCCCCTCCCCGTCTGGCGGGCCCGAGCGCGGGCCACCAGGGCGGCGATGCCGGCCTCGGCACCCGCGTGACGCCAGGCCTGTGGTACCGACACCTGGACCGGAGCCTGGTCACGAGGACCCTGGACACGCATGGGCCCACCCAGTGCCGCCAGGGTCAGATCGGACGCCGGCTGATGGGCCCGCGGCCCGTCGGACCCGAAGGCGGTGATCAGCACCCGGACCACGGCCGGATTGACCGCGAGGATCTCATCGCCGGCCAGACCGAAATCGTCGAGGTACCCCGGCGGGCCACTATCGAAGACGATGTCGGCCTCGGCCACGATGCCCCGCAGGATGTCGACATCTTCCGCGATGTCGGGGTCGAGCACGATCGACTGCTTGTTGGCGTTGTAGGCCGCGAACTGGAGGCTCGCCCGACCGGGCTGGGCGTCGGGCAGAAGGGGCGGCTGCCACCGGGCGGGGCTACCGCCGCGTGGTTCCACCTTGATCACCTCGGCCCCGAGGTCACCCAGCAGACACGCGGCGACCTCGCCTCGATGGTCGGTCAGATCGAGGACGCGGACTCCGTCGAGCATCGGCACTGAGCGATTCAGGATCCGCCGCGGGCGAAGTTCTCGCGGGCGGCGACAGCGTCGCGGAAGGTGCGGGTCAGGGCGCTCTGGTCGGCATCGGCAAATGCACTGGCGCGGTGGAGGGCGTTGGCCGTGGCGTTGACTGCCTCTTTCACCATGCGGGTCGTGGCGGCCGGCATCGAGGCAGCCGTCTCGGCCAGGCCCTGGGCGGTGGCCACCGCTTCTCCGGCCTCGGCGATCTCGTCGATCAGGCCCCAGTCCAGGGCCATTTCGGCCCCCATCTTCTCGCAGAGCAGGACAATGCGTTTGGCCCGCGCCGGCCCCACCAAGGTGACGAGGCGGGGCAGCGCCCCCCACTGGAGGTTCAGGCCGATCTTCACCTCGGGAACATAGAGGTAGGCGTCGCGAGCCAGGACCCGCCAATCACAGGCCAGGGCAATGGCACACCCCGCCCCGACGGCCATACCCTCCATGGCCGCGATGGTGATCTGGGGCATGTCCTCCCAGGCCTGACACAACCGAACCCCTCGGTAGAAGCGGCTCCTCAGGGCAACGTCGTCGTCGAGCTCCTCCCAGGTGGCCGGGTCCCGCAGGTCAATACCCGCCGAGAAGGCGTGGGCGGTACCACTCAGGACCACGGCCTGGGTCACCAGGTCGTCCTGGAAGGATCGGGCAACGTCGGTCAGCTCCAGGATGGTCTTCTGATCGAAGGCGTTCAGACTGCCGCGGCGGTCGAAGGTCACGACCGCCACCGTCCCTTCCCGCTCGATGGTCACGTTCTGGTAAGACATGGCCGCCACCCTAGGCGGCCGAAAGCGACCCGTTTGCTGCTGATCGGAACCGGTGCCGTCGGATACCTTCTCGGGATGGCCGCGGAGGAACTGACCACCCGTGAACGGCTCCACGCGGTGGTCTACGACGGTGAGGGTCCGTACTGCCTCATGGTGGCCGGGGCCCTGGGCACCCGCTCCTACTGGGCCGACAACCTCGATGCGCTGGGGCGAGTGTGCCGGCCGGTCGTCGCCGAGAAATGGGGCCACGGGCGCTCGCCCAGCCCCACCGACCCGGAGCGATACCAGGTGGCATCCATCGTCGAGGAGTTCGAGCACCTCCGCGAACAGGTCGGCGCCGACAGCTGGCACACGATCGGCCAGTCGATGGGCTCCGCTCTCACCCTGCACTACGGGCTGGCCCACCCCGACCGGGTCAGGGCTCAGGTCATCACCAACAGCTCGTCCGCGTTCAGCGAGCCCGAGCCATGGCGCCGGCGCAATCGCACCATGGTGTGGGACCTCGCCCAGCAGGTCGAGGACGAGGGCGTCGAGGTACTGACCGACAGCTGGATCAACCCGGGCCGGTCCCGCCGCATCTCAGAGCCGACCCGCCAACTGCTGGCCGCCGAGTTCGCCGAACACTCAGCCCACGGGATCGCCCAGTCGTTGCGGGTCACCAACGCCGGGCTCCCGCTGGGCGACCGTCTGAGCCAGGTCACCCGCCCCACCCTGCTCACCAACGGTGTCCAGGAGGAGCGGTTCCAGCCCCTGCTCCCCCGCGTCCGGCTCATCCCCGACATCGAGATCGTCGACCTCCCGGCCGCCCATGCCGTCAACGCCCAGGCCCCCACCGAGTGGAACGAGACTGTCGTCGAGTTCCTACAGCGGTACCAGCTCGCTAGTTTGTCGCCGCCCGACGATTGACAGGAGACCTGATGGGCAAGGGACCACTCGAGGGGATCCGGGTGTTGGACGTCGCCAGCGCGGTGGCCGGGCCCTGGGCCAGCACCCAGTTGGCGGATGCCGGAGCCGACGTGATCTTCATCGAGAAGGTCGACACCCCCGACGTCATGCGCATGTCGGGTGCCGCCGCGGGCGACCAGACCGGGGCGTGGGTGGCCATGCACCGCAACAAGCGGGCCATGGCCCTCAATCTGCGTGACGAACGGGCCCGAGCGGTCGTCCATCAGCTCGCCGTCCAGACTGACATCTTCATCCAGAACTACCGACCCGGAGTCGCCGACCGGCTCGGTATCGGCTACGACGACCTGTCCGCCATCAATCCCGACATCATCTATGTCTCGATCAGCGGGGTCGGGGCCACCGGGCCCGATTCGGACCAGCCGGTCTACGACCCCATCATCCAGGCCCTGGCCGGCATGACCGAGGCTCAGGGTGGCGACCACATGAAGACGGTCGTGGCTGACAAGACCACGGCAATGACCGCGGCCAACGCCGCCCTGGCAGCCCTGGTGGCCCGCGCCAACGGCGCCGGCGGACAGCACGTCGAGCTGAACCTGCTCGACTCGATGCTCAACTGGGCCTGGCTCGACTGCTACTGGAACCTGGCCATGCCCGACGCCCCGCCGGTGCCGACGTACTCCGACTGGTATGTCCCCTACGACACCAGTGACGGTCAGATCGCCGCGATCTGGACCAGCTTGCAGCAGTACGCGTCGGCCGCCCGAGCCGTGGGCCGTGCAGACCTGGTGGACGATCCACGCTTCGCCACCCGGGCCCTGCGCCTCCAGAACGCCGATGCCCAGCGGGCCGAGTTCACCGCGGCGTTGGCCAAGATGACCACCACCGAGGCCATCGAGTCCCTGAAGGCGCATGACGTTCCGTGCGCCCCAGTCCTCTCGCGAGAGCAGGTCATCGACCACCCCCAGGTGGTCCACAACGGCACCATCATCGAGATGGAGAACCCGAACGGTGGCCGCAGCCGAACCATCCGTCCGCCGGCCCGCTTCGCCAAGACCCCGACCGAGGTGAGCAGCCACGCTCCCGGCTGGAGCGAGCACACCGACGAGATCCTGGCCGAGCTCGGCCTGGACGCCGCGACCATCGAGTCCTACCGCACCGGGGGAGTGACCCGGTGAGCCCCGACCATCGGCTGAACCCCGCGTCCAGCACATTGAGGATTGCTGGGCAGTCTGGCGGCCCAGACGCGACCCATCTCGATACTTGGCGTCCACGGGAAATTGGGTTGGTTCACCACAAGATTTGTCGGTCAACCTGCCCCAGAACCACGACGTCCGGAGGGGACCGCCCCAATACGTCGGATCGGCCCAGAGTACAGATCATGGGAGAGTGGCGGCCATGGCAGAGACCGCTGAGCACGATCAACACAAGGTCACCGTGGAGATCGGATGTGGAAGCGGCAGTCGAGCAAGGCCGGTGCCAGCCGGAATAGGCGTCGGTGTCGATGTCGACATCAACGCCCTGCGCACCGCCGTTCGCTCGACCGCGGGATGGACCTTCATCGGCGCCGATGGGCTGGCGCTCCCGTTGCGCGACAACTCCTGCGCCGATCTGCGCATCCAAGCCGTGCTGCATCACCTCGTGCCCACTGCGACCGCCCTGGGAGAACTGGCTCGCGTGATGCAGCCCAGCGGCGTCCTCACGATCCGAGACGGTGTAGCTCTCGACGCCAACGAAGCAGCACACCTGGACGACGAACTACGACAGGCCGGCCATCCGAGCGAACCGGTCTACGGCTTCGATCTCGACGAGCTCGCAGAGCTGGTCCGGGCCTCCGGCCTCGATGTCGAGGACATCCATATGGAGGGAACCGCGACCTGGGCCACCCCGCCCTTCGTGTCCAAGCCCTACACCAGTGAACGGTTCCACCTCACCGCGCGCCATCCCTAGCAACGGCCAGGGGCCGGCAGCGTTCGGCGCAGCACCATGGCGCCGACGGCCATCCCATACCGTCCAGCCCTGAGAACGCCCACCCACCGCCCCTGATCTGCACTGGCACCGATCTCGGCTGATCGCCAACCAGCGGCGGGCTGGTCAGAGGAGTAGCTCGAGTCGGACAACCCCCCAGGCCAGGTGCCACAGGCAGTAGTAGGCGAGCCGGAAGCCGAGCATCCAGGTGAATCCGAACCGCCAGAAGATCCACACCTGAACCAGCCCGAACACCATCAGGTGGACAGCACTGAACACCGACGTACTGATGGATGTGGCGTACACCGCCTGAACGATGGCCTCGATGAGGGCGACCGGGATTGCGATCCGCCAGAGGGTCGCATCAAGCCCGGTCGGCGGACCAAGAACCGCGACGAGCACCCCAATAGGCACCAGGTGCAGAGCGATCTCAACGAACACCGCCATGGCGGGATAGAAGCTGAGGGCATCGGGCATCGCCACATTCGTGTCCTCGGCGTGGTGCAGGACCAGATCAGCGCCGATTGCCACCGCTGCGAACAACGGAACGGTCCAGGCGATGATCGACACGGCCTCTGTCCAGGTGCCGGGGCCGAGCACCGCGAAGTCCGAGCTGTCCTGCAGGTATCCGATCGCCACAACGCCAGCGATCACCGCGGCGATGATCACCATCACTGGATGGGCCGCCCCGAAGAAACGCTCGAACACCGACCGGTCAACCCGCACTTGCCACGCCGTCAAGGCAACCGCCAAGACAGAGATCACCAGGAATGGGCCCATGCCCACCCACACCAACTTCGACTCCATGACCTGGAGTTGACCGGCTCGAACTCCCGGTGGCCAGGGCCCAAAGGCGACACGTGGAACCGAACGGGCCCGACAAGACCGTCCACCCATCAGCCGCGGACCCTTCAGGCCATGCCCCGCGGCCCACCCGTTGCTGGGGGTTGGGCCACCATCGACCATCAGCCTGGCTAGGGCACGAGCCGGCCCCATGAGGGCCCCCTTCGACCCGGCGAACGACGGCGGCTCACACTCAGGTGTGACCCCTGTCCGACCTGGGGCAATCGTCGGGGTTCGGATACCTCAGGCGAGCTGGGTCAGCTCAGGACCAGGTGACTCGCTGGACTAGCTCGGGCGGTTGCGCCCGAAGACGATGGTGCCGGCCGCTCCGAACATGCCGCCCACACCATGGGCCACCGAGATCTCCACATGCTCGACCTGGGCCGCGGCCACACCACGTACCTGACGCACACTCTCCTGGAGGGCGTACATGCCATACATACCCGAGTGCATGTACGAGAGCCCTCCCCCGTTGGTGTTGAGTGGCAGTTGGCCACCGGCCCGCGTGTTTCCCTCGGTGATGAAGGCCGGACCTTCACCCTGGCCGACGAATCCCAGATCCTCGAGCCCGTAGATGGGTAGGTGAGCGAAGGCGTCGTAGATCATCAGATGGTCGACGTCGGCGTGACCGATACCGGCCTCAGCCAAAGCCCGCGGTCCCGAGACGCGGAAGGCCCGCGACGAGGTGAAGTCCTCCATCTGGCTGACCATGGGTGTCTCGACACTCTCTCCTGTGCCCAGCACGAACACTGGCGTCGAATCGAAGTCGGCGACCCGATCCGAGGCGGTGATGATCAGCGCGCCGCCCCCGTCGGTCACCAGACAGCACATGGCCTTGGTGAACGGCCAGGCGATGACCCGATCGTTCATGACCTCATCGACAGTGGTGAGATCCTGGAGGGTGGCCCGGGGGTTCCGACTGGCCCACTCGCGCTGGACCACCGCCACCTCGGCCAATGCCTCGTGGCCAACGCTGTAGGTCTTGGCGTAGCGAAGCCAGGGGATGGTGAACAGGGTGGTGGGCCCCATCGGCCCGTACGGGGCCTCGAACTGGCCGGCCAGACTGGCCGGGGATGCGCCGAAGCCGTCGGCCCCGACCCGGGACCGACCGGACTCCCCGTGGGTGATCAGCACCGTCGTGCATAGACCGTCGTTGATCGCGGCCGCCGCGTGACCCACGTGGAGCATGAACGAGCAGCCACCAACCGCGGTGCCGTCGACCCAGGTGGGGACGATGCCCAGGTAGTGGGCGAGGTCAGTGGGGCGCATGCCGGCGGTCGCGATGCCATCGATGTCCTTGGCCGCGATTCCGGCGTCGGCGAACGCGTTGAGGGCGGCGTCGGCGTGGATCCCGATGACCGACCGGTTCGGCACTCGGCCCATCTCGGTGGACTCGGCTGCGCCCACCACTGCGACGGATCCCGGCTTCATGATCCGCTCCCTTCGACCGGCTGGAACAGGGGCAGGCTGATGTCGTCGCTCAGCTCCTCGAACACGACCTCGACCGGCATGTCGAGCACCAGGGTTTCGGGGGTCTGCTCACAGCCGACGATATTGGTCATCATCCTCGGGCCCTCGTCGAGCTCTACCACCGCGACCGCATACGGCGCGGTGAAGCCCGGGCGTTCACGCTGATTGATCACATAGCTGTGGAGCGTCCCCCGCCCCGCCGAGGCCACGACCTCGACATTGCGGCTCGAGCAGGCCGGGCAGAAAGCCCGGGGCGGGAAGTAGGTGGAGGAGCAGTCGACACACTGCTGAAGGCGGAGCTCGCCCTCCCGTGTGCCGTCCCAGAAGTGCTGGGTCTCCGGGGTGGGTACCGGTATGGGCCGATCGGTCATGGGCTCTGTTGTAGTCGCCTCACGGCGGACCGTCACGAACGTCACTCCAAGCTCACCCCCACAAGCCGCCTCCCGCACCCTTCTCGGGAGAGTTGGGTGCGCTGGCCGCACGAAACTCACCCAATTTGGCCGGCAGTGGGCGAGGTGTTGGCGTCGAACGACCCGGCCCACTCCCCCGGCGACATCGTCTGGGGTCTCCTCCGGTGGGAGCTGTACCCAACCGTTCGCGGCGCAGAGCTCACCATTGTCGATCCCACCCTTGGCCCCATCTCCCACGCCATCAGCGTTCGCGGGATGCCAGGCCTGACCGCGTGGGTTGGCATCATCGAGATCGGCCGACCGCGACCGGGCGACACGGTCCTGGGCACATCGGCGACGGGAGCAGTCGGGTCGATCGTGGGCCAGCTCGCCCGCCAAGCCGGTGCGCGCGTCGTGGGAACCGGGGGGTCCGAGGACAAGGCCGCCCACGCCGTCAACCACCTCGGCTACGACGCCGCGCTCGACGAGCGCTGCTCCGACGGTGTCGACGTCTACTCCGACAATGTGGGCGGCGACCTGCTCGAGGCCGTCCTGACCCGGATGAACCCGGCCGCCCGCATCCCGGTGTGCGGCATGATCAGCCGCCACGAAGCCAGCGACCCCGACATCAAGAACCTGATCGGCATGCTCCACTGGGACAACCTCGGCAAGCGCCTGGTGCGGGTGGCCGAGGAGTCATGGAGGCGGCGGCCCGATCCTCAATCGCTGGCAGGCTGGCATCCGTCCTGGACACCGGCAGAGGATCCCGCGAGGCAGTCGATGACCGCCTCCTCCCGAGCAGTGACCTCAGGTGGTGGAATCCCATCCGTGACCACCAGTCGCCACGGAAACCGATGGGCCCACAGCACCACAGACACCAGGTTGCCCTGGGCGTCCAATCCCCTGGTCAGGTCGACGGCGCGAGCGTTGTCGAGGACGAATATGACCAGGTCGTCGCCGGGAGTGCCGTCGAGGTCCCTGAGCATCAGGTCGTCGACCGGTATCCGAAGGGCTTGCTCGCCGAGCTCGCGCTCCATGGCCTCGAAGCCCTCCGCCGCCGAGGCCAGATCGGCGATGGAGCCACTGGCTACCGCCACCCAGCCGAGATGCACCTCATAGGCGGGCTCGAAACTTGTCCATTCGACAACCGGCGAGTCGGATAGATCGATGCGGGCGCCCATCACGGTGGCGAACCCATCGACCAGGTCGTAGAGAATCGTGAAACGAGCCGTGCTCACGGCCAGGCCGTCGAGCCTGGTGGCTCCGTTCTCGATCGACTTCGGGGCCATGGCCGCAATCAGACCGCTCGAGATGACCAGCTCACCAGTGGGCACCACCAGATCGGTGACCTCGGCCGGCCTCCAATCGTGGCCGCTGGGGGCAGGAACGTCGTATGGCCGGCCGGCTTCGTCAGTGGACACAGCCAGTGGTGTCGAGGGATGAGAAGCCGGAGTGGTCACGCTGGGGGCGGGGACGGTCGGAGCAGCAGTGACCGTGGGCATCGGGACCGCGGGAACCGGTACCGGAGTGAATGCGGGCCCAGCGAAGGGTGTGTCATCCGAGCTCTCGGTCAGCACGAGTACACACAGGGCCGCGGCGAGGGCCCCGAGCATCATGATCACTCGACCCGGCCGGGTGCGGCTGTCCGGCCGCCGGACGATTCCAGCCGTCTGGAGGCGCTCGACACAGGCCGCCACAAATTGGTCCGATACCTGGTCGAGCGGGACGGGAAGGGCCACCGTCGAGCTCTCATAGAGGAGGAGGTGGTTCCTATTGATGGCGAAGGACTGCCACCTCACCCACCAGCGGTAGCTGACGCCAGCAACCTGCTCCACGATCAGGTACTGCTCGCCCACCGTCAACCGGACGGCGACCTGACCCCCAGAGCTGTGTCCAGTCGTCAGTATCTTGCGAGCAGCCAACCGTTGGAGGATCCATACGAAGAGGGCCATGGCCACGAACGCCCAGCCAAGGACAATCGCCGTGGAGCGGAAGGTGACTGCCGACGCCATGCCGAAGCCAATGAGCACCAGCCCGAAGGCTCCATAGACCACGAGCAGTTCCGGCCCAGCAGGGGTTGTGGCCCGGATGGCGCGGAGCCGATCGTTGACCGTGAACTGCAGGTCAGCGGTCGCCAGAGCGCTGGGTGGTGCTGTGTCGACCTCCACTGATGGCCATCGGCAAGCGACCAGCTTGCTTGAGTGTCTTCACCGATTGTCGCGGCCATGATCCGGCAGCTGATCGAAGGCGGGATCGCCCCCCATCGCGACGACGGTGTGGCCCTCATCAATCATGCAGTCTCCCCGAGACCAACGAGCGGATCCTCGTCGCGGCCGATGACCTGACACCCGCAACCACACCCAAATTCGTGGGAAAGGGGTGCTGAGATCACCCATTCCAGGCGAATTTCGATCAGGAGGGGGACTGGAACTCACCGTCGACGCGACAATGTGCGGCCAGTTCGTCCCCCGAGATCATCCAACGGTCATGCCAGGCAGGGCCTTGGACCGCCCTGCCCGCCGACGCCTACACTCAATGGACGCCATTGAGACAGCCATTCCGAGGGGGGCAATGGCCGCGACCGAACCGGTCACAGATCGGGCCGAGCATCCAATCGCGTCTGGCGCTCCCGAGCGGCCGGTGAGCGTAGCGAACGAGAGCGGGAGACACCTCTGGTGAGCGCCGGTCAGCGGCTACCCGGCACCCCCGAACCTGATCATCGCTGGGACGGTCACGGTGACGTCATCGTCGCCGGCGATTCTTTCGGCATGCGTGGCAACCGACCGGTCCTGCTCCAGCACGGTGCCGGCCAGACCCGGCATGCCTGGAAGGGCACCGGGCAGGCCCTGGCCTCAGCCGGCTATCACGTGATCGCCATCGACCTCCGTGGTCACGGCGACACCTCATGGGCGGCCGACAAGGACTATGTCTACGAGGCCTACATTGCCGACGCGCGAGCGGTGATCGAGGCCGAGTTCGACGAACCACCGGTTCTGGTCGGTGCCTCGATGGGGGGCATCGTCTCCTTGATCGCCACCGGCGAGCGCCAGCTCGACACCGCGGGCCTGGTACTCGTCGACATCGCCCATCGCAGCAGCCGTCGGGGCGGAGCACGGGTGGGCTCGTTCATGCAGTCCAAGCGGCAGTCGGGCTTCGCATCCCTCGAAGAAGCGTCCGAGGCCATCTCGGCCTATCAACCCCACCGGAAGCGACCCCGATCACTCGACGGGCTGGCCAAGAACCTCCGGCTCGGCGGCGACGGTCGCTACCACTGGCACTGGGACCCCGACTATCGGGCCGGCCGCGATGGGGATCCCAACGAGAAGTACGCCCGGATGATCCGGATCTCCGAGTCGCTCGACCATGTACCGGTCCTACTGGTGAGGGGTGGTTCGAGCGACGTACTCCCCGAGTTCGCGGCCCACGAGTTCTGCGAACTGGCACCCCACGCCGAGTACGTCGACATCGCAGGGGCCGACCACATGATTGCCGGCGACCAGAACGACACCTTCGCCGACGCCATCGTCGACTTCCTCATCCGCCGCATTCCATCCATCTGATCACTGGAGACCACCCTGTCCCTACCCACCGAGAGCTCCACCATCGACGCCACCTGGCTCAATGAGGTACTGCCAAGCGAGGTGAGGGGCGGCGCAACGATCACCGGGGTGGGCACCGAGATCATCAGCGAGGGGGTCGGGTTCATCGGCGAGGTGGCCCGACTCACCCTCACCTACGACGAGCCGTCGACCAACTCGACCCCGTCGATCATCTCGAAGATCCCCACCAGCAATGAGGGCTTCAAGAGCCTGGGGCTGATGCTGGGCTTCTATCAGAAGGAGGCCGGGTTCTTCCGCGAGGTGGCCCCCGAGGTCCGTCTCCGTATCCCCACCTGCTACTACAACGCGGTCGACGGCGACGACTTCGTCCTGTTGCTCGAAGACCTCGCCCCGATGCGACCGGCCAACCAACTCGATTCGTGCACTCTCGACGAAGCACGGCTGGCCATCGATTCCGCCGCCCAGCTCCACTCCCGCTGGTGGGAACATCCCCGCCTCGACGAATTCGCCTCGTGGCTCCCCGCCCCGGGCAGCGAGTACTTCGAGATCATCAAGGGCGGGTACATCGCAGCCGTCGAGCAGTTCCACACGGTCTTCGGCCACCTCATCACCCCCGATGTCGCTCAGCTCGTCAACCGGGCAGCCGAGGATTTCGACGCCGCGCTCGAGGCCGGTGCCGGCCGCCGGCCTCACACCTTCACCCACGGCGACTTCCGGCTCGACAACATGATGTTCGGTGATGGGCCCGATGATCCGCCCATCGCCGTCCTCGATTGGCAGCTCCCCTTCCGGGGCAACCCTCTCTGCGACATCGTCTACTTCCTGGGCGGCAACTTCCCCCCTGAGTGGCGAAGGGAGCATCAAGACCAGCTGATCGAGCGCTACCACGAGGGCCTGGTCGAAGGAGGCGTGAGCGGCTACTCACTCGAGGAATGCAGGGCCGACTACCGGGCCGCCGGTCTGACCCTCCTGGCGTACATGGTCACCGGAGCCAACGACATCGACCCCGACACGCTCACCGAACGAGGCCGCGACCTGATCGAGACGATGTTCAACCGCTACGCGACCACCATCACCGACCTGGGATCAGGCGACTTCCTCTGAGTTGTCGCCGCCTCACGGCGGACCGCCGGACCTACTCAGCCGCGGTGGGTGTCAACCCAGTCGAGGAAGCGGTCGCGCTCCCAGGTGTTGATCACCAGGTCACGGGGTAGCCAACCTCGCTGGCCGGTGAGCACGCCGTACTCCATCCGCCCCAGCTCTGAGGTGTGGTGAGAGTCGGTGTTGATCACCAGTTTCACCCCCCGGTCCACGGCCCGCCTCACCACATCGGCTCCCGCATCGAGGCGCTGAAGGGCACCATTGATCTCCAACGCCACATCGAATTGGGCGAGGGCCTCGATGACGACGTCGTAGTCGAGCTCGATGCCGGGCCGTCGACCGATGTAGCGGCCGGTCAGATGCCCGATGGAGTCGACGGTGGGGTCGGAGATGGCCGCCACCAGCCTCTCGGTCTGATCGCGGGGCGACTGGTCGAAATGGGAATGCACCGACGCCACCGTGTACTCGAACAGGGCGCGGAACTCGGGTTCGTAGTCGAGACCACCGTCGGCCCCGATGTTCAGCTCGCAGCCCCAGAGAATGACCATGTCGGGGTAGTCGACCTGGACCGTGCGGATGACCTCGCGCTGCCCGAGCATCTCCTCGGCCGTTGCGCCGTTGATGGCCAGATCGATCCCGTGGTCGGTGATGGCCAGGTACTCGTAGCCCTTGGCCGCGGCCACCGCGACCATCTCGGCCACCGTCGACCGGCCGTCGCCGGACCGATCGGTGTGATAGTGCAGGTCGCCGCGGATATGGCTGCGCTGGATCAGCTCGGGCAGTCCGTCGCCGCCCGCCGCCTCCACCTCACCGGTGGCTTCACGCATCGGCGGCGGGATGAACTCGAGGTCGAGGGCCTCGTAGATCTCGGTTTCGGTGGTCCGGGCCACCACCTCACGTTCGTGGGGCTCGAGATCCTCGCCCCCGTCGTCCGTCGCGGTGAACAAGCCGTATTCATTGAGCAGGAGGCCCCGGTCGATGGCCCTCTGTCGAAGCGCGATGTTATGGGCTTTCGAACCGGTGAAGTAGAGGGTGGCGGCACCAAACTGTTCGGGCTCGACGACCCGGACGTCGACCTGGAGCCCGGTGGAGGTGAGAAACGAGGTCTTGGTGTCGCCGCTGAGGACGATGTCGGCGACCTCGCGATGGTTCCGGACGACCTTCATCACTGCTCCCGGCTCGGTGGAGGCAACGGTGATGTCGATGTCGCCGATGGTTTCGGCCATCCGGCGGAGGCTGCCGCAGTAGGCCACCTCGACCACTCCGGCCACGGCTTCGAGATCAGCCACCAGGCGAGTGGCCAGAGGGAGAGCGTCAGCAATGGGAGTGGGGCGGTCCTTGCCGGTCAGACCCAGCCGCTCGATGGCCTTGGCCATCTTGGCCTCACTCTTGGCCCCCAACCCCGGGAGGGCCCTCAGAGTCTGGTTGGCGATGGCCTCCCGGAGCCCTCCGACATCTTCGACCCCCAGCTCGCGGCGGACCAGCTTCAGGGTCTTGGGTCCCATTCCCGGTATCCGGCTGAGCTCGACGTAAGCCGGCGGGTACACCTCTCGCAGGGCGTCGACCTTGGCCACCGAGCCGGTGTCGACCAACTCACGGACCTTGTTGGCGGTGGCCTTGCCGACCCCCTTGATCTTGGTGAGCTCACCCACGGTCAGATCGGTGATGTCGGCCCCATGGACCTCGAGGGCCAGCCGGGCGTTCTCGTAGGCCCGGACCTTGAACGATTGGGGGCTCTCCTCGTCGAGGGTGGTGAGGATCACCAGCTCCGAGAGCATGGCCAGCACGTCCTGATTCGTCACTGTCATGGCGAAATCCTAAGAGGCTGAGCGCGTGGGCGAGCGAAGCCGTGGCCCGAGCGACCCGTGAGGGCCAAGGTCACGCTGGCGTGTGTTCGGTCACATACTCGTGGGCGCGGCGCACCACTTCTATGGCCGATTCGGCGTCGGGGTGGCCCGCCACCTCGAGGGCCAGCTCGCGAATGGACGCCACGGTGGAGTCGCGTGGGGCGCCTGCCAGCACGGCAGCATCGACCGCCGTGGCCGCCAGCAGGGCGGCCTGGTGAGGGTCACCCTGAGCGGCGACCCCCTCGGCGGTGACCAGGAGACGGAGGGGCAGGGTGGCCGGAACGATCTCACCCTCGATGCGCACGGCCAGCCACACACGCCACACCCGGTGGGCGGCCAACGCCAGCATGCCCAGGCCCAAGGCGACGAGTCCGACCCAGTCGACGGCACGAGCGACCACCGCGGCAATCGCACCGGTCACCCAGGCCAGCTCGAGCCCGGTCTCCAGTCGGGCGTAGGCCCGACCCCGGCGAGCGTGGGGAGCCTCGGTCTGTACGACTTCATCGAACGCACGGCGGGCCACGCTCCCACCCAGCCCGAGGGTGAAGGCGAGAAGCACCGCGGTGATCAGGTGGAACCGGAGAGCGGCAATGAGGGCGAACACACCCGGCACCGCGATCGAGAGGGTGAGCATCCTCTGCACCGCCACTACTCGCCTCAACCATGGGGCAACGAACGTCCCCACGAACGAGCCCAGCCCGTTGGCCACGGCGAGACCACCGAAGGCCCAGGCCGACACACCCGTGCTCTTCAGCACGAACCCTATGTGGAAGACAACGAACCCAATGGCCGCTCGGACCCCGGCCATCCCCTCGGTGGCGAACCGAATGCCCGGGCCGCTCAGCTCGGTTTCCTCGACCAGGGCGGACGCGTCGGGATCGGGTTGCGGGGCGGGTATCCGCATGACCCACATCGCCCCCACCGCGTAGGCGATGGCTCCGGCCCGCAGCACCGACTCGGCGCCTCCGTACTCGAGGATGAGCAGACCAATGGGCGCGGTGATTGCCCCGGCGGTGGTCCCCGCCCGCGCCAACCGGGAGTTGACCAGCACCAGGTGGTCGCGCTCTTTCACCAGGACCGGGACCAGGGCGTTCCGCGACACCGAATAGACCTTGGCCAACACCAGCACCAGGAAGGCCAACGGATAGAGGAGCAGTCCCTTGAGCTGGGTGGCCAGAACCAGGGCCAACGCGGCCCGACCACCGTGAGCCAGAAGGAGAACAGCCCGGTGGCCGCCCCGGACCCGGTCGACGATGGGACCGATCAGGGGGGCGAGCACCGCGAACGGAGCCATGGTCACCGCGAGGTAGAGCAGGATGCGGGGCCGGGCGGCGTCGAGGGAGACGTTGAAAAAGAGGGAACCCACCAGCGAGAGCCCGAACAGGGTCTCGCCCGTGCTGTGGAGCATGTGCGTCGGGAGGAGGAACCGGGCGCCCTCGTCGCCCAGGACCATCTTCCACTGGAATCGTTTGCCCCGGGCTGCCGATTCGGATGACCCTTCCGGTTGGCGGGGTGAGTCGGTGACGGTCACGGGGTTTCGACGAGCCCCTCGGGGTCGACGACCTCAGGGTCGTTGTCCAACTCCCACCGGTCGGCGGTCTTCTTCAGCGGAAACCGCCAGCCCAACACGTCGTTGAGGCCCAGATAGACCTCACCCCGAACCGCGGCGGGCGGCTCGTCGGGCACCACACCGAGGCCCACCAACACGCCGCCATCACGGACCGGGCGATCCTCGGAGTCAACGTCGATGGCCTCTTTGCGGGAGTCGACGAAGCGCAGCTCGGCATCGCCGGCCAGTCGGACAACCAGTTCGACCTGAACGTCCAGAGCGATCTCCTCCGGGCCGAGATTGTCGACGAAGACCGGCCGAGGCTTGCTACCGCTGGACGCGACCGAGTCCTCGGTGTGGAGGAGGATCCAGCGCAGCATGGCCTCGTAGGCATCGGCCTCGGGGGTGTTGTCGGCCTGGGTGCCTGACGAACAGCCACTGGCCACCAGGGCGCCGAGCACGATGACCGGCACCAGCTTCGTGAGGCACCGGCGGAGCAAACCCATGTGAGGAGTCTAGGGTCGGGCGGTATGGCTGACCGGTACCTCGCTCTGCTGCGCAGTATCAATGTCGGGGGCCGGCGGGTCACCGGACCGGAGCTCGTGGCGGTGTTCGACGGACTCGGACTGGGTGACTGCACCACCTTTCTGACCAGCGGCAACGTGATCTTCTCGACCGAGAGCCCGGTCACTGAGGAGACGATTGCCACCGGCCTGGGCGAGGCGCTCGGCTACGAGGTGCCCGTATTCCTCCGCTCGGCCGACCAGGTGCGAAACCTGGCCGGATCGACAACAATGCCCGCCCCTGTGGTCGAGGCCTCAGCCGGCAAGCTTCAACTGATCAGCCTCAAGACAGAACCGCCACCAGCCACCGTCGACGAGGTACTGACCCACTCGACGACCGACGATGCTCTGGCTTTCGAGAACCGCCATCTCTGGTGGCTCCCGAAAGGTGACATGAGCGCCTCCGATCTGGACCTGAAGGCCATCGAGCGACTGACGGGGCCGGCCACCATCCGTACACGAAACACGATCAACCGGATCGCTGCGCAGTTCTTCGCGGACTGACCCGAGCAGGTAGGAACACCGTGTCGACCACCCTCCCCACTGATCTCGATCCCGTCGAAGTGTCACTCCTCGGCGCCATCGCTGGGCTGAGTCGATCGGCCGAATCCACCCCGATCGAGCCTCTGACCGCCGCAACCCTGTTCGAGGCCCAGGTGACCAGCCGGATCCTCGATCACACGGCACGATGGCTACGCCAGACCCGGACCCTCGGCTACTACACGATCGGTTCGGCCGGCCACGAGGCCAACGCCGCGGTGGCCCTGGCCCTCCGTCCCACCGACCCCGCCCTGCTCCACTACCGCTCGGGCGGCTTCTACGCGGCCCGGGCCACCCAGATCGACGGTCAGGATCCGGTGGGTGATGTGCTGCGCGGCATGCTGGCCCGAAGCACCGATCCCATCGCCGGGGGCCGGCACAAGGTGTTCGGCAACCACAACCTCGGCATCGTGCCCCAAACCTCGACGATCGCCTCCCACCTGCCCCGAGCCGTCGGCTTGGCGATCAGCCTGGGGCGCGACGACCCGCCCGGCACCCTGGACAGCCCCTGGCCTCGCGACTCGATCGCCGTGTGTTCCCTGGGCGACGCGTCCCTGAATCACTCGACCGCCCAGGGCGCCCTCAACTGGGCCGCCAACACCGCCTTTCGCGGCACCCCTGTCCCCCTCCTCGTCTTGTGCGAAGACAACGGGCTCGGCATCAGCGTGCCCACTCCCGACGGTTGGGTCTCCCAGTCCACCGCTCAGAGGCCGGCATTGGGGTTCGCCACCATCGACGGCTCCGAACCCGACCAGGTGCTGACCGAAACGGCGCGCCTGGCCGCCGAGATCCGCGCCACGGGCCGGCCGGCCATCCTCCACCTGCGAACCGTCCGGTTCCTGGGCCACGCGGGCACCGACGTCGAGACCGCGTACCGCGACCCGGCATCGATGCGCGCCGACCTGGACCAGGACCCCATCCTCGGCACAGCCCAGCTGGTGATCGACACCAACGACTGCGAGCCCGAGGACCTCGTGGCCTGGTACCTCGATGAGCGCCAAGCCATCCGCGACCGGGTCGATGCCCTACTCGACGAACCGGAGCTGGGATCAGCCAAGGAGATCATCGAGCCGCTGGCCCCCCGGCGACCCCACCTTCACCAGCCCATCACCTCGACCCTGTACCCCGACACCGATGCCGGCGCCAGCGACGGGCAGGCCCTGACCCTCGCCCAAACCATCAACCATGCTCTCGGCGCGGTGTTGGCGGCCCGACCTCGAGCCCTGGTGTTCGGCGAGGACGTCGGCCGCAAGGGTGGTGTGTACGGGGTGACCCGTGGGCTCCAGAGCCGGTTCGGCGACAGCCAGGTCTTCGACACCATCCTCGACGAACAGTCGATTCTGGGTCTGGCCCTCGGCACCAGCCTCGACGGCCGCCTACCGATCCCGGAGATCCAGTACCTGGCCTATCTCCACAACGCCGAGGATCAGCTCCGGGGCGAAGCCGCCACCCTGTCGTTCTTCTCGACCGGGCAGTACCGCAACCCGATGGTCGTACGCATCGCGGCGTACGGCTACCAACGGGGCTTCGGCGGGCACTTCCACAACGACAACTCGGTCGCTGTTCTCCGCGACATCCCCGGCCTGATCATCGCGTCACCCTCCCACCCCTCGGACGCCGGGGCCATGCTGCGGACCTGTGTGGCCGCAGCCGTGAGCGACGGCTCGGTTTCGGCCTTCCTCGAACCCATCGCCCGCTACCACACCACTGACCTGTTCGACGGCGACGGTCGCTGGACGGCCGAGCCCGACAACCACCATGTACCCCTTGGCCGGGGCCGCATCCACGGGGTGGGCAACGACCTGACCATCGTGACCTGGGGCAACGGCCTGTGGCTGAGCCTGCGGGCCCGGGAACGGCTGGCCGCCGACCTCGGCATCGAGGCCCGAGTCCTCGACCTTCGCTGGCTGGCCCCCCTCCCCGTCGACGACCTGCTCCGCGAGGCGTCGGCCACCGGACGGGTCCTGGTGGTCGACGAGACCCGACGTACCGGCGGTGTGGGTGAGGGCATCATCGCCACCCTGGTCGAGGGCGGTTTCACCGGGTTGATCCGCCGGGTGGCCGCAGCCGACTCCTTCGTGCCCCTCGGGGCAGCCGCCAACCTGGTGCTGGTGAGCGAGGACGACATCGTGGACGCGGCTGCGGGTATTACTCCCTGACCCATCTGGGTACTCTCAGGTCATGGTCGAATCACTCGCCCCACTCCCCTCGTTCGCCCCCCGCCCCGGGCCCGTCCTGCTCATCATCGCCGACGGTGTCGGAGTGGCAGCCGAGGGACCCTGGAACGCGGTCACCGAGGCCGCCACACCGGTACTCGACGGCCTGTTCGAATCAGAGCTCTACTGCCAGCTTCTGGCCCACGGCCCCGCGGTGGGGCTGCCGTCCGAAGACGACATGGGCAACAGTGAGGTGGGCCACAACGCCCTGGGCGCGGGCCGGATCTTCGCTCAGGGAGCCAAGCTGGTGAACCAGGCCATGGCCGATGGCCGCATCTGGCAGTCCTCGGTATGGGCCGACGCCGTGAACCAGGCCCGGGGGGCGACGCTCCACATCCTCGGCCTCCACTCGGACGGCAACGTCCACTCCCACAACGACCACCTCTACCAACTGCTGGAGCGGGCGGCCCACGAAGGGGTCACGCGGGCCCGGGTGCACATCCTCCTCGATGGTCGCGACGTACCGGCCCGCTCGGCCCTCGACTACATCGCCCAGACCGAGCAGGTCCTGGAGAAGCTGAACGAGCACGGAACGGCCGACGGCCAGGACATCGACTACCGCATTGCATCGGGCGGGGGACGCATGACGATCACCATGGATCGCTACGGAGCCGACTGGGCCATGGTGAAGCGGGGTTACGACTGCCACACCCACGGCATTGGTCGGGCTTTCGGGTCGGCCACCGAGGCGGTCGAGGCCATGTACGCCGAGTCGGACACCGGCGACCAGTACCTGGGCGAGTTCGTCATCGTCGATGATGACGGCGCCCCGGTCGGCCCGATGACCAGTGGCGACACAGTCCTGCTCTACAACTTCCGCGGCGACCGGGCCATCGAGATCTCCCAGGCCTACGAGGACGCCGACTTCGACGCTTTCGACCGGGGCGCCCACCCCAACGTCTACTTCGCCGGCATGCTCCAGTACGACGGTGACCTCCAGGTACCCGAGCACTATCTCGTGGACCCCCCTTCCATCGATCGGACCATGAGCGAGTTCACCTGCCATGAAGGGCTGCACAGTTTCGCCATCAGCGAGACCCAGAAGTACGGGCACGTCACCTACTTCTGGAACGGGAACAAGTCGGGCCATGTGAACGCCGACCTCGAGACCTATGTCGAGATCCCCTCCGACAATGTCGAGTTCGACACGACTCCGGCCATGAAGCTCGAGGAGATCACCGACCAGACCATCGAACTGCTCCGCTCCGGCCAGTACCAGTTCGGTCGTATCAACTTCCCCAACGGCGACATGGTGGGCCACACCGGCAACCTCGAGGCCACCATCGAGGCCATGGAGACCCAGGACGCGTGCGTGGGCGAGCTCATACGGGTCATCGACGAGCTCGGAGGGGTGCTCGTCTACACAGCCGACCACGGCAACGCCGACATCATGTACACCGAGACCGACGGGGAACGCTCCCCCAAGACCTCACACACCCTGAGCCCGGTGCCCTTCGCCATCCACGACCCCGCCCCCACCAGCGGGTACCGCATCGACCCGCCGGCCGACGCCGGCCTGTCGAACGTGGCCGCAACCCTGTTCAACCTGCTCGGCTTCGAGCCTCCTGCCGACTACCGACCCGGCCTGATCGCCTTCTGAGCCCTGGCACCCACCCCAACTTCCCGCGCCGGATCCCAGTTCTCTGGAACTCAGCGCGGAGAGTTCACGGGCTGGTACGACAACGAGCACGGGTACTTCCACCGCCGTGACCGTCGTCTACGACGCGGGCGTTCACCGTGTCGGACGGGGCGATGCGGATTGCTGGTCGCGGCACGAGCTGCCTGAGGCTCAGCGGGCGAGGTCGCCGTCGATCGACTCGCGAATCAAGTCGGCGTGCCCGCAGTGGCGGGCATACTCCTCGATCATGTGCACCAGGATCCACCGGAGGCTCCAGTGCTCCCCCTCGCGGTTCGGTTTGACCGACAACTGGTCAAGTGATTCGGCGGCGGCCGCTCGGGCCCGAGACTCGGCTACCGATCGCTCGAACCGTTCCACCAACTCCTCGACCGGCCAGGTCTGAGCCAGGGTCATCTCCGCGTCCCCGTCGGCATCCCAATCAAGCGAGGCCCAGGGCTCCGAAGCCCCGGCCCCCGCGAAGCGAACGGTGAACCAGTGGTCCTCGACCAGGCTCATGTGACCGATCAGCCGCGACAGGGTGAGCGACGATGAGGGTAGGGCGATCTGGAGCTGGTCCTGGGTGAGCCCGTGGGCCCGATCGAGCAACTCGGCCCGGTAGAAGTCGAGGAAGGCGCCGAGCATCGTCTGCTCGTCGGCCTGGAGCGGGATGGACGGCACCTCGGGGCGGGTCATCCTGTCAACCTAGGTGAGCTGAGTCGAAGAGCGCCCTACCCAGCTGGGCCGGTACAGGGGGCCGGCGGCGGCCAAGGACCGGGACCGGAACCGAATGGGCCGGGCTCAGCAGTCGGCCAGGAACTCGCCCAACAGGGCGTTGAACTGGTCGGCGGTCTCGCGGTGGGGCGAATGGCCCGACCCTGATATCCGCTGGACTGCGCCTCGCCACAGGCTGGGAGGCGTCAGACTGTCGAGGTAGTCACCCGACACGAGCTGCTCTTCCACCCCGTGGATGATGGCGAGCGGTACCGCCAGACCGTTGATGACCTCGAGCTCGTCGAGGAACCGGCCTTCCAGCATCGAGGCCCCCAGGCCCGCCCGGGCTCCCCCATTGCTGCGGCGGACATCGACGAAGAACTCGTCGAGATCGAGGTCGGACCCGGCCGCCACCATTCCCTCCACGAAGAGCCGCTCGAGCTCGTCGTCGAGCTCGGGCGCGAAGGTGGCACCCATGGCCGGGCTGGGAAGAAAGGCCTGTTCCATGGAGGGTGGCATCCCCATGGGTGGCGTGCCGAAGATCGCCACGCCGGCCAGCTCGGGGAACTGGGGCACGGCTTCGAGGGCGATGTGTCCGCCCAGGCTCCAGCCCACGAGGACGGCATCGGTCGTGTCGGTCGCCTCGGCCACCGAACGCACCACCTCCGCGTAGCCGGGTAGGGACCAGTCGTTCGGGTCGACGGGCGCTTCGGAATCACCGTGGCCGGGGAGATCGAGGGCGACACATCGATACCGCCGACCAATGGGGCCATCGAGTTGGGCCGCCCATGTGCCAGCCGAAGCCGAGTTGCCGTGAATGAACAGGACCGGCCGACCTGAGCCCTCCGACTCCTGGTAGGACACCCGACGACCCTTGATCTCGATCTGTTTGGACATGGCCTCGTTCTAGCTCAGATCGAGAGCTGCCCCAGACGGGGTGCTGTCGGCCCCGGCGATGGGCCGGGGAGGCTCCGCGAGTTACTCTCCCGGCATGGATCCAACCTATGGGGCCGAAGCCGAGGCCTACCGCGACCAGATCAAAGGTTTCCTCGCCGAGCACCTCCCTCCCGGCTGGACCGGTCTCGACAGCCTGGCCGAAGACGAGCGGGCCTCATGGCTCGAGCAGTGGCGAACCTTGCTCCACGATCAGCGATTGCTGGCTCCCGCCTGGCCCACCGAATACGGGGGCGGGGGCCTGACCCCGATCGAGCGGGTGATCGTGCACGAGGAGTTCACCAAGGCGGGCGCGCCCCTGGGCGCGCCCACCGACGGATTCGGGATGAACCTGATCGGTCCCACCATCATCGTGGCCGGCACCGAGGAGCAGAAGCGCCACTACCTCCCCCGCATCCTCTCCGGCGAGGATCGTTGGTGCCAGGGATACTCCGAGCCCAACGCCGGTTCCGACCTGGCCGGCCTCGGCACCCGAGCCGAGCTCGACGGCGACGAATGGGTCATCAACGGGCAGAAGATCTGGACCTCCGAAGGCCATCACGCCAACTGGATCTTCGTCCTCTGCCGCACCGACCCCGACGCGCCCAAGCATCGGGGTATCACCTTCCTCCTCTGCCCCATGGACCAGCCCGGCGTCGAGGTTCGGCCCATTGTCAACGCCGTCGGCAGCCATGATTTCAACGAGGTCTTCTTCTCCGATGCCCGCACCCCCCGCCAGTGCGTGATCGGTGAACCCAACGAGGGTTGGCGGGTCACGAACCAGCTCCTCATGTTCGAACGCGGGGGCGACGCCACCACCGTGCCACTGGTCATGCGCTCACTTCTCGATCGGCTGGTCGAGGTGGCCCGCGACACCGGCCAGTCCACCGACCCCATGGTCAGGCAGACCCTGGCCGGGCTCGAGAGCCGCGCCGAGATCCTCCGCTACTCAGGAATGCGCACCCTCACCGCGGTTCTCTCCGGTGGGGCACCCGGACCCGAGTCATCGATCAACAAGGTCATGTGGAGCGAGCTCTACCAGGACATCACCGTGGCTGCAGTCGACCTGCTCGGGGCGGGTGCCGCGGCTCACGACGGGCAGGCCGGCCACGTGCCCCTACCCCCCGACGCCACCGGCGACAACAAGGCCGCCACCTGGGTCAATCACCTCCTGTGCGCCCGCCCCGCCAGCATCTACTCGGGCTCCAACCAGATCCAGCGCAACATCGTCGGCGAAAGGGTTCTGGGGCTCGCCAAGGAACCCCGCGCCGATGAGGGCGCCTGGAACCAGACCCTGCGGTGACTGACTGCTGGGTACGCGGAGACTTGGCCTTCTACGCCGAGACACCATGCTGCAGGACCGGATCGAGGCCATCTAGTTCTGACGAGGGCCGCAGTAGGCTCTGATGATGGCCAGGGTTGGTGGTGTTCTCCAACAGTCGTTGTCGCCACGCGCCATCGGGTCGCTGGGGCGGTCGCTTGGGATCAGCTCATCAGACACCCGGCGCCTGGTCGGTACGGCCATGCCGGTGATCCTCAAGCGCCTCGACCAGAACGCCCACCGGGGCGGAGCCGCCGACCTCGCCTGGGCCGTCGCCCGCGACCAGGACGGTTCACGGGTCGATACCGCCGCCGCCTTCCTCGCCGGCGGGTTCCGCAAGGGACCCAGCCTCGCCATCCTCGGTCACATCTTCGGCGACGAGCTCGATTCGGCCATCGCTTCGGTGGCCGAACGCACCCGACTCTCCCCCACCGTGGTGAAGCTCGGTTTCGCGGCCCTCGCTCCCTTGGCCATGGGCACCGTCACCAAGGCCGCCGTTGGAGTCGCTTCGGCGGTGGCCGGGGTGAAACTCCTCGAAGTGGCTACCGACCAGGTCCGTAGCGGCCGGGTCCAACGCACCGCGGGCCGGATGCACCGGTTCCTCGACACCGACGACGACGGCAAGGTCCTCGACGACCTCGGCCAGGCCACCGTCCGGGGGCTACGCCGGGGCGGCCGCCGGGTGGCCGCCACCGCCCGCTTCATGGCCCGGGACCGGAGCGAGCACCACAGGGCGCCCTGAGCTCGTGCCCGCGTCCTGGTGCTCTGTCCACAGACGATTGGGGGCCTACAGGGATTGGTGGTGGAGCACTAGGTTTGCTCCATGACCGATTGGGAAGCACTCACGGCTCGAGCGGGGGTGGCCGGCCACGACCTGGTCGGCTGGATGATGTGGGACCCGGGGGCGATCGCCGGCTACGAGGCCCTGGGCGTGGCCAACGGCACCGGGTGGGTGGTGGCCTGGCGCCTCGCGTCACTGGGTGATCCGAGCCCGGCCGTCGCAGCCGCGACCACCTACTCGATCAGCCCGGCCGTCATCGAAGCAGTGATGAACATGTACCGCGGGATCACCAGCACCGAATCGATCCTCGAGGTCCGCGACGCTGCCGTGGAGCCCGGCCTCGACGACATCGCCCCCGGGCTCACCCACGAGCTGGGCCCACTGGCGGAGTCTCTATGGCGTGGGGTTGACTCGGTCCACCTGGGCGCCCGGCCGATGTTCGCCGCCCATCGGGCTGGTCCCCGCCCCCAGGACAAGGAGTCGGCCCTGTCGGCCTGGCTGGCCGTCAACTGCCTGCGCGAGCTCCGGGGCGACAACCACTGGGCTCTCTGTGCCAGCGAAGACCTCGACGATGTCGAGGTCGGCCTGTTGCATGCCGCCATGGTCGACGTCGAGGAGTACGGCGACGAGGAGTGGATCGCCCGCAGCCGCGGCAACGACGACGCGACGGTTGCTGCCGGTTGGGCCCGCCTCGAGGCCAAGGGCCTCGCCTCGGCCGGTGGGCTCAACGACCAGGGCCGCCGCTTCCGCCTGGATCTCGAAGCCCGGACCGACGCGCTCACCGTGCCGGCCTGGCAGGAGGTCGGGGCAGAGGCCACGCTGTCGCTGTGCGGCCTCGTCGAGGCCCACCACGAGGCTTTCGTGGCCCGGATCGATGCCACCGCTGGGCCCCGCTGGATGCCGGCGGTGAGGGTGAAGAAGGGCCTCCTCGCTCACCAGCGTTAGGGCACGGCCTGGGTGATCATCCGCAGGGCCAGGGCGGTGAGCACCACCTTGAACAGGAGGGCCAGCTGAGCCTCACCGGCCCCACCCAGAAGGCGGGTGCCCACCAGGCTGCCCATCGTCACCCCTGCGGCTCCGATCGCGATCAGACCGAGGTAGTCGCCGATCGGGAATCCATCGAGCCCGAACGCGACGATCTTCGAGGAATGGGCGACCACCTGAGCTGCCGCGGCGGTGGCCACGAAGGCTGCGTGGGTCGCGGTGACCGCGCGGAAGAACGGTGAGGTCACCGGACCGCTCGCGCCCACGGTCGAGTTGAGGAATCCGGACACCGCTCCTACGGCCACCAGACTCCGTTCGGATCGGCGGTGGCCGGCGTCAGGGCGGAGCACCGAAGGCCGCCATGATCAACCGGACGGCCGACGCCGGGATCGAGGTCGCCAGCTCGACCCCGACCATGGCGGCCGGGAGGAGGAGCAGCGAGGCCCACCCGACCGCCGACCAGTTGACCTGCTGGCGCAGGAGGGTGGCCCGCGACCCGTTGGACACCAGCTGGATGCCCCCGTGGATGGGGATGGCGACGACCGGGGTGAAGAACTGGACGATCACCGCGAGCAGGATCGAGGTGGCGAAGGCGGCCCATCGACTGTCATCGACGCGTCATCCACCAGTCCCCGGACCCCCGGCCGGGGATGAACCCGCGATGAGGATCAGCGAATCGACGACCAGCTCGAACGTGTCGTCGAGGGCCTCGGGCAGCCCGAAACCACCCTCCAGCTCGAGGCTCACGAAGCCGTGCAGCAAGGAGCGCAGGACCCGGATCCGGTGCACGGTGGAGGCATCGAGACTGGGAACGGACGATCCACCCACCAACCCGGCCAACACCCGGACGGGCTCGGCGAAGGCGGCAGCCAGCTCAGGATCAGCGCCAGGGTCGGGGGCGGGCGACATCGCGGCATAGAGGCCGGGATGCCCATGGGCGAACTGGCGGTAGGCCACCGCGGCTCTCCGGATCGAATCGGGGCCCGGCTCCCCATCGGCTCCGGCCCGGGCGAATACGGCGGCCAGCATGTCCGCGGCCCGGGCCGCCAGCTGGCGCCGGAGGCCGTCGAGGCCGTCGACATGGCTGTACAGCGACGGCGACCGGACACCGAGCGCCGCCGCGACCTTGGCCAGAGTGACCAACTGGAGGCCGTCGCGGTCAGCGATGGCGGCCGCCGCGTCGACCACATCGTCGAGGGTGATGCCGACCTTCCGTGCCATGGAAGTGTTCTAGCGGGTCAAGGCCCGCGTGGCCGTGCGCTCGGCCAGAGCCTGGTTCATGGCCTCGAAGCCGGGCTTGACCTTCCGGTTGAGCCAGCCGCGTGCCGGCCGCACCAACAGCCCGGAGAAGTACTCCTCGTGGATCAGCTTGGTGCCACCGGTGACCGGTTCGAGCTCGAACCGGTGACGGCCGTCGAAGAGTCCCTTCATCCCCGCGTGACCGAGCCACTCGAAGACCCTGCCCGCTTGGAGCTCGGTGACCCGAGGGTTGACCGTCGATCCCTTGGCCCCCGGCGGCCGGATGGTGACTTCCAGTCGTTCTCCTTCGGCCACCACACCTGCTGCCGCGGTCATGAACGGGTTCCATTCGGGGAACGAGTCGAGGTCGGTGAGCACCGCCCACACCTCCTCGATCGGCGCATCGATGGTGATCTCGGTCTTCAGTTGGTGGCGCATCAGCCTCTCCCTTTGTCTAATGATCTTAGACATCGTGCCTAAGATCATTAGACATGTCAAGGACCTAGTGTCCGGCCATGGCTCAACCCCTCCGATTCGGCGTCATGTACGACTGCCGCCTCGATCCCTCCAAGGACACGACCATGGGTGAGGTCTACGCCGCCACCCTCGAGCAATCGGCGTTGGCCGACCAGCTGGGCTTCGACCATGTGTGGTTCACCGAGCACCACTTCTGCGAGGACGGCTACCTCCCCGCCTTCCAGCCCCTGGCCGGCGCCATAGCGGCGCGCACCGAGCGGATCCGCATCTCCACCGACATCGCCCTGCTCCCCCTGTACCACCCCATCCGGCTGGCCGAGGAGATGGCAGTTCTCGATCAGATCTCCAACGGCCGCATGGAGTTGGGAATCGGCATGGGGTACGTCCCCGAGGAGTTCCGCGCCTTCGGAGTGCCGCTGAAGAACCGGGTGTCGATGACCGAGGAGGGCATCCAGATCCTGCGCCTGGCGTGGGGCGACGGCCCCTTCAGCTTCTCGGGCAAGCGGTACCAGCTCGACAACATCGACGTTCACCCCAAGCCCATCCAACCGGGCGGGCCACCCCTCTGGATTGCGGCCATGAGCGAGGCCGGCGCCCAGCGGGCGGCCCGTTTCGGTACCAACCTGCTGCCCCAGGGCAAGCGGTCAGAGGTGCTGGATCCGTGGCGGGTGGCGGTCACCGCCGACGGCGGCAACCCCGACGACCACCGCGTCGGACTCATCCGCACCATCTACATCACCGACGACCGCGAGCGCGACTGGCCCAAGCTGCGCGAGGCCGAGCGCTACCGGATGAGCATCTACACCCGGTTCATGGCCGAGACCCCCGACCGCTACGGCTGGGGCGATCCCGACTCGATCCCCCAGAGCGTGATAATCGGCACGGCCGACGAGTGCGTGACCCAGCTGCGCCACTTCATCGACACATTCGGGATCACCGACATCGCCACCTCGGGCCTGCCCCCGAGCATCGAACCCGACTACATGGCCACCAACCTCGAACGCCTCGCGAACGAGGTCATACCCAGGCTTTCGCCGCCTCCCGGCGGACCGCCAGGCTCCCGCGCGAGCTAACGGCGGACCGTGGGGCCCGGCTTCTCGGGCGAGTTCCATCTGCTGGCCGTACCGAACTCGCCCAAATTGGCGGCTGTGGTCCTGCGAGCCACCACCCGAGCCGTTGCCCTCAGGAAACGACCCTCACCGCGGGTTTCGGAGCGGCCCCACACCCCATGGAGAACGCGTTGAACAGAAGTCGCTTCGTGTAGCGACGCTGGTCCCGGGCCGGCGGGGGCGCCGACGACCGACCTACGATCGACGCCGAACCGACCAGGGGGACCCATGAACGACGACGATCGAGCGGCCGCGGAGCGAGCCTGCGAGAAGATCATCACCCGCTACACCCACATCGCCGACTTCGGACCCGGGGCCGAGATGGTCCATCTGTTCACCGACGACGCCGTGTGGGAATCGGGCGAGGACCGCTACGAAGGGCAGGCCGAGCTGTTGGCCTTCTTCGGCCGCGACCGCGGCCACACCAAGAGTCGGCACGTCAGTTCCAACGTCGCCGTGACCATCACCGGCGATGACGAGGCCGAGGCGCTGAGCTACTTCACCCTCTACCGGTACTCCGAAGAGAAGCCCCGCGTCCCCGACCTCGACGACCAGCCGGTGATCCTGGGCGAGTATCGGGATGTCTTCCGCCGCACCGCTGACGGGTGGCGCATAGCCAGCCGGCAGGCCGGCGTCGGATTCGTGCGCCGCTCGGCGTTGAAGGGTTGACATGAAGCTCTCTGTCGAGTTCCCCAGTGTTGCCTTCCGCGAAGGCCCGGAGAAGGTCCGCGAGATGGCCGTCGCCATCGAGAGCATTGGCTATGACGAGATCGCCGTGTTCGACCATGTGGTCATGGGCCATCCCACCGAGACTCGGCCGGCGCCGATGTACCCGCCGAAGATGCCCATCCTCGAGGCCATCGTGATGATGGCCACCATCGCGGCGGTCACCGAGCACGTGGGCATCTCCACCGAGGTACTCATCCTGCCCCAACGGCAGCCAACCCTGGTGGCCAAACAGATCGCCACCATCGACACCATGTCCGGGGGCCGGGTCAGGCTGGGCGTGGGCGTCGGCTGGCAGGAGTCCGAGTACGACGCGCTGGAGCAGGACTTCACCAACCGGGGCAAGCGCATGGACGAAGCCATCGACCTGATGCGGGCCTGGTGGCGCGACGACCCGGTCGACTTCGACGGCGCCCACTATGCGGTGACGGCTATGGCCATGGAGCCCAAGCCTCCCCAGGAGGGCGGACTGCCGGTGTGGATCGGAGGCAGTTCGCGGGCCGCTCTTCGTCGGGTGGGCGAACGGGGCGACGGTTGGATGGGCGCGGCGATGGGCAGCGACGACAAGATCCGTCAGGCCATCGACGACATCCGCCGCTACACCGACGAATCCGGCCGCGACCCCGACCAGATCGGCCTCCAGCTGATGCTGGCACCGCCCCCCCAGGACGAGGCCGGCAAGCGCTTCTACGCTGACCACGACGGGGTGGTTCGCCGGGCCGAGGAGATCCAGGCCATGGGCTTCGAGTGGGCGGCCATCAACGCCACCGCCATCTTCCAGGCCGGTGCCCGCAACGTCGACGCCATGATCGACGAGCTGGGCCGGGTTCACGACAAGCTCCGCTCCGCCCTTGGCTGAGCGAGGGGGCATCTCGACCCCGGGCCCGACCGCCGGTTCTTCTACCTGACTCGAGGATCAGCCGCCCTCGATCAGGTTCTCCCGCCGGCGGAGCTCCTCCTGACGCTCGAGGTGACGAACGTCCTCGACGAGGCGGGCAATCTCGATCTCGTGACTGGCCCCGGTATCGGTCTGCTGCGCGTAGGTCAGCTCGCCGATCCGCCGGATCAGGTCGTCACGTTTCCGGCGGGCCTTGCGCCCGGCACGAAGAGACTGCATCCGCTTCGACAGATCCGAGCTCTCACTCACCAACGTTCCTCTCCCTCATCGGTCGCTCCAGAGGCTACTTCCGCCCCGCGGTAGGGTCCCGGCACCGTTCGACCGGACTGGGAGCGGTTCATCGCCATGGCCGGGTTCACTCTCACCGTCTGGGTGGGCCTTCTCATCGTCTGACCCGCCCCGTCCCGCCCGCCTTGCACTACCTTCCTGCCCATGAGCGACACACCTCTCAGCACCGCCCCCCTGACGAAGAAGTACGCCACCGTCGAGGGTAGGCAGATGGCCTATCACGAGGCCGGGGAAGGGAACGCCGTTGTCTTCCTGCACGGCAATCCGACCTCGTCGTACCTGTGGCGCAACATCATCCCCCACGTCTCTGATCGGGCCCGGTGCATCGCTCCCGACCTCATCGGCATGGGTGACTCCGACAAGCTCGACGACACCGGTCCCGGGAGCTACCGATTCGTCGAGCACCGCCTCTACCTCGACGGCCTCCTCGACCAGCTCGACCTCGGTGACCATGTGATCCTGGTCATCCACGACTGGGGCTCGGCGCTGGGCTTCGACTGGGCCAACCGCCACCGCGACCGGATGGCCGGTATCGCGTACATGGAGGCCATCGTCGGCCCAGTCGCATCGTGGGATGACTGGCCCGAGGCCGCCCGCGGTGTGTTCCAGGGCTTCCGGTCAGGGGCCGGCGAGGACATGGTCATCGAGAAGAACGTGTTCGTCGAGCGCGTCCTACCGGGCTCGATCGTGCGCGACCTCAGCATCGAGGAGCACGATGAGTACCGGCGGCCGTTCGTCGAGGCCCAGCACCGTCGTCCCACCCTCACCTGGCCTCGCGAGATCCCCATCGACGGCGAGCCCCCTGACGTGGTCGCGATCGCCCAGGACTACTCGGACTGGCTCGCCGAGTCAGACCTACCGAAGCTCTTCGTCAATGCCGAGCCCGGAGCGATCCTCACCGGCGTCCAGCGCGACTTCTGCCGGACCTGGCCGAACCAGACCGAGATCACCGTCACCGGCAGCCACTTCATCCAGGAAGACAGTCCCCATGAGATCGGCGAGGCCATCGCCCAGTGGCTCCCCTGAGAGTTGCCGGTGGGATCTGAGGTAGGCCTCGAGCTCATCGGGTCACATCCATCGACCGAGACCGGCAGCCGGTGAGCCTTGCTGCGAGGGTCCTAGATGTCGGCGTCGGGCTCAGAGCAACACCGGCGGTACCGATGGGAAGCGACCAATGGATGACGTGACCCAGCTGGCCGAGACGCTCCTACCCAATGGATGAGCCCCCCACACCGCCCCTGCCGCCCCCTGAGCCCGAGGCCGGCCCGACCCGTCATTACCGCCTGCCGGTCCGGCCGATCAAGGGTTGGGCCAAGGTGGTCCAGGTCAGCGTCGGGGTGCAAGTGGCCTTGACCGTCACTGATTCTGTCCTGGCCGTGCGGTTCTGGCGGGCCCTCGCCGCGTGGCAGACCGGGGACGGCTCGACCGATGCGCTGTGGGCGGCGGCGGACGCCTACGACTCCATTTGGCACCTCCAGCTGGGGATGTTGGTGCTGGTGGGGGCCGCTACGACCGCCTGGCTCTACCGCCTGGCGAGCAATACCGCGGGACTGCGACTGAGCTACCTCACCTATCCTCCGGCCTGGGCGATATGGGGTTGGGTCGTGCCGGTCCTGAACCTGGCCCGCCCCCTCCAGATGATGAGACAGACCTGGGAGGCCAGCACCTCGCCAGTGGAGCAACCGGTCCCCAAGGCCCCCCAGCTGATCAACATCTGGTGGGGCCTGTTGTTGCTCGCCGGGGTGCTACGGATCTGGTCAACCGACCACAGGACCGTGGAGTCGGTGAAGGATGCGCTGGGGTACCAGATCGCTTCCAACCTGGTCTGGGTGACGGCCAGCATCGCCCTGATCCTGATCGTCGGGTCCCTGACCAGGCGACAGTCCGCCACGATCACCCTGCTCGAGACACCGCCGGACCTGCCCCTGAGCTGACCTCGCCTCAGGTCAGAGCGTCGAGGAGGGCATCGACCTCGGCTTCGGTGTTGTAGTAGTGCGGGGCGGCCCGGAACATCATCGGCAGGTCGCGGGCTTCAGCGTCGAGGCGGGTGCTGGCCGGGTCGGTGGCCCCGATGCTGATACCGCCGGCCCGGAGCTCGGCCACCCGCGCCACCGGGTCGACGCCCTCGATGGTGAAGCTGACGATGGCGCACTGTTGGTCTCCGAGGTCCCGCACCTGGGCACCATCGATGTCCGAGAGCCCGGCCCGCAACCGAGCGGCCAGGCCCCAGGCCCGCTCCTGGATGGTGTCGAGCCCGAGGTCGAGGGCGTAGTCGACCGCGACGCCCAGACCGGCCCGGAGTGCGTAGGCGTTCTCCCAGTTCTCGAACCGGCGGGCGTCAGGGCGCAGCTCGTAGGTGTTGGTGGCCACCCAGTCGGCCGCGTAGTGGTCGATCATGGGGGGCTCCAGGTCCGAGATCAGCTCGCCCCGGACCCAGAGGAAGCCGGTCCCCCGCGGACCGCGCAGGAACTTGCGACCGGTGGCCGACAGGAAGTCGCAGCCCAGCTCTTCGACGTCCACTGGCATCTGCCCCGCGGCTTGGCAGGCATCGAGCAGGTAGGGAACCCCGTGAGCCCGGGCCACCCGACCGATCTCGGCCGCCGGATTGACCAGTCCACCGTTGGTGGGGATCCAGGTGGTGGCGATGAGCTTCACCCGGTCATCGATCATGGCATCGAGGGCCTCAGTGTCGAGGTGACCCGAAGGGGTGCTGGGTGCGACGTCGACGACGATTCCGTCTCGCCGGACCCGCTGTAGGTAGGCCACATAGTTGGCCCCGTACTCGGCCTCGCAGGTGATCACTCGATCGCCCGGTTCGAAGGGCAGGGCGTAGAACGCCTGACACCAGGCCACGGTGGCGTTCTCGACCAGGGCAATCTCGTCGGCCCGACCACCAACCAGGGTGGCCACCGAGTCGTACACCCCTTCCAACTGGTCGCGTTGACGGGCGTGGGCTTCGTACCCACCGATCTGGACCTCGAGATCAAGGTGGTCCTTCACGGCGGTGATCACCGGGCGGGCCATCAGGGCCGAGCCGGCCGCCAGCAAGTGGATGCCGTGAGCGGTGCCGGGTGTGTCGGAGCGCAGCGCATCGAGGTTCACCCACCCACTATTGCTCTTGGTGTGCCCCGATTGGTGTGACCTTGGACACTATACGGTAGATTTCACGATACGGATTCGATCCGCATCGTGGAACCGAGGAGGGGGAGCGGGATGTCTGATACTGACGGTGCCGACGAGGGACACGAGGACATCGACCTCGCGACCCTGGACGACACGGAGCTACCGAAGCAGATGCACGACGACCTCTACGACGGCCTGGCCGACGAGATCGTCGAAGGCACCACAATCCTGCTCGACCGGGGCTGGAGTGCCGACCGGGTACTGAACGAAGCCCTCGTCGAAGGCATGCGCATCGTCGGAGTCGACTTCCGCGACGGCATCCTCTTCGTGCCCGAGGTCCTCTTGTCGGCCAACGCCATGAAGGCCGGCATGGAGATCCTTCGCCCGATCCTGGCCAAGACCGGCGCCGAGCCGGTGGGCAAGATGGTCATCGGAACCGTGAAGGGCGACATCCACGACATCGGCAAGAACCTGGTGGCCATGATGCTGGAAGGGGCGGGGTTCGAGGTCGTCGACCTGGGCATCAATATCGACATCGATGCCTACCTCGCCGCCCTCGAAGAGCACCAGCCCGACATCCTCGGTCTGTCGGCCCTGCTGACCACGACCATGCCCTACATGAAGCTCGTCATCGACACCCTGGAAGAGAAGGGACTGCGCGACAAGTACCTCGTACTCGTCGGCGGCGCCCCCCTCAACCAGGAGTTCGGCGACGCCATCGGAGCCGATGCCTACTGCCGCGACGCGGCGGTAGCCGTCGACACCGCCAAGGAACTGATAGCGGCCAATCGTCTGCGCACCGCCGAACCGCCGGGCCCATCGGCCCGGGCCTGAGCCCGATCCACCAGCTCGATGTCGACCACACCGCTGATCATCGCCTGTGGTGCCTTGGCCAAGGATCTCCGCCTCGTGCTGAGCGCGGGGGGGCTCGCCGACTCGGTCGAGGTCCGATACCTCCCGGCCAACCTCCACAACCGGCCCGACGGCATCGTCCCTGCGGTCGAGCAGGCCCTGAGCGGCCGGGGTGAGCAACCGACGTTCGTGGCCTACGCCGATTGCGGCACGGGTGGCGCCCTTGACCGACTCCTCGAATCACACCCCGACGTCGAGCGCCTTCCGGGCGCCCACTGCTACGAGTTCTTCGCCGGTACCGAACTGTTCGCCCGCCTCCACGACGAGACGCTGGGTACTTTCTATCTGACCGA
>JAAEMS010000006.1 GCA_024225275.1 Actinomycetes bacterium
CCGACGCCGATGAGCTCGGTGGACGGATATGGCCGGCCTTCACCGAGCACGTGGCCCTGCCTCTCCTGGCCGACTAGCGTCCGCGGGCATGAAACTCGCAACCCTCCGCACCGATTCCGGCGACGTGTTGGCCGCCGTGGACGGCGATGACGTCGTCGACCTGTCCGTGGCCGCACCGGATCTTCCCGGATCCATGCCCGAGCTGCTCGCCCAGGGTCAGGCCGGGCTCGACGCGGTGGCTGGCGCCATTGGCTCGGGCCAGGGTCGGTCTCCGCTGGCCGGTGCCCGGCTCGGTGCTCCGGTGCCGAACCCCCAGAAGTTCTGTGCCATCGGCCTGAACTACGCCGACCACATCGCCGAGACCAACTCCAAGACACCTGAGTACCCCACGGTCTTCGTCAAACTGCCCAGCTGTATCACCGGACCCAAAGACGATGTCTGGCGGCCTCGAGTGTCCGAGCGCCTCGACTACGAGGGCGAGCTCGCCTTCGTGATCGGACAGGAGTGCAAGCACGTCTCGGCGGCCGACGCCCCCGGCGTGATCGCCGGCTACACCATCGTCAACGACGTGAGTGTCCGCGACTATCAGCGTCGGACCTCCCAGTTCACCCTGGGCAAGTCGTTCGACACCCACGGCGTGATGGGTCCGTGGATCGTGACGGCCGATGAGGTCGGTGATCCCCACGACCTCGAGATCAAGACCATGGTCAACGGTGAGGTCCGCCAGCACTCGAACACCAAGCACCTGATCTTCGACTGTTTCGAGCTGGTGGCCGCCCTGTCCGAAGTGTGCTCCCTGATGCCCGGAGACGTGATTGCCACCGGTACCTCGTCGGGTGTGGCCGCGGCCATGGATCCTCCGGCGTGGATGGTGCCCGGCGATGTGTGCCGCATCGAGATCGAGAACATCGGCGCCATCGAGAACACCATTGTCGAAGAGCCCCGCTGACCTGGGGGAGGAGCGGGGCTGGGCCTTCTCGCCGCGGAGCGCTCTCCCGGGGTGGCCGACTACGGTCGGGTCCATGCCGTTGGTTCGATGGGTCACCGAAATGGGAATGGGGGTCGACGTCCACGGGCGCGACCACACCAAAGCAGCGAGGAGGGCGGTGTCCGACGCTCTGCGTCACACCAGTCTCAGCTTCTTCGGACCGGCGGGGAAGTCACATCACGACATGCACATCGAGGTGATGATCGGTGTGTCCGAGCCCGCCTCGGTGAACGCAGAGGCCGTCGCCGCCGAAGTTCCGTTCGGCACCGTGACCGTCACGGTCCTCGAGGGGGGCCTCTACGTGCCGCCCCCTGTTGGTGACGACGGCATCGCCATCGCCAACGCTGCGGTAATCGTCAGCTTCGACGAGCCCACCCCAACTACTGACTCCCAGGGAGGCACCTGATGCTGAAAACCGTCCAGTTGGGCCAGAAGAGCGGGCTGCGGGTATCCCAGCTGTGCCTCGGCACCATGAACTTCGGCGAGCCCGGTCGCGGTCACCAGGGTGATTGGACCCTGGGGGTCGATGCGGCCCGCCCGATCTTCGAGGCCGCCATCGAGCGGGGCCTGCTCTACTTCGACTGTGCCGATGTCTACGGACTGGGTGCCAGCGAAGAGGTGGTGGGTCAGCTGCTTCGCGACCTCCTGCCCCGTGACGAGTTCGTCGTTGCCACCAAGATCGCCATGCCGCTGGGCCAGGGTGCCAACCAGGGCGGACTGTCCCGCAAGCACATCTTGGAGGCCGTCGACGCCTCCTTGAGCAGGCTCGGCCTCGACTATGTCGACCAACTGGTCATCCACCGCCACCCCCACGGGGTGCCGGGTCAGGCCCAGGTTCCCATCACCGAGACCCTCGAAGCCCTCCACGACGTGGTCAAGGCCGGCAAGGCCATGTACCTGGGCGGGTCGTCGATGTTCGCCTGGCAGTTCACCGAGCTCCAGATGACTGCTCGCATGCACGGGTGGACCGAGTTCGTGTCCATGCAGAACCACTACAACCTCATCTACCGCGAGGAAGAGCGGGAGATGAACCCCTACTGCGCCCAGAACGGCATCGCCCTGATGCCCTGGTCACCGCTGGCCCGGGGCATTCTCGCCGGCTCGTACAGGGGCGGCTTCGACAAGGGCTCGACCAGCCGGTCCAGCGGACAGGACCGAGCCCGCACCGAGGGGCTCTACCGCGGAGAGGCCGACTTCGCGATCGCCGACCGAGTGATCGAGGTGGCCGAACGCCTGGGGGCCAGGCCCGCCCAGGTGGCGCTGGCCTGGATGGTCAACAAGCCTGAGATCACTGCCCCGGTGGTGGGTGTGTCGAAGATCGAACAGCTCGACCAGCTGGTCGAGGCGTGCGAGATCGAGCTCAGCGCCGACGACGTTGCCTACCTGGAGGAGCTCTACCAGCCGGTGGTGAACCTCCTGTCGATCGGCTACTCCTAGATCGGATTCAGTCGAAGATCTGGCGCATCTCGGTGCCCAGGACCTCGAAGCCGAGCTTGGCGTAGAAACCCCGGTTGCCCTCGGTGGTGGGCACCAGGTACAGGCCCATCTCCGCGCACCCCCGGCGTTTGGCGTCGTCCAGGGTGCGCTGCACCAGGATTCGGCCCAGGTTCAGGCCGCGGGCTGATTCGTCGACGATCAGCTCCTCGAGCTCGCAGTACTCGCCGCCGTACCTGATGGCCATGTTGTACGACACCGTGGCGCAGCCGAGGATGCCGTCGTCGTTCTCGGCCACGACCACGGCGCCCCGCTCCCCGCGCAGATGGGAGCTGAACACCTCCGGCCAGCGGTCGGTGGGCGATTCGCCGGTCAGCCTCTCGATCAGCTCGAAGCAGCGGGCCCGGTCTGCTTCGGTGGCGGGACGGGTACGCACCCCGTTCGGGTGTTCCTCGACGGTCATGGAGCCGGACACTACCGGCGTGGAGCCCGAGGATGCCGGAGAGGGAACGATGGGGCCACGGAGCGGGCCGACCATCTGTGCGGTCTGAGGGGCGGAACGTGGGATGGCCGAGGTTCTCGCCATGTTCCCGCCGGCCGCCTGGTGGCTCGCCCAGTTCGACCCTGACGTGCTCGGGCCGTCACTGTTGGGTGAATCCTCGTTGCACCCGTTCGCGGTCGAGGCGGTAGATCTCGGCCGGGGCGAGGGGCACCACGAGGTTGGGCTTGCCCTCTACCGGCGGCGGATCGGGCCACCATGGTGTCGACTCGACGATGGTGGGGCCGATTACGCCGCCCAATTCCTCTCGTTCCCCCATGGAGGGGCGACACCAGGTCGCTACTGTGATCCCAGAGCGGCCCGGATCTCGGCGGCCTTCTCGTCTTCGGCGGGAATAGACCGAACGGTGGCGATCTCGAGTCGGTTGATGATGCCCGCGAACTCGAACGGGGCCTCGTAGTCGTCGCTGATGCCCGTCGGGTTGCGGCCGACGTCCATGCCGATCGACGAGATCATCACCGACACGTTGGGGACTACACCTTCGCCGATCAGGTCGTCGCCGGCCCACAGCCGAACCCGGGCCGGACCGCGGCGTACCCGGTCGAAGTCGACGCCCAGGATCACGTCACCGGCGGGGATCTCATCGGACCGAATGGTCGTGTGGGTCCCGAAGTAGTTGTGGTCATAGACGAGTCGGTTGTCCTTCACGTAGGCGACGAGGCCGTTGTTGACCGTCCCGACGGCCAGGATGGAGCCGTCCTGATCGGTGCTCGAGCGGCTCACGTCGGCCCGCAGAGACCACCCCCGGGCGCCGAAGCCGGGGGCCGAGTCCATGGGGATGCGGTCGACGGGCGGCCGGTAGACGAACGTATCGCGGGCCCGGGGGGTGCCCGGCACGGGGTGGCCGGCAAAGAGGCCACGGGTGCCACCACCGTCAATGGGCAGGACGCCGTAACGTTCGGCCTCGTCCCAGAACAGGTCGATCATCTCGGCCAGCCGCTCCGGCTCGGCCTCGGCGAGATCGTTCATCTCCGAGAAGTCCTCGTCGAGGTGGTAGAGCTCCCACGTGTCGGCCTCGAGCGGGATGCCGTCGGGGTGATGGGTCACTGCCTTCCACCCTTCGGCCCAGATGGCGCGATGGCCGAACATCTCGAAGTACTGGCTGGTCTTCTGGGTTGGTACGGCGTCGGCGTCGGCGGCCTCGGGAGCGAAGGTGTAGGCCATGCCGATGCCCTCGACCGGCTGCTGGTCGACCCCCTTGACCGTGTCGGGAGCATCGATGCCCAGAAGCTCGAGGATCGTTGGCGCGATATCGATGACGTGGTGAAACTGGCTGCGGATCTGGCCCCGGCAGGACGGGTCGATACCCGAGGGCCAGGACACGATGAGGGGGTCGCGCACACCGCCTCCGTGGGTGTTCTGCTTGTACCGCTTGCCCGGGGTGTTGCCGACCTGGGCCCATCCCCACGGGTAGTTGCTGAAGCTGCGGCGGGTGCCTACGTCGTCGAGGCGCTTGACCACCTCGTCGATGTCCTCGGGGATGCCGTTGAAGTAGCGGAACTCGTCCATGACCCCGGTGGCGTTGCCCTCCTGGGAGGCGCCGTTGTCGGACAGGGCGAACACGATGGTGTCGTCGAGCAGGCCCTGGGTCTCGAGCGAGTCGAGGAGGCGGCCCACCTGGGCGTCGGTGTGATCGAGGAAGGCGGCAAAGGCCTCCTGGAGCCGGCAGGCGAAGGCCTGCTCATCGGCGCTGAGCTCGTCCCACGGCTTCACCCCCGGGTTGCGGGGAGCCAGCTGGGTGCCCTCGGGGATGACCCCCATCTCGAGCTGGCGCTCGAAGACCCGCTGACGCCAGACATCCCAGCCCTCGTCGAACTTGCCCCGGTACTTGGCCAGGTAGTCGTCGGGGGCCTGGTGGGGGGCGTGGGTGGCCCCGAAGGCCAGGTAGAGGAAGAAGGGGCGTTCGGGGACCAGAGACGTCTGGTTACGGATCATGTCGATCGACTGGTCGACCAGGTCCTCGGATACGTGGTAGCCGTCCTCGGGTCGGTCCGGCTGGTCCACGAAATGGTTGTCGGCACACAGCTCGGGGTGGAACTGGTCGGTCTCGCCCTGCATGAACCCGTAGAAACGATTGAAGCCCCGCTGGAGGGGCCAGTCAGTGAACGGGCCGGCGGCCGAGGCCTCGCGCATCGGGGCCAGATGCCATTTGCCGGCCATCATCGTGTGATAGCCGATGGGCTCCAGTACCTCGGCCAACGTCGCCGCGCTGGGGGCGATGCGGCCCCGCATGTTGGGGTACCCGGTGTCGAAGTTCGACACCGCCCGCATGCCCACCGAGTGGTGGTTGCGACCAGTCAGCAGGCACGCCCGGGTGGGGGAACACAGGGCGGTGGTGTGGAAGTTGGTGTAGCGGAGACCGTTGTTGGCCAGGCGGTCGAAGTTCGGGGTGTCGATGAACGAGCCGAACGAGCCGAGATGACTGAAGCCGGTGTCATCGAGGAGGATCACGACGATATTGGGACTGCCCTTCTCGGGCAGTGCGGGCTTGGGCCACCAAGGCTGAGAGTCCTTCGCTTCGCGGTTGATGATGCCCTGGAACTCGTCAGCCATCTCGATCTTCTCCCTGGATCGTGTCGTCGTGTCAGTCGCGTACTGTTCTTGACCCGAGGTTGAGGCCGATCGCGTCACCGGCGACGCGATTCGCCTCACGTTCAGGGAAGGGTCTGACTCCTGGCCGCTAGACACGTTCGATGATGATGGCGGGGGCCATGCCACCGCCGGCGCACATGGTGATGAGACCCACCTGCTGGTCGCGGCGCTCGAGCTCGTCGAGCAAGGTGCCGATGAGGATGGCTCCGGTGGCGCCGATGGGGTGGCCCAGGGCCATGGCTCCGCCGTTGACGTTCACCTTGTCGCGGTCGAGGTCGAGGAGGCGCTGGAACTTCTCGGAGACCACCGCGAAGGCCTCGTTCACCTCGAACAGGTCGATGTCGTCGATGGTCATCCCGGCCCGCGAGAGCACCTTCTTGGCCGCCGGTACGGGTGCGTTCAGCATCAGGGTGGGATCGTCGCCCATATTGGCGGTGGCCACGATCCGCGCCCGCGGCTCGAGGCCGTTGGCCTTGGCGTAACCCTCGGAGGCCATGAGGATGGCGGCGGCCCCGTCGACCACCCCTGAGGAGTTGCCGGCGTGGTGGACGTGCTCGATCTCGAGGTCTGGGAACTTCTGGGCGACCAGCTCGCGGTAGGTGGGGGAGTCACCGTGGCGGTAGTCGGCGGCTGCGGCGAAGCTGGGCTGGAGAGCGGCCAGCGACTCGGCGGTGGTCTGAGGCCGGGGGAACTCCTCGTGGTCCAGAGCCACGGTGCCGTCGAGGTTCATCACGGGGATGAGGCTCTTGTCGAAGCGACCTTCCTTGATGGCTCGGTCGGCCCGGGCCTGCGATTCGGCGGCATGAGCGTCGAGGGCGTCGCGGGGAATGTTGTCGAGGGTGGCGATGGCGTCAGCACACACACCCTGATGGGGCTGGGGATGGAGCTCCTGGAGGTGCACATTGTTGGCGCCCATGGGCAGCAGGCCCTTCTTGGGCAGCGACATCATCTCGGTACCGCCGGAGATGACCAGGTCCTCCATACCGGCCATCACCGCGTTGGCGGCGAAGCTGGTGGCCGTGATGCCCGAACCGCAGAAGCGGTCCAGGGTCACGCCGCTGGCCTTGGTGTCGTACCCGGCGTCGAGGGCCGCCATCCGGCCCAGGTCGCCACTCTGCTCGCTGACCTGGGAGCTGGTACCCCACACGATGTCGTCGACTTCGGCGGAGTCAAAGCCGTTGCGCTCCACCAGGGCCTCGAGCACGGTGCGCCCCAGGTGTTGGGGATGAAGGTGGGCGAGGGCGCCCTTGCCCGGCTTGCCGACGCCCCGGGGAGTGCGGCAGGCGTCGATGATGAATGCGTCGGGCATGAAAGGGCTCCTGGTCTGGGTCGAACTCTGGATTCGAAGGTAGCGCCCTGGTCCGGCCGGTGGTGACTCGGCCCCGGTGGCGCCCCGACTCACCCGAGGGATGGGCGGGTTCGTCCCGACGCTCAGAGGGAGTCGGCGAAGCTCTTGATGTCGCGAATGGTTGCCGCGTAGACATCGGGCATAGCGCCCCGGAAGATGCAGTCGCCGGCGTGGCAGGTGCCGTTCACGGTACGGCTGACGGCACTGACGCCGGCGGCCAGGAGCTCATGGAAGTAGGCGAGGCCTTCGTCGCGGAGCGGATCGAGCTCGTTGACCGAGATGACATGAGGGGGAAGGCCCTCGAGGTCGGCGGTGGGGGCGTGGTAGGGCCAGGCCAGAGGGTCGGTGTCGTGCCCGGCGGCCGGGTCCTAGACCCGGGCCAGCGCTCCCATCATGGCGACGTCCAGGAAGTAGCCGTCGTTCTCATACAGCGAGGGGAGGGCGACCTCCTTGGTGGCGTACATCCCGGAGATGTACGGGCACTGGGCGTAAGCGCCGGCGACGAGACCGAGGTTCCCGTCAGCCTTGGCCTCCAGAACCGTGGCCAGGGTGAGGTTGCCGCCCCCTGACTCGCCCGACACGACGATGTGGGACACGCCGAGGTCTTCCTTGTTGTCGGCCATCCACCGGAGACCCGACCCACAGTCGTTCAGACCGGCCGGGAACGGATGGGGTCCGTGGTTGCCGGCGGCGTTGCGGAACTCGACCCCACAACGACCAGCCCGGCCGCCGCCAACTCAGTCCGCCAGGGGTCGTAGCCGGGTCCTGCGGCCTCGAGGATGGTCATACCTCCGCCGTGGAGGTGGAGGATGCCGGGGAGGGGTCCCTTGGCGTTGACCGGCCGGTGGACGAACAGGGTCACGTCGTTGCCGTCGACGCCCTTGATGACCTTGGCCTCCGACACCACGCCCTCGGCGGGTCGGCGCGAGGGTCATCCTCGAGCATCATGTCGGGCGTTCCCAAGCGGCCGGGCAGA
>JAAEMS010000007.1 GCA_024225275.1 Actinomycetes bacterium
GCCCAGGACCTTGTTGCGGAACGACACTCCGACGCGGCGGGTGCGCTGGGCCTTGTAGCGATGCACCAGCTTGGGGAAGTCGAGTTGGTACTCGTGCTGGTCGCGCACGGTGTACGGGCACTGGACCTCGCACAGCTTGCACTGGAAGCACTCGTCCATGACCTGTTCGGTCTCGGCGTCGGTGATGCCGCGAACGCTCCCGTCGTGGCGCTCGTCGATGAACGAGAACAACGACGGGAACGAGTCGCAGTACTTGAAACACAGCCGGCAGCCGTGGCAGATCTCGAAGGTCCGCTCGATCTCCTGGGCCAGACCCCCGGCGTCCCAGTAGACGGGATCGGCGGTGTCATAGCTGAGACCCGGTGTGGGCGAGTACGAGATATTGCCTGAGCTCTCGGTCATGTCATCACCTCAGAGTCGGACAGAGCCCCGAAGGCCCCGCCTCAGTCGATGGAGTCGAGCATCTCCTGGAAGCGGCCGGCGTGGCTCTTCTCGGCCTTGGCCAGGGTCTCGAACCAGTCGGCGATCTCGTCGAAGCCCTCTTCGCGGGCGCTCTTGGCCATGCCCGGGTACATCTCGGTGTACTCGTGGGTCTCGCCGACAACGGCCGACTTCAGGTTGGAGGCGGTGTCACCAATGGGCTCGTCGGTGGCGGGATCACCCACGGCCTTGAGGTAGTCGAGGTGGCCGTGGGCGTGGCCGGTCTCGCCTTCGGCGGTCTCGCGGAAGTTGCCGGCCACCTCGGGGTAACCCTCCACATCGGCGACCTTGGCGAAATAGAGATAACGACGGTTGGCCTGTGACTCGCCGGCGAAGGCGTCCTTGAGGTTCTGATGGGTCTTTGTGCCCTGGAGATCCATGGGGTGATTCCTTGTTTGCTCGGTGGACTAGGTGATCGGGAGCCGACGGCATCGGCTCCGGCCTGGACTCTATCTGAATCCGGAGTTCCTACAAAGCCAGACTTTCCGGGATCTTGTGTCGCTATACTGACAAGGTGCATCCCAGCCTTCTCACCCGTCTGCGCGACCGCGACTATCGGCTCACGTCACAGCGCCGTGTGGTGGCTCAGGTCCTCGAGGGCCCCAACGTGCACATGACCGCCGACGCCGTTCACCAGGCCGCCACCGACATCTTGCCCGAGATCAGCCGGGCCACCGTGTACTCCACCCTCAACGAGCTCACCCAGATGGGCGAACTGCGCGAGCTCAGCCTCGACGGCCGCTCCAAACGCTACGACCCCAACGTCGCCCCCAACCACCACCATCTGGTGTGTGACGGCTGCGGCCAGGTCTTCGACGTGCAGCACGAGGTCGCCCCGCCAACCCTCACCGCCGACGAGACCCACTGCATGACCCTCGGCCGGGCCGAGATCATCTACCACGGCACCTGCGTTTCCTGCACCGCCCCCTGATTCTCCCCCTCCATTCTCGTTCTGGGGCAGGTTCACCACATTTTGTGTGGGTGAAGCTGCCCCAAATCGAGGGTGTTGGCTCAGGTCAGGCGGCGTGACACGGCCGGGACTGCCGATCGCATCACCAGGGCGATCACCAGGGCACTGAGCACCGGCACCAGGGCGAGGACACCCAGGGTGGCCCAGGGCACCCGGAACTCGAAGTCGAAGCGATCGCGGTTGAGCACGGCGTTGGCGATCAACAACCCGGCGGGAATGGCCAGAGCCAATGCCACGGTGCCGTGATACCAGGTCTGCACCGCCAGCAGTCGGGGCCGAATCCGCGGCGGGGCGCCCACCGCCACCATGGTCTGGATGTCGCGATCCGACTCGGTGGCCACCAGGGCGGCCACCACCAGCGAGATGACGAGGGCCAGTGCGGTGATGGCGCCGATGATGATGGCCAACACCTTGCCGGGGGTGGGAACCGATGGGCCGTCGAACGGACCGCTCACGGCCAGCCCGTAGGGGGCCAAGTAGATCCCTCTCATCTGGGATTGGGTCAGCGCGGCGTCAGTCCTGATCATGACCGGGCCTGCCTCGATGACGAACCCCAGCTCCTCGATGGTCCGGGCCGACGCGAGGTAGCCGACGAACTCGTCTCCCGAGTAGCGAGCGGCCTCGGCCCGCTCGACGGCGAGGAATCCTCCGTTCCCGGGTGGTTGACTCCAGGTCGGATCGTGGAGGGCCACCGACACTCTGCCACTACGTGAGTCGGGGTGGACGTCGATGATCCGGCCGGCGCCGATCAGTTCACGCCCAGCGGGACTGACACCGAGCAGATCGAGGGTGGCCTCATCGGCCACCCCCAGCCGGTGGTAGCTGGGGGCTGAACCGCTCCGGCCATCGACTGGGCGCAACTCGAGATAGCCCGAGCTGGCGGTCCGCGCCTCGCGGACCTCGACCACCTCAGCTACCGTCACGAACTCACCAATCCAGCTCAACATCTCCTCGTTGGACAGGCCTTCGTCGAACCCCGACCCAAGGTGGCCATCGAGCACGATCAGATCGTCGGACATCCCCTCGTGGTCGGGAACGCCCCAGCTGTCGGTGGCCGAAGCCATGCCCGTGCCAATTACCACCACCCCGGTGAAGAGCGTGACCAGGGACGCCACCGCCGACCCGCTGCGCAGCCGCTGGCGGGCCGAGTCGCGCGTGGCCAACCGGAGCAGGCCGGGGAATCGACCTGAGCGGCTCCCCAGCCAACCGAGAATCACCGCCGCCACCGCAACGGCACCGGCCAGCATCAACAGGGCGCCGATACTGTTCGCGACCGTGGTCAGATCCCCGCGGTCACCAGTGCCGACCTGGTTGGAGCCCCAGCCAATCAGGGCAAGACCGACGCCGGCGACGACGAGCCCGCCCCCCGCATACCAACGAGGCAGCCGAGCGGGCGGAACCCGGCCGGCGAGGGCGGTGACCACCGGGGTTCGCGCCGCGGTTCGGGCCGGCAGCCACGCGGCGGCCAGCGCCCCGGCGGTGGCCAGCAAGGCGGGGCCGATCACGTCGGCCAGGTCCCACCGCAAGTCTTCGACGAGCCGGGTTTCGAAGCGGCCCCGATTGAGCCAGACCAGGGTGAGGCCCAACACCGCTCCGACGAAGGCACCGACACCGCCGAGGAACCCAGCCTCGGCCAGGAAGACCCGGCGGACTTGTTGGGGATTGGCTCCGACGGCGGCGAGCTGACCGGCTTGGTGAATGCGCCGTCGGATTCCCACCGAGAAGGCGGCGGCGGCCAGCAGTGCGGCCTCGACCAGCAACACCCCGGTGATGAGCGTCGAGAGCTGCTCCGGGCGGTTGAAAGGGTCGAAGGCCCCGTCGCCGTGGGCCCGGTCGCCGTAGGCGCGGAACTCAGTCGCATCGAAGATGCCGACCGCGGCCCCGAACTCGGATCTGAGCGCCTCCTGGTCTTCGGGCGAGAGACTGTGGCCGAGCAGGAAGGTCTGGTCGCTGTAGTCGCTCCGCAGTTCGATCAGATCGAACAGCTCCAGGGCCGGGATCTGCCCGGCGGCCACCACGATCACATTGTCGCGATGGGCGGTCACGTCCACCAGGGTGCCGACCACCTCGACGGCACCGACCGCGGGAATGTCGGCCCGTTCACCGACGCCCACGCCCAGCTGATCGGCGAGATGGGTGGACAGCACGGCCTCGCCGGCCGCGGCCGCGGGTCGGCCGGCCTCCATCCGGAACACCCCCTCGGCAACCGGATTCTCGAGGTCGAGGTCAACGAGCCGCCAGTTGCCGTCACCCCACCACCGGTACTGGATACGCTCGACCATCGGCCCCGGAAGGTCGGCCATGGCCTGACGCAGCTCTTCTGAGGCCTGGTGCCGTCGCTCTGCGACAGCCGAACGGTCCGCCGACGGGATGGCCCACTTACCCCACACGCTCAGGTGGTGCTCAACGACCATGACCGCCGAGCCGTACTGGGAGCGCAGCTCTTCCTGCGCGGTAACCCTGGATGACCGGTTGGCGGTGGCCACCGCCACCCCGGCCGCCACCGGGATGGCGATCAGCAGCACCACCAGCGCCGAGCGCCCGAGGTGAAGACGCAGCGACCTGCGGGCCAGGCGGAGAACGGCCGTCATACCCGCAGCTCCTCGGGCGTGGGCGGTACGGCCGATCGTTCGGTCACCTGGTCGATCCGTCCGTCGCGGAGCCGGATCACCCGGTGGGCATAGGCGGCCAGGCCCGGATCGTGGGTGACGAGGACCACGGCGGCCCCCTCCGATGCCAGGTGGACGAGCAGGGACACTACCGCCTCGCCGGTCAGCTCGTCGAGGGCCCCGGTAGGCTCGTCGGCCAGGATCAGGCGGCGCGGCCCAACCACGGCTCGGGCGATGGCCACCCGCTGGCGTTGGCCACCCGACATCTCGTCCGGGTAGCGGCCCGCCAGATCGTTCAGTCCGACTCGACCCAGGGCCTCCCGGGCCGCCGCAAGGGCCGGCGCCGGTCGGATGCCGTCGAATTCGAGGGGTAGGGCGACGTTCTCGGCCGCGGTGAGGGTGGGCAGGAGGTTGAGGTTCTGGAAGACATAGCCCACGTGTCGACGGCGAATCTCGGCCAGCGCCTTGGGGCTCTCACCGCCGAGGTCGATGCCATCGACCAGCACCCGGCCACCGGTGGGCTGGTCGAGCCCGCCGGCCAGGTTCACCAGGGTCGACTTGCCGCTCCCGCTGCGCCCGGTGATGGCCACCAGTTCGCCGGCGGCCACCCCCATGTCGACATCGACGAGGGCATCCACCCGCTCGCCGCCGTCACCATGACTGCGCGACGCCTGCTGCATGACCAGCACGGCGTCTGGGGATTCGGAGCTGGTCATCGGGGCACCTCGGTGAGATTGGATTCGGTCGGTTCGGATCGGAAGGAGGCCACCAGGGTCGTGCCAGGAGCGGCCAAACGCTCCTCGACCAGGTCGAGCCACCTCAGTTCGGCCTCGGCCAACAGGCTCAGACGATCGAGATGCAAACGCCAGGCCAGCTCCACCGCCTGAGGCTTGAGAGCGGTGGCGTCCTGGAGCGCGGTCATGGTCGAGGCCCGTTGGGTGGCGATGACGCGGCCGGGAGCCACCACTTCGGTGGCCACGGCCACCAGCACCTTCATGGGCAGCTCGTCGCGGGCGGCAACCGTGCGCTCGACGGGCTTGTCGAACCAGGCCTGCCCTTCGGCTCGGCCGGCCGCAGTGAGCTCATAACGCTCGCGGCCCTCGCTGTCGGGACCGAGCGACTCGACCAAGCCGTCGCGCTCCAGTCGCTGGAGGGTGCTGTAGACCTGGCCGATGTTGAGGCTCCACGCCTCACCAGTAGCCGCCTCGAACTCGGCCTTCAGCTGATAGCCGTACTTCGATTCCTCGTCGAGGAGGGCCAGGAGAGCGTCACGAACTGTCATACATACTCAGTATGCATACCGGGTATGCATTTGTCAACCGGCTTCTTCGCCCAACTCCAATACCCGTGCGACCAGATCGGACTCGGGGCGGGTGGTGTCGAGCCAGGTGATGCGGGGGTCGCGGCGGAACCAACGTTGCTGGCGGCGGGCGAACCGGCGGGTTCGCACCAGGGCCAGATCGAGGGCCTCGTCGAGGCTGCACTCACCCCTGACGTGTCCGGCCAGTTCCTTGTAGCCCAGGGCCTGAGCGGCAGTGGCCGACCACCCATCGGGGCTGTCAATCAGACGGGAGACCTCGTCGAGGAAGCCGGCCGCCAGCTGGGTCTGGTACCGAGCCTCGATCCGCCGGTCCAGCTCGTGGCGGTCGAGCTGGAGGCCCACCATCACCCAGCCGGTGTCGCCATACTCCTCCAGGCCGGGACCGAAGGACGAGAAGGGTCGACCCGAGCCGACCGTGACCTCGAGGGCTCGCAGTACCCGGCGCCGGTTGTTGGGCTCCATGCGCCCGGCCGCCATGGGATCGAGATCGGCCAGACGGGCATGAAGGGTCTCGGTGTCCGACTCGGTTTCGAGCTCGGTCCTGACCTGGGGCCACTGTCCGGGGATGTCGAGATCGTCCACCACGGCCCTCACGTAGAGGCCGGTGCCACCGACCAGGATCACCTCGCCGGCCCGGCTCCGAACCTCTGTGGCCGCGTCACGGAACCGGTCCTGGAACAGACTCACCGACCACTCTTCGCTGGGATCAACGACATCGACGAGATGGTGGGGGACCTCGGCTTGTTCGGCGGTGCTGGGTTTGGCCGTGCCGACGTCCATGCCCCGGTAGACCTGCATCGAATCGGCCGAGACCAGCTCGTAGCCGGGCGCCGCACGGGCCACCCCCAGGGCGAGCGCTGACTTGCCCGAGGCGGTGGGGCCGACGATGGTCAGAGGTCGCATCAGTCGCCCGGCCCGGGGAGGAATTGGCTGAGAGCGGCGAAGAAGTCGAGACGGAGCAGCGAGGGCTGGGCGGGATCATCGGGGGCCGCCCGGTCGTAGGCTTCGAGGAAGGCGGCGACCGCTTCGGGTCCGAGGTGGGCCACCAGGCTGCGAGCCACGATCGCCAGGTCGAGGTGTAGATCGCCCACCCCCAAGCAACCAACCCCGGCCACTCCCCCGGTCTGGCCTCGGTCGAGCCAGAGATGCTCGAGGTAGGGCGCGCCGTGTATCACCACCGGGTCGCCGCCCTCTTCGGGGCGGATGGCCAGCACCCGCTCCAGGAGGTCTGCCGGCTCGAACCCGCGGTAGGCCTCGTCGAACCCAACGGCCGGCACCACACCGGTTTCGGTTCGGAGCCGAGCCGCAGCGACCAGGCCGTCTGTGTCGGTCATGAACGGACAGTCCTCGACCGGAAGGGTGTGTACCTGGCGAAGGAGCCGGGCCACCCCCAGGACCAGGCCTTGGGGGTCGAAGTGGTGCTCGCCGGCGGACGCCGGAGTACCCGGGGGCGGCCGGGTGACGAGCCACTCGTGGCCGTCGGGCTCGCGGTGTAGGAGCACCACCTCGCTCGCGGCCACTCCGACCGTGCCCAGCCAGGTCAGCCGTTCGGCCTCTCCGGCCAACGACGGCCCAACCGCTGCGGCCCGCTGTTGACACCGGGCGCCGCCCGACCGAAGGGCGTCGGCCACCATCGCGGGGACCGGCCGCGCCGGGGCTCCGAAATCCACGGAAACCGGCCTCAGCCGGCGACGACGGGGATGCGGCGCTTGTGGCGGGGTCCCGCGGTGACCTCGACCAGCTCGCCGGTCAGGTGATGGGCAGCGGCATCGGTGATGGTGACGTCGGCCCATGACCCGACGCGGATCGGGGTGGCGGACCGGAAGTGGACGAGCTTGTTCTGGCTGGTCCGGCCGGTGGTGACGGCCGGATCCTTCTTGCTGGGGCCCTCGACGATGACCTCCTCGGTGCGCCCAATCCGGGCCCGATGCCGAGCCAGTCCCGACCCCTCGATGACGGTGCGGAGGCGGTCGTAGCGGTCACGGACAAGGGCTGGGTCGACGAACTCATCCACCAGCTCGGCCGCTTCGGTACCGGGTCGCGACGAATACACGAAGGTGTAGGCGGAGTCGTACTCGGCGGCGGAGACGACCTCGAGGGTGGCCTCGAAGTCCGCATCGGTCTCACCGGGAAAGCCGACAATGATGTCGGTGGTGAGGGCCAGATCGGGGATGCTGGCCCGTGCCGTCAGAGCCTTCTCCAGATAGCGCTCGGCCGTGTAGCCCCTATGCATGGCGGCCAGAATCGTGTCGCTGCCCGATTGAAGGGGGAGGTGGAGGTGGGGGCACACGGTGGGCGTGTCGGCCATGGCCGCGATGGTTTCCGGGCGCAGATCCTTGGGGTGGGGGCTCGTGTACCGCACCCGACGAATTCCTTCGACCGACCCGACCCTGGTGAGCAGGTCAGCGAACAGGGGACGGGGCCGGCGTTGCCCTTCGTCGGCCCAGGCATCACCAGCCCAGATGCGTTCGGTGGATTCCTCGATGGGTTCCTGGCGGAGGCGGGAGGTGAGGTCGCGGCCGTAGGAGTTCACGTTCTGTCCAAGCAGGGTGACCTCGACCACACCCTCGGAGGCCAGCCGTTCGGTCTCGGCCACCAGTTCGCCGAAGGGCCGGGAGATCTCGCGGCCCCGCACCGACGGCACGATGCAGAAGGCGCACGAGTTGTCGCATCCGATCTGGATGGTGACCCAGGCCGCGTAGTCGGAGTCGCGCTTGGCCGGTAGTGCTGACGGGAAGGCCTCGTGCTCCTCGAGCATGGCTTCTTCCCAAATCTCGGTGACCGGACCAGCGGTTCGGGACCGGGCCAACAGCTCGGCGGCCCGGCCCACATTGTGGGTACCGAAGACCACGTCGACATGAGGCGCCCGCCGGCGAACCTCATCGCGGTCCTTCTGGGCCAGGCAGCCGGCCACCACGATCTCGAGATCGGGGCGCTGGCCCTTCTGGGCCTTGAGGTGGCCGAGCTTCCCGTAGAGCTTGTTGTCGGCGTTCTCGCGAATGCAGCAAGTGTTGAGCACCACCACGTCCGCGGCCGACTCCGACTCGGCCGGCACCAGACCATCGGCTTCGAGAAGCCCGGCGATCCGTTCCGAATCATGCTCGTTCATCTGGCATCCGTAGGTGCGCACGAAGTAGCTGCGACCCGTTGCCTTCGGTTCGCCTTCCCGGCCACTCATCGCACTCTGCCTCCGCGCCGCCTCGGTGCGGCTCACAGACACCGAGGCTACCGGTCAGCCGGCGATGGCCCGCACGAGAATCGATACCCCGGACACTGCGATGACGGCGAGAACGGCCCGGTCGAAGGTGGCCCGACCCAGCCGGTAGCGGTACCTCGCCCCGACGGGGATGGCGGCCAGGGTGGGGACGATGGCGGCGAGGCCGAGGCCCAACCGTTCGGCGTTGTACTCACCACTCAGGGCCAGAGCTGCGACCTGCGCCAATCCGGCGAGGAGGTAGATGGCCGCCACCGACAGCACCTGGGCGTTGCGGGGCAATCGATAGGAGTGGATCCATGGCACCACGATGGGGCCCGAGATGCCCAGCGCCCCCTGGCTCAGACCGGCCGCCAGGCCTACGACAGGAGACAGCTTCCGGCCCCAGGTGGGAGCAATGGCGAACTCGGGCCGCCACAACGAATTGGCCACGAAGCCCACCACCAGGACGGCCAGTACCGCCAACAGGGCCCGCTCAGGCACCGACACCAGGATGAACACGCCACCGATCGCGCCCAGAGCGCCGAAACCCAGCAGGGTTGGTAGGTCACGGGTGGCCGGCCAGCTCGATCGTTCGCGTCCCACCAGGGCGACATTGGCCACGGCATTGGGCAGGGCGACAATCGCCACCACGGCTTCGAGGGGTAGAACGAGGCTGAGCACGGGGATCACCAGGAGGGGGAACCCGGTACCCGTGAGCGCCTTGACCGCTGAAGCGGTCGAGATGACGACCAGCGCGAGCACCAGCTCGGCGGCGCTCACTGGCTAGCGGTTGGTGGCGTGAGGCATGTTCTCGCGCATACCGGTTGGGGTCACGCGGATGAACTCGGAGTTGGCCCAGAACTCGGCGATCGAGTGGGCGTCGCTGTAGGACATACCCGACTTGAGGCCGGCCATGAGGGTGTAGACGAGCTTGGCGACCTCGCCCTTGTAGGGCACGGTGCCCTCGACACCCTCCGGTGCCCTCTGCTCGAAGTACTCATCGTCGACCTCTTCGCCGTGGCGTTCGGCCCGGAGCTCGACGGCCTCGAACGAAGCCATGCCCCGCACCCGCTTGACCAGGCCGTGGGCCGATTGCTCGGTCTCGCCCGGGCTTTCCTTGGTACCGGCGAACATCGAGCCGATCATGACCGAACTGGCGCCGGCTCCGAGCGCCTTGGCGATATCGCCCGAAGCCTTGATACCTCCATCGGCGATGACGGGTACGTCGATGCCGGCACAGTCGTCGATGGCGCTGAGCTGGGGTACGCCGACTCCGGCGACCACACGAGTGGTGCACACGCCGCCCGGGCCCACGCCCACCTTGATGGCGTCGGCGCCGGCCTCGATGAGGTCGAGGGCTCCTTCGCGGGTGGCCACGTTGCCGGCGATCACGTCTGTGTCGGGGAAGGCCTGCTTGAGGGCCTCGATACCCCGAACCGAGTGTTCGGCGTGACCGTGGGCGATATCGAGGACCAGGGCATCGACACCAACCTCGACCAGGGCCTGGCCCCGGTCGATCATGTCGTGGTCGGTGCCAACGGCGGCGCCGACCACCCCACCCGACACCTCTTCCTTGGTGCGCTTGACCATGAGGGCCTGGTCGCTGATGGGCAGGAACCGGTGGATGATGCCGGCACCCCCCAGGCGGGCCATGCCGATGGCCATCTCGTCTTCGCAGACGGTGTCCATGTTGGCGGCAACCACGGGGATCTGCATCTCGACATTCCGGCTGAGCCGGGTGGCGAGAGACACGTCTTGTCGGGACCGGATGGTCGAGCGACGAGGCACCAGAAGTACATCATCGAAGGTGAGTCCGGTGCGGATGCTGTCGAGGCCCACTGGCCTGCTCCTGTCAGCTCGCGGGACCGCGCGCGGGCGGTGCTGGCCGGAAGACGAGGGTACCGTCTCCCGGCCCGGCTCGCGAGATCCCCTAGTCGTCCAGCGAGATGGGGGCGTCGAGGTCTATTTCGAGGTCCAGATCGGCGTCGTCCTTGGTGAGGTCGATGGTGGGTTCGCCGATGCCCACCGCGGAGAGGACCTTGTCTTGGACCTCCATCACGATCTCGGGGTGCTCGATGAGGAAGGTCTTGGCGTTCTCACGCCCCTGACCGAGCTGCTCACCCTCGTAGGTGTACCAGGCACCCGATTTCTTCACGAAGCCCTCGTCGACCGCGATGTCGAGCAGGGAGCCCTCGCGACTGATGCCCCTGCCGTACATGATGTCGAACTCGGCCTGCCGGAAGGGTGGGGCCACCTTGTTCTTCACGACCTTGACCCGGGTGCGGTTGCCCACGACCTCGACCCCGTCCTTGATGGACTCGATGCGGCGAATGTCGAGGCGAACCGACGAGTAGAACTTCAGGGCCCGACCACCAGGGGTGGTCTCGGGCGAACCGAACATGACGCCGATCTTCTCGCGCAGCTGGTTGATGAAGATGCAGATGGTCTGGGTCTTGTTCAGGTTGGCGGTGAGCTTGCGCAGGGCCTGTGACATGAGGCGGGCCTGGAGGCCGACATGGCTGTCGCCCATCTCGCCTTCGATCTCGGCCCGGGGGGTGAGGGCCGCCACCGAGTCGATGACCACCACGTCGAGGGCGCCGGAGCGCACCAGCATGTCGGTGATCTCGAGGGCCTGCTCGCCCGTGTCGGGCTGGGAGATGAGCAGCTCGTCGACGTCGACACCGATGGCCTTGGCGTACACCGGATCCATGGCGTGCTCAGCGTCGACATAGGCGCAGATGCCGCCGTTGCGCTGGGCCTCGGCCACCACGTGCATGGCGAGGGTGGACTTGCCGGACGACTCCGGGCCGTAGATCTCACAGACCCGACCGCGGGGCAGACCACCGACACCGAGGGCGATGTCGAGGGCGAGGGCACCGGTGGGGACCGTGTCGATCTCCATGCCGCCCTTCTCGCCCATCTTCATGACCGAGCCTTTTCCGTACTGCTTCTCGATTTGGCCGAGTGCCATTTCGAGGGCCTTGTCTCGCTCCACTGGGTTTCTCCTGACATGCGATGGGTTGGGGGGAAGCTCGGTGTGAAACCTACGGATGGGGTGTGACATTCTCCGTGGGCCCCGTTCGAATGACAGGAGTGTAAGTGCGAACACTCGTTCGATCAAGCATTTGGAGGGGAGCCCCGCAGGGGACTGCCCTTCACCCCTCGAACCACTACCCTCTGTCGTCATGGCTGATCTCGAGATCAACGACGACAACCTCCGCGACCGCCTCACTCCTGAGCAGTACGCGGTCACCCGCCAGGCTGCCACCGAGCAGGCCTTCACCGGCGTCTACTGGGACTGCAAAGACGACGGCGTCTACCTCTGTGTCGTGTGCGAGGCTCCCCTGTTCTCCAGCGACACCAAGTACGAGTCGGGCTCGGGCTGGCCCAGTTTCTGGGAGCCCATCGAACCCGGCGCGGTCGTCAACAAGACCGACACCTCCCACGGCATGGTCCGCACCGAGGTCATGTGCGCCTCGTGCAACTCCCACCTCGGCCATATCTTCCCCGACGGACCCCAGCCCACCGGTGAGCGCTACTGCATGAACTCGGCCGCCCTCGACCTCGACCGGGTCGGCGACGACTCCGACGACTGACCTCGAGCCAGCGAAGCCGGTGCCAACTCGTCGCGCCCGGCTGGTGAGCGCGGTTGTCGCGGTTGCCGTCCTGGTTGCGGCCTGCGGCTCCGACACCCCCAAGAGCGAACTGCTCTCGGAGGCCATCGAGGAACGAACCGGCAGGCCGGTCGCCGAAGCCGAGCTCGCCGCCCGAATCACCCAGGCCGAACGGTTGTGCGTCCTCGGCGACGACCTCCTGGGAGCCGTCGTCACCGGCCGCAGCGCGATCGAACTGAACATCTACGACGCCTACTTCGACGTCTGGTGCCCCGACCGGGCCTCGGCTTACCTGGCCGCCCGCCCCGGTGACACCCTCGGTGTCGGTGAGACCCCACCGACAACCTCCCCCGCCACCACGGCCAGCACCACGACCACGACCGAACGGGAACCGTGATCCATGGCTTGCGACCCCATCGAGCTCCACGCCCGCGGGCTCTCCTTCAGCGCCCTGACCGCGGGGTCGACCTCGGCCCCCGAGGTCGTGCTCTGCCTTCACGGCTTCCCTGATCACGCCCCCACGTTCCGCGCCCAGATGGGCCCGCTGGCCGGGGCCGGTTTCCGGGTCATTGCCCCGGTCATGCGCGGCTACGAGGCCAGCTCCCAGCCCCCCCCTACGGCGACTATTCGCTCATGACCTTGGCTTGGCTGGCTGGACCATCTCGGCATCGAACGGGCCCACCTCGTCGGCCACGACTGGGGGGCGGCGGTCGGGTACACGGTGGGAGCCCACCACCCCCGCTCTGGCCGAACGCTCACTCGTGGCGGGCGACTTCGCCCTGGTCCACCGCCTGTGGCAGACCTGGTCTCCGGGGTACACGCTGACCGCTGAGGACTCGGCCGCCCTGAAGGCCACCTTCGCCACCCCAGGGGTGGTGGCGGCCTCCCTCGCCTACTACCGACAGAACGCCACCCCCCCGATCCTGCTGGGTCTGCGCAAGACCCCGGCCACTTCCTCCACCTCGAACGACCCGACCGTGTCAACGAGCTCATCCTCGAACACATGGCCGGCGGCTAGCTCACCGCGACGCCCCGCTTCACGACCAGACGATGGTTCTCGGGCCGGGCGGCCATCTTGATGTCCACCGAGGGATCGCCGTCCACCACCAACAGATCGGCGGAGTTGCCCTCCTTGATCGAGCCTTCGTCGTCGATGGCCAGCAGGTCGGCCGCGTTGGACGTGCCCGCCACGAGGGAATCGATGGGGGTCATCCCCGCGTTGACCATCAGCTCGAGCTCGACGGCGTTGGTGCCGTGGATGCAGAACGGGATGCCGGTATCGGTACCCATGGCCACCTTGCCACCGGCGTCGTAGAACATCTTCAGTGAGGCCGCGCTCTTGCCCTTGATCCGCTCGATCTTCTCCTGTATGAACGGAGCCAGGGCGGAGATCAGATCGGGGTTTGACGTGATCGGATGACCGGCTGCCAGGGTGGGAACCAGATAGGTGCCCCGGCCAACCATCTCCTCGACGCACTCCTCGGTCATGAACATGCCGTGCTCGATACTGTCGACGCCTCCCCGGGTGGCGTTGAGGATCCCCTCGGTGCCCTGGGCGTGGCTGGCGGTTCGCTTCGAGAACCGGTGGGCCTCGTGGATCCCGGCCGAGATCTCTTCGAAGCTGAAGTGGGCGTCCTCGGGATTGACCCCAGGGGTCATGACCCCTCCGGTGGCCATCAGCTTCAGGAAGTCGGAGCCGGCGTGGATCTGCTCGCGGACCGCTCTGATCACGTCTTCGGCACCGTCGGCCACCCGTCCAATCTGGTTTCCGTGACCACCTGTCATACAGATCATCCGACCCGCCGCCCGGATGGTGGGGCCCTGTTGGCGGCCACTGTTGCAGGCATCGCGGACGGCGAACTCGATGTAGTCCTTGCCTCCGCAGTCGCGAACGGCAGTGATGCCGCCTGCCAGGGTCCGTTGGGCTCGGTCCAGGGCGGCCAGGGCCAGCTCGGCTGCGGGCATGCCCTCGCGCATGGCCCGAGGGTCGGCCTCACCTCCGAGGCAGAGATGGACATGGCAGTCGATGAGCCCGGGCATGAGGGTCCCGCCGCTGGTGTCGACCGTATCGCCGTCGAACCCTTCGAACTCAGCCGCCGGGCGGACCCGCTCGATGCGGCCCCCGTCAACGAGCACACCGAGACCGTCGACGGGAGCAACGAACCCGTCGAAGACCTTGCCTCCGATGAACAGAACCGACATGACCAACCTCCCGAGGAGGCTGGGTGCCTCCGTCAGCGGGAACGTTAGGCCAAGATCACCCTCTCACGGATCAAGAACGGGGGGCCCCATGATCACATGAGGTCCACTTCCACAGGCCGGCTGCCTGGATCAGGGGGCGGCGGGCCTCGGAACGCATCAAAGGACCGGTCAACAGCTCGGCCGGCAGATTCCGCGGATCCACTCCCGAGCCGTTGACTCCTCCACGTCAGCCACCCCCCGCCCTACGCGTCAGCACCTACTCCATTTCGGTGTTTCCCCTGGTCAGCGATGCGTCGGCGGGCGTGCTAGCCATAGCCCATGGCCACTGCCCCCGAACCCGCCTTGCCGGCATATGACGTCGTCATCGTCGGCGGCGCGGTCATCGGGTCATCGATCGCCTGGTTCCTGTCGTCGAACCCCGGCTTCGATGGCTCGGTACTCGTCGTCGAACGCGACCCGACCTATGAGTTCACGTCGACGGCCCGTACCAACAGCTGTATGCGCCAGCAGTTCTCCAACCCGCTGAACATCGCCATCTCGAGGTTCGCGGCCGAGTTCGTGGGCGACTTCCGCTCCTACCTGGGCGGCGACCCCGAGGTCCCGGAGATCTTCGTCCACCACTTCGGGTACATGTATCTGGCCGCCCGCGAGGACTTCGCCGAGACGCTGCGGACCAACCAGGCCATCCAGGCCGATCTGGGTGCCGGCACCCAGATCATGAGCCCGGCCGAGATCGCCGCCGCCTACCCGTTCTACAACGTCGACGACATCATCTGCGCCAGCCACAACCTGGTCGACGAGGGCTACTTCGACTCGGGCACCATGTTCGCCTGGCTGCGCCGCAAGGCCCGTCAGAACGGGGTGGAGTACGCGACGGATTCGGTGGCCGGCCTGGACGCGGCGAGCGGACGGGTGGAGTCGGTCACCCTCGATTCGGGCCGGCAGATCAGGTGCGGCACCCTGGTGAACGCGGCGGGCCCCCGGGCGGTCGAGGTGGCCAAGATGGCCGGCCTCGACCTCCCCGTCGAGCCCCGGAAGCGCTACACCTTCGTCTTCGACGCGGCCGAGAGCCTCGACCGAGATCTACCCCTCACCATCGACCCCAGTGGTGTTCACGTCCGCTCCGACGGCCGGGCCTACATGGCGGGTTGTACCCCCGACATCGATCCGGCGGTGGACTACGACAACTTCGCCATGGATGGCGACATCTTCGAAGACAAGGTCTGGCCCGCACTGGCCCATCGCATCCCCGCCTTCGAGCGGATCAGGGTGACGAACCAGTGGGCCGGCCACTACGCCCACAACACCCTCGACCACAATGTTGTCGTCGGAGCCCACCCCGAGATCGCGAACTTCGTTTTCGCCAACGGGTTCTCGGGCCACGGGATGCAGCAGTCGCCGGCCATCGGTCGCGGGGTCTGCGAGCTCATCACCCACGGGAGCTACCAGACCCTGGATCTGACCCCCCTGGGCTATCAGCGCATCATCGACGGGGAACCCTTCGGCGAGAGCGCCATCATCTAGCGGGTCCAGCCGGCCGGCTCGCCCGTGTCCGGGTCCGTCGGAACCGTACGCGTTCATGGGTCAACGCGGCGTCCTGATCCTTCCCGCCATCGAACACAGGGATCCATGACGGAGAGTCAGGGGAACCCGGGATGAGAACACCCTCATGTTCGTCTCATGTTCGTCTCATGGACGTCCCTCATACTCAGATCACGAACCCAAGTGTGGACGAGTGCAGCAGCGACTCGACGAAAGAAAATCCCTTTGTGTGAGTGTCGCGTGGGCGGATGGCCTGCCCGATCTTCCGCCCACGGTGCTCGTCCGGCCCATAAACAAGTTGAGAGCTACAGGAGAGTCCAGTGATGCCAAGTCGCGCTACTCCAATCGAGTTCAAGGGAGTGTCGTTTTCCTACGGTGATCGCAGGATCCTTGTCAACACCTCCTTTCGTGTTGAGCCCGGTGAGTCTGTCGCGGTGGTCGGGCCCAGCGGATCGGGCAAATCAACCCTGCTCCACCTGGCCAGCGGTCTGCTGTCTCCCGACAGTGGCGAGGTACTCGTGGACGGGTTGTCTACGGGCAGCTCGTCGGTGGGTTGTCGCTCCCGCATGCGCAGGAGCCAGATAGGGATTGTCCTACAGGATGCATCCCTCTTGGAGGAGCTGACCGCGCGCGAGAACATCGAGCTCGTCCTTCGCGACGCTCGAATGGGCCGCTCCGAAGCGCGTCGAGTGGCCATGGCCGCGCTCGACCGGGTGGGCCTGAAGGACGTTGCAGGGAACTACCCGCACGAACTGTCCGGGGGTGAAGCCCAGCGTGTTGCGGTAGGTCGAGCGCTCGCGAAGTCGCCCACGATCGTGCTGGCTGATGAACCAACAGGCTCCCTCGATGCGTCGACGACCAACACCGTGGCCTCACTGCTCTACGCCTCAGTTCGATCGGCGCTGCTCGTGGTCACACACGACGATGCTGTTGCACGACGCGCCGACCAGATACTCACCCTCGATAGCCAGCATCCACAGAGCCAGAAGACGGACCCGGGGCCGAACAGATGAACCGGGGCGCACTGAACTGGCTGCTTGTTTGGCGGGGGCTGATCCGGCGGCCAAGATCGGCGGCTGCCTCGATTCTGCTTGCAGGTGTCGCTGTCTTCCTTCTGCTCGCCGCCTTCGCGGCGCCGCGGTTCCTGAACTCCCAGTCGAGTACTGATGCACATCGCTGGCCAACACTATGGTCGCCAGAGACGAGTGAAGGTGTTGCCCCTTCGGACCTCATGGTACGCGGGGCCTCGAGCTATGTCGGATCTGAGCCGATCCATATCGTGCACGTGGCGGTGACGGGGGATTCCAACCCGTTACCACCAGGCGTGCTCGACCTCCCAGCGGCCGGTGAGGTTGTGGCCTCTCCCCGGGTAGCCCAAGCTCTTCGATCGAATCCGGCTACTGGGGTCGATACCGCTATTGGATCGCTCGTTCCCGGCCGACTCGTGGGCGTGATCGAGGACGCAGGCCTTGCGAACCCGACCGAGCTGGCGGCCTACATAGGCGTCGACGCCTCTACGCCTGGGCTCCGACCCCTATCGGGGTGGGGGTGGGGAGACTGGCAGGACGTCCCGGCCTCGGATGCCGCTCCAACCGAACTCACACTTGTCGTGGCGAGCCTGGCACTGCCGACAATGGCGTTCATGATCTTGACGATGCAGGTCGGAGAGCGGCGTGCCCGTCGGCGCTCGTCGGTACTCGCCTCGCTCGACATGGCGAGCGTCACCGGTAGGTCCGTAGCAGTGACAGAGTCTCTAGTCGTTGGAGTCCTCGGTTGCGTCTCGGGCATGCTCGCATATCACGGCTTTGTCCATCACCTGGGCGGTGGGTCAATACTGCCCTGGGCCTGGTGGCCTCGCAGTGGCGCGGTCTCCATGACAGAAAGGGCCATCGCCTGCCTACTCGTTCTGGGTCCTTTGAGTTTGTGGCCCTTCGTCCAGGCAAAGTCCGCCGCTCCCGTGCACACTACCCGCTCGGCTCTAGTCCGCTCGATTGTCCGGTTGATACCTCTGGCCGCCGTGCTCGCACTGAGTCTGTTCCGCACAGATCTGATCGACTCAGATGTGAAACTGTTTAGATTTCTTGGGGGTGCATCGATCGCTATTCTGCTCGCGGCCACACCACTCCCAATCGTACTCGGAGCCACCATCGAGAGGTTTGTCCGGGGACCTCTGGGCTTGCTTGTAGACGGCAGGATCAGGACATCGACGCGCACGATTACCTGGTTGGGTGCCTCGGTCGTATGCGGTACGTTCATTGCGATAGTCAGCCTTGTGCTGATGCACGACCGAAGCGAAACCCTGGGGGCAGAGGCCGAGCGCGCGGCCGCCGGCTGGCCCTCCTCCACTGCGATTGCCAAGGGGCATATGAACAGTTCTGACCTCTCGACCCTCGAGAGTCTGGGGGCAGAGCGAGTCCTCCCTGTTCGCATCATGCAGGGAACAACAACAAGCACACAAGCGTCCATATCGGTGGGCATCATCGACTGCGGCGCTCTCGGCGACTATGTCGATCTGGCTATCGAGTTTCCTTCATGTACCCAGGGCGGTGCTGCGTTTCTGCCGTCTTCTGCACAGTGGGGCGGTGCTAGTTCCGATCTGGTAGCGGGGCTTGGCCAGGGTTCGGAACAGCTGACTGTCGACATAGTAGAAGATGGGGAACTCGTGTCGCGCGACATCTCCATCAACTTCCCAACCCCAAGCGTGTCCCCGACGAGGATTCTCGACGAGATGTTCGCGAATTGGGGATTCTCCGTCATCTTGGGAAACGCATCAGCCTCGGAGCAGGTCTTGGCGCACAGCAGAGTCCTTGAAGTGTACTTCTCGAGCGAAGATGACACGATCGTGGAGGGATTCCGCGCCGCCATGTCGGCAAGCTACGGATGGGATGTTGATGTTCGAACCGTGTCGCAGATCGTGAGCCAAGAGACGGCCCACACGAGACGCGAATTGGCGATACTGCGGTTCTCGATCGCTTCAGGACTGGGCCTGGCCATGATGCTCTTCGCCATGTCCTCCGTCGACTACTTGAGCCGGAGCTCAGTGGCCACGGCCCGGGCCGCCATGACGACAGGTATTCGAAGCATGATGGTAGGCCGAAGCGCCATCTCGCTCGCCTGCGCCGTTGTACCCGGAGTGGTACTATCGACGATCGTTGGATTGATCGCGGGCCAAGCGGTCTTGGACATATCAGATTCCTCGGCTGACCTACCAACGATGTCGATCATCGTCGTGGGGGCCCTCACCAGCCTCACAGCTGGGCTCGTGTCGGTAGGTTGCGCCGTCCTGGTCGAGTGGCCAAAGGCCTGTCGCACCACTCTCAGCGACCTCGCAAGAATCGAGTAACAGAGGCTCCCAGGACACAACCATCGTTGGTGGCCGCCGACCATCCGCCGGGTCGGCGGCCACCAGCAATCCAACCCATCGATCCCGAAAGGAACCCCGATGGTCTCGATAGCGGCATCCGACACCAACCCCGGCCGCCAGCTTCGACGGGAGGAACGCCCTTCGGGTAAGTACACGGTCCGGGCCATCGATTGTGCCGATGTGATGCTCAGTTTCGGTGATCGTCGCATCCTGGACCGTCTTCGGTTCGGGATCTCTGTTGGGCGAACAGGTCGCCATCATGGGGCCCAGTGGGTCAGGCAAGACCAGCTTGTTGCACATCTTGGCCGGTATCACCAGACCTGATGCCGGCACTGTCGTAGTTGCCGGGCTCGCGGTTCACAGTGCGCGAGCCAAAGCACGTGCGGTTCTTCGTCAACACAAGGTCTCCATGGTGTTCCAGTTCGGTGAGCTTCTACCAGAGCTCCGGGTCGGCGAGAACGTTGCCCTACCGTTTCTTCTTCGGGGCGACAAGGCCCCGGCGGGTCTGGTCGACTCGGTTCTCGCCGCGGTTGGCCTCGATTGCGCTCAGGCGTGGCCGGCCCAGCTCTCGGGCGGCGAAACCCAGCGAGTGGCGGTGGCCAGGGCTCTGGTGACCCGCCCCCA
>JAAEMS010000008.1 GCA_024225275.1 Actinomycetes bacterium
GATGCCCCTTCACGGAACTTCCAACGGGGACCAGACTGATCCGGTGGACAACCAGCCCAGGACACCAACCCAGGTCGCCTGCTCAAACATCGTGCTCGATGACCGAGGCCTGCTCCTCGTACGGGAAGCGAAGCCTTCAGCCCTCGGCCGGTGGTCCTTACCAGCCGGCAAGCTCGAGACCGGCGAGACACTCCGACAGGCCGCCGCCCGAGAAGCACTCGAAGAAACCGGCCTGACCGTCGACGTGGGCCCCCTTGTCGGCATCTATCACTGCCCAGCAACGCTCGAAGGTGGTTCGGCGATCAACTTCGTGTTCCGCTCAGTCGTCCTCGCCGGTCAGATCCGCACAACCCCCGAACACCCCGAAGTCGTCTACGTCTCGCGAGAAACTGTCGATGTCCTGCTCGCCACGCACCAGATACGGGGACAACACATCGCCCACGCGATCGCGGCAGCAGACGCCGGACACGAAATCCCCGACCAGTACATCGTCGAAGTCCCGGCCTCGCCGCCGCCGACCACGACCTGAAGGGCCATC
>JAAEMS010000009.1 GCA_024225275.1 Actinomycetes bacterium
GACGAGCAACGGTTCGAGGACCCCAGCGTCAACCAGCTGTGTGCTCTCGTCGCCGAGCTCACCGGCAAGGAGAAGGCCGTCTTCTTGCCGTCGGGCACCATGTGCAATGAGATCGCGATCCTCGTTCACTGCCGGCCCGGTGACGAGATCTACGCCGACGAGTCTGCTCACATCACCCACTTCGAGGCCGGTGGCCCCGCCGCCCTCGCCGGCACCGTGACCCACTCGATTCCCGGACACCGAGGGCTGTACACGGCCGACCAACTGGAGGCCGCCATCAGGGTGCCCAACCGCTACTCCCCCACCCCGCGGCTGGTCGAGGTCGAACAGACAGCGAACCTGGGTGGCGGATCGGTGTGGCCTCTGGCTCAGATCCGCGACGTGGCCGACGTGGCTCGCAGCCGCGGCTTGGCCCTCCACCTCGACGGGGCCCGGCTCCCCAACGCGGTGGTCGCTTCGGGTCACAGCTTCGCCGAGTTCTCCCAGCCGTTCGACACCGTCTGGATCGATCTGACCAAGGGACTCGGTTGCCCGTGCGGAGCGGTGCTGGCGGGTAGCCGGGCATTCATCGATGAGGCCTGGAAGTGGAAGCAGAGGCTGGGTGGCGCTCTACGTCAGGGTGGCGTGTTGGCCGCCGCCGGGCTCTATGCCTTCGGGCACAACATCGATCGGCTGGCCGACGACCACGCCAACGCCCGGCGGTTCGCACAGGCAGCCGGTGCGGTTTCTGGCGCCCGCGTCGACCTCGACGGGGTCGAGTCGAACATGGTGTTCATCGACATCTCCGAGTCAGGGGCCGATCCGGCGACGGTCAGCGCCCGCTTGGAGGAGCAGGGGGTGAGGATCGGGGCTCTCGGCCACCGCCTGCGAGCTGTCACCCACCTCGATGTGACCACCACCGACGTGGACACCGCCGCCGAGGTCTTCGCCTCGGTGATGGCCGATCTTCCCGGCTGAGCCGGGCTCCCACCGGAAGCCGGTTCGGCCGAGTTGTGCGTGTTGGGTGTCCGGAACCCACGGAAACGACCGGGGCGGTACCGACCGGTCCGACGTGACAGGATCTGAGCGGTTCGAATCAGACGAAGAGCAAAGAGGACAACGTGGATCTGCGACTCGAAGGCAAGACGGCGATCGTGACCGGCGGCTCGGCTGGCATCGGCAAGGGCATCGCCGGCGAGTTCGCCAAGGCCGGCGGCAATGTGATGATCGTCTCCCGCAAGGCGGAGAAGTGCGAGGCCGCAGCCGACGAGCTCAAGGCGCTGGGCGGCGGCCAGATCGACTGGCGGGCCGGCCACACCGGCGACCTCGAGGGTGGCGCCCAGATCATGGACGAGACGATCGAGCGGTTCGGTTCACTCGACATCCTGGTCAACAACGCCGCCACCAACCCCCACGCCGGCCCGGTCATCGATTGCGCGCCCAGCGCCTTCGACAAGACCTACGAGGTCAACCTCCGCGGTCCCTGGCTCTGGACTCAGAACGCCTGGCAGAAGTGGATGCAGGAGCACGGTGGCTCGGTCATCAATATCGCATCGGTCGGCGGCTACTCGACCTCGGCCGCCCTCGGGGTGTACTGCATCCTCAAGTCGGCCCTCATCCACATGACCAAGCAGCTCGGGGCCGAGATGGGCCCGGGGGTGCGGGTCAACTGCATCGCCCCCGGTCTGATCCGCACCGATTTCGCCAAGGTCCTGTGGGAGGGCGACCGGGGCGCCACCATCGCCCAGGGCTACCCGCTGAAGCGCCTGGGCGAGCCCGAGGACATCGGCAAGGCTGCGCTGTGGCTGGCCGCCGACGCCTCGTGGATGACCGGCCAGACCCTGGTCCTCGACGGCGGCGAACTCATCACCATTGGGGCGGAACCCCCACTTGCATGAACCACTCTCGTCCCCCTTTCCCACGGGACTAGGTGTCTGAGACCGCCCCCCGGTTTCGCGGGTGGTGGATCCTGTTGTGGTGCACGGTGGCGATCTCGCTCACCGCGCCCGGACAGACCATCGGAGTCGCGTCGTTCATCGATCACCTGATCGAGGACCTCGGCGTCTCCCGCTCGACCATCTCGTCGGCCTATCTCTTCGGCACCATCACCGGCGCGGCCTGCATGCCCTTCATCGGCCGATGGATCGACCAGGTCGGCATCCGTCGGTCGATGACGATCATCGTGGTTGCCTTCGGAGCCGCCGTCATCGCGGCCGGCGGCGTCCAGGGCCCCATCACCCTGGCCCTCAGTTTCGTGGGCATCCGCCTCCTCGGCCAGGGGTCGTTGAGCCTGGTGGGCCAGACCGGTATCGCCCTGTGGTTCGACCACAAGCGGGGTATCGCCATCGCCATCTCGATGACCGTGTCAGCCGCCCTGATGGCACTGGCCCCCCTGGTGCTGACCTCACTCATCGACGGGGTCGGCTGGCGCCAGACCTGGTTGATGACCGGCTTGTTCCTGTGGGTCACCCTGATCCCCATCGCCCGCTGGGGCCTGGTCGACCGACCCTCCGACATCGGTCAGCTACCCGACGGACTGCCACCCCACAGCACCAACTACCAACCCCAGCGGTCGTTCACCCGGGGTGAGGCCCTGCGCACCCCCGCCTTCTGGTCGCTCGAAGCGATCGCGGTGCTGGCCGGAGCGCTGGTCACCGGCATCACCTTCCACCACATCTCGATCATGGAGGCCCGAGGCCTCACCGAGACCCAGGCCGCAGCCGTCTTCATTCCCCAGATGATCGGCACCGTGGCCACCGGGTTCCTGTTCGGCTGGCTGACCGACCGGGTCTCGCCCCGCGTGCTCCTGCCCATCACCGGCAGCTTCCTGTCGGCCGGGCTCTTGCTGGGGGCCGTCGCCGAGCCCGGGTTCTTGGCCGTCGCCTACGGCGTGGTCGTCGGCCTCAACGCCGGGTCGGTCCGGGCCCTCAGCTCGGCCCTCCACCCCCGATGGTTCGGCACCGAACACATCGGCGCCATCCGAGGGGTGGCCTTCTCGATCGGGGTCGGCTCGTCCGCTATCGGCCCCCTCATCGTTTCGGTGGGTCACGACCTGGCCGACTCGTACGGCCCGGTCCTGGTCATCTCGGCCGTGGTGACGCTGGGGGTCTCGTTGGCCACGGCGCTGGTTCCCACACCAGCCTCCGGTTGAGCCAGACTGGGCGCCATGGCCGCCGCCCTCACCTTCGAACACTGGAACCCCGAGCTCGCCGAGCGCATGAAGGCAAGATCGACCCAGAGCATCGACGGGTTCCTGGGTATCCAGGTCGCTGACTTCCAGGCAGGCAGTCTGGTCGCCGAGTTCGAGGTCCGCGACGAGCTGGTCACCATGATCGGCAACATCCATGGCGGCTGCATCACCGCTTTCGTCGATCACTGCCTCGGCGTCATCATGTACCCGATCATGCCCAAACGGTCCTGGGCGGCTACCACCGAGTTCAAGATCAACCTGTTGGCGCCCGTGTCCGAGGGCAAGGTCATCGCCAGCGCCGAGGTTGTGTCGATGTCGAAACGCCAAGCGGTCGTCACAATCCAAGTGGAGAACCAGGAGCGACTGGTCGCGGTGGCCCAGGGCACTGTCACCATCGTGCCGCCCCGACCACCGGCCGATGGGGCCAGCTGACCCACCCGCGACCGGGAATCGAGCCCTCTCCCCTACCCTGGTGACCGAATAGCCCCCCTTCTGGAGTTCCCCCCCCCGTGCCCCGCTTGTCCAGCGTCTTTCTCCCCTTCATCCTTGTCGCCCTCGTGGCTACTGCGTGTGGCGATAGCGATGCCGACGCCGTCACCGAGGACGGCGCCAAACTGGTCGACAACGACGAGCCGGCCGAAACGGACCCGGAATCCACCGACCCGGCCGAGGACACCTCGGCTGACCCGGGGGCCAAGCCCACGGTGGAGATCCCCGAAGGTGACGCCCCCACTGAGCTCGTCATCGACGACCTGATCGAGGGCACCGGCGCGGAAGCAGTGGCCGGCCAGACGGTCGAAGTCCACTATGTGGGCGTCCTCTTCGACGATGGCACCGAGTTCGATGCTTCCTGGAACCGGGGCCAGACCTTCGACTTCAAGTTGGGCCAGGGCCAGGTCATCCAAGGCTGGGACCAGGGTTTCGAAGGCATGAAGGTAGGCGGCCGCCGTCGGCTGATCATCCCGTCCGACCTGGCCTACGGACCGGCGGGCTCCGACACAATCGGCCCCGATGCCACCCTCGTCTTCGTCGTCGACCTCGTGTCGGTAACCGCTCCCCCACCATCCGCCGACCCGGCCGACGAGCCGGAGCTGACCTACCCCGACCCAGTGCCCACCGAGCTGGTCATCGAGGACCTCGTCGAAGGCGAAGGTGACCGGAGCGCCCAGCCCGATGACACCCTCATCGTGAACTATGTGGGTGGAGCGATGTCGACCCAGGAAGTGGTCGACTCGTCCTGGCAGAGGGGTGAGGCCCTCCGGATCAACCTCAAAGAGATCATCCCCGGTTGGGCTCAGGGGGTTGTCGGGATGAAGCCCGGCGGCCGGCGCATGCTGGTGATCCCGCCCGAGCTGGCCTACGGCGCCGAGGGTCTCCCCGAGTACATCGCTCCCGACGAGACCCTCGTCTTCATCGTCGAGCTGATCGAGATCAGCTGATCAACGCCCCGGGCCAGGCACATGCCCTCGCCTTCGGCCCGCTCAGTCCTGCCCACCTGGGGGACGGGCGCGGCCTAGCTCACCAGCTGCCCCCTCCCCCTCCTCCGCCGCCTCCGCCCACCGACCCGCCGGAGAACCCGCTCGAGCCGGAGCCACCCGGGGTCGAGACCATCGTGGTCGACGTGGTGGTGGCGAACGAGTCGACCGAAGAGGCGAACGCGGCCGCCCGGAAGGGGGTGCCGTAGACCATGCCTCCCGTGTACCAGCCGCTGGCGGACGACACATCGAGGTCGAGGTCGTCGAAGGTCTTGGCCCACTGATCGACGACACCGAAGACCATGGCGTAGGGCAGGTACTCGCTGAACAGGTGGGCCCGCTCGGCGTACCCGGCCCGATGGGCTTCGGACTCCACGATGAACCGGCGGAACCCACCGACCCGATGATCGAGGCCGGTGCCCACCGGTGTGCGGCGGGGCATGAACCGGGAGGTGATGAGCAGGAGAGCTCCGACGATCGGGAGCGGGAGCACCCCCCACCCCCACGTCGTGGCCGCGACGATCACCACGAACAAGCCGATCCCGACCACGAGAGCAAGCAGGCCGATGCCCACCCATCGGGTGCGCACCTTGTCGGGACGGTCCGCGAACCAGCCTTCGTCGACCACGTCTTCGTACATGGCCTTCTTCAGCGCCTTCATGTTGGAGGCGAACTTGGTGCTCAGTTCGCTCACATGGAGCCAGGGCCGACCACCGGTGGGTGGCACACGGAGGAGATGCTCGGGAATGTCGGGCCCGCTCTCATAGGCCGGCGTGCCGATGTGCTCGAACTTCTCGAGCTCTTCCAGCAGGAGCCGCTCGTAGGGGCGGAGCCGGCCCCGGTCAGCGCCCAGAAGCACCAGGCGATGGTCGTCGCTGGGGTTCTCGACCGAGGACATGCTGCCCGAGAGCAGTCGCCCCACGGAGAAGTCGGCCTTGGGGAGTTGGTCGATGCGGAGATGGCCGCGGACGGCCAGATCGATGATGGTGGCCGACACGTCGACGGTGTGGACCGTCTCGTCGTGAAGGACGCCGAGCTGACCGGGCCGTATGTTCTCGGGGGGCGCGAACTCGATGGTGGGAGCCTCGCGCCCTATCAGGGGCACCGGCTTCTCGTCGACCCCGGGGGTGGCGAAGGCCAGGTCGACGACCGAGCCCGCGGCCCGACGGTCGCGACCCCGGCGCCAGGCGTTGTTGCCCACCAGTCCCACCCCAACCACGGCCAACAGGGCACCGAGACCCAACTTCTCCGGATCGGGGGTGAAGGCCCGACCCAGTGACCACCTCGCCTCGAGAACCGGCGGGGCCACGTCGAGGGCCCCAGCCGACCAGCCGACGACAATCGTCAGACCCTCGTAGGAGAACAAGCCGGGCTGCTCGAAGCTGACCACCCCTCCCTGGCTCGACACACCCGCGCAACCCGCGCCACTCCCGGCCACGCCCGCGAAACACGTCGCCCTATCGGCCACCGGGCCCTCGACGGTGACACGGGCGGTGACAATGGGAACCGGCCAGTCGGCGATGGCGTTCCAGAACAGCTCGGGCCGACCATCGAGCTCGTTGAGCATCCCTTCGAGGCGGTAGCTGATCACATAGGTGTGGGACCCCGTGATCGTGGTGTCGGGATCGCCGATGCGGATGCGCTGGATGTGATCAGAGTCCTCCAGCTTCACGTCGACGGGCGTTCCCGGCGATCCCGTCACGCTGATGAGCGAGAACGGGTACTTCCGGTCGTGGGCGTCGTCGTAGCGCTGGCTCACCACCAGGTCGCGGACGATCCCCCGCCGCTCGGCGAAGCCGAAGTCATAGACGATCGTCTCGGTGACCACGACCGAGCCGTCGTCGCTCACCTCGTAGACGGCATCGAACGAGCGGATGTGTTCCTGCCCGTCGCTGACCGTGACCCGACTCCCGCCCGGCTCGTCCTGAGCCAGGACCGGCGCAGCCACCAAGACCAGGATCAGGCCGACGAGGAGCGCGAGCAGGGACCGACGGAGACGATCGAGAGTCACCGATTCATCCTTTCACGAAGCAGGCCAGGTACGATGCCGAACACATGTTCGAGCTGACTTCGACCCAGCCTCCTCCCGTGGCACCGCCAGAGGGCAACGACTCCGGTGGAGGCTCCCGCCCGGCTACGGCCACCACCGCCGCGGCTCCGGGTCATCTCGAGGGTCTGAACGCGGCCCAGCTCGAGGCCGCGACCCATTCGTCCGGTCCTCTGCTGGTGGTGGCCGGCGCCGGGACCGGAAAGACCCGCACCCTGGCGGCCAGGGTCGCCCACCTCATCCACGGGGGCTCCCCTCCAGACCGAATTCTGTTGCTCACCTTCACCCGTCGGGCAGCCAGCGAAATGCTCAACCGGGTGGGTACCGTCACCGACCGGCGAGCGGCCAGCCGAATCTGGGGTGGCACGTTCCACGCCGTCGCCAACCGGCTACTGCGGGCCGCCGGACCTGCCGCCGGTCTGCCGGGTGGGTTCACCGTTCTCGACCAGGGTGACACCGTCGACCTCTTCGGCATGCTCCGCACCGAAGAGGGCATGGGCGAGCAGGGACGACGCTTTCCCCGGGCCGAGACGGTGGCTGCCGTCTGGAGTCGCATGGTCAACAGCCAGACCCCCCTGTCCGAGGTTGTCAATGGCCAATTCCCCTGGGTGGCTGACCACACCGAAGACCTACGTACCCTGTTCGCCGCCTACAACGAACGCAAGCGCAAGCTCCAGGTCCTGGACTACGACGACCTCCTCCTCCACTGGCGGGCCCTGGCCACCAGCCCAGCCACGTCCGAGCAGCTGGCGGGCCGGTTCGAACACGTCCTGGTCGACGAGTACCAGGACACCAACCCCATCCAGGCCGACATCCTCGAGGGCATGTGCCGAGCGGGGGCGATCCCCACCGCGGTGGGCGACGACGCCCAGTCGATCTACCGTTTCCGGTCGGCCACCGTCGCCAACCTCTGGACCTTCCCCGACCGGTTCCCCGGCGCCCATCGGGTCACCCTCGAACAGAACTACCGATCCACCAGCGCCGTCCTGAATCTGGCCAACGAGGTTCTCGCCGCCTCGGACCGTCACCTCGACAAACAGCTCTGGAGCGACCGGGGTATGGGGTCGCGGCCCACGCTGACCGTGTGCCACGACGAGGGCGACCAGTCGCGGGTCGTGGCCGACCGCATCCTCGATCTACGCGAGCAGGGGGTCGACCTACGCGACCAAGCCGTGCTCTTCCGGACCGGCCATCACAGCGACGCTCTGGAGCTCGAACTGAACCGCCGCTCTATCCCGTTCGTGAAGTACGGCGGGCTCAAGTTCCTCGAGACCGGCCACATCAAGGACATCCTGGCCCTGCTCAGGATGCTCGAGAACCCGGCAGACGAGCTGGCCTGGCATCGGGTCCTGGGGCTACTCGACGGTGTCGGCCCCGCCACCATCCGCAAGGTCCTGCCCGAGCTGGGGCTGGGCGAGACCAACGAACCTGACGGCGCCGGCCAAGAGCCAACCGAGCCCCAGCGGGCCATGATCCGGTTCCTCGACGGAGCGGGGCGTTGGCCCCGCCAGGCCACCGAGGGCCACGAGCTACTCCGCTCGGTGCTCGCCGACTGTCTGGCCGAGGACCCGGCCCTGAACCTCGGAGCCCAGCTCGAACGGCTCCGCGAGTTCTGTACCGCCGTGTTCCCCCTGCGCTACGACAACACCAGCGCCCGCCTCGCCGACCTCGACCGCCTCACCACGGTGGCCGGCTCGGTCACCGACCGGTCCCGCTTCCTGGCCGAACTCACCCTCGAGCCCCCCGAACGCACCGGCGACTGGTCAGGCCCACCCCACCTCGACGACGACTGGCTGACCCTGTCCACCATCCACTCGGCCAAGGGCTGCGAGTGGCATGCCGTCCACCTTCTCCACGCGGCCGACGGCAACCTGCCGTCCGAGATGGCGCTGAGCGATCGCGAAGGACTCGATGAGGAGCTACGACTGACCTACGTCGCCCTCACTCGGGCCCGCGACCATCTCGATGTCACGTTCCCCCTGCGCTACCACGTGAACCGCTACAGCTCCGACGACCGCCACCACTGGGCTCAGCTCAGCCGCTTCCTCGAACCCGTCCGCGATCACTTCGAGGAACGGCGCAGCTCCGAAGCCGGCGGCAACGACCTCACCCTCGACCTCCGGGTCACGGTGACCGATGAGATAGACACCGGCCTCACGGCCCTGTGGGAGGGCTAGGCGGAGGCGGCCAGGACTGGGGCGGGGCCGGCGTCGAGCCGGGCGGAGGCGGGGCCTGGCCATCGCGACCAGCCTTGTTCCGCTTCAGCCAACCCACCACAGCCAGAACGATTCCGCCCACGACCAACACCCCACCCAGGCCCGCCAGGGCGAACCCACCCAGCAAGGCACCGCCGAACTCGGTGAGCGACCGGGTGACCAGCGCCTGGGTGTCTCTCGTGGTGGACAGCTCGATCCGATGGAAGCCGGGCTCCTCGACATCGAAGGTGGCTATCCCGCTGAACTGGTCACCGTTCCGGTTGATTGTCTGATTGGAGCCCTCGTCGAGATCGAGCTCCTCCTCGAACGCGCCAGGTACCGGATGTGACTCACTGAAGGTCAGATCGGAGAAGACCCCCAGATGACCACGCGCCAAGTCCGCCCAGGGCCAGACCGAGCACGATGGCACCCACACCTCCCCACAGGAGACGGGTGCCGGGTAGCCGTTCCTGTTCCACCCTCTCAGTATCGGCGCGAGCGGCCCGCGACCGAAGGGTGAGGTCAGGCCTCGCCGGGCGCGACGGTGGTCGTGGTGGTGTCGGGCGTTTCCTCGACCATGCGGGAACGGGCCAGACGGATCATGCGGCCGGCCTCCTCGACCCGCCTCTGATACTCGCCGAGATCACCCTCGGCCAGGGCGTCCTGGGCCATCTGGAACTGCTCTTCGGCTCGCTCCAGAAGACCGGCGACATCGTCGGGAACCTCTTCCGGCTCCACCGGCTCGGGCTCCTCGTCCGGCTCGGACTCATCACCCGGATCGGGAGTCTCGCCAGGCGTCTGGCCATCCTCTTCGAGCGTCTGTGGAGCTTCACCGAACAGCTGAACCAGGGCGTCGCGCAGGGTGTCGCCCATCACGACCTCGTCACCCAAGGCCAGGATCACTCTGGTGAGCTCGGGGTTCTGCGTACCGCTGTCGGCGGCCACGAACAGGGTACGGACGTACAGGATCGAGTTCTCGATGGGAATCAGCAGCATGTCGCCGAACTCGACCTTGGATCCCTGCTGGTCGAGCACGGTGATGAGTGCGGAGATGTCGGGCTCGTTGAGGATGTTGGCGTTGACGATCGATGGGCCCTGCACATTGGTGGGTGTCTCGTAGACGATCAGCTTGCCGTACTCGTCAGGGTCGGAGAGTCCCACCATGAACGCGCTGAGCTCGCGTCGGTCATCGCCCTCGTCGAGGGGTACGAACGAGCGGAGGATCAGGAAGTCCTCGTCCTCTCGGCCCGGCAGCCGCATGAGCAGATAGGTCGGATCGATCCGTCGTTCCTGGCTGGTGGTCTCGCCGGCTTCGTTGATCACGTCGACCCGCAGGGCTCCGGTGGAGCTCCGGCCAGGATCCTGGGCCACCGCCCACGCACCGGCCCGCTCGAGGAAATCGACAGGCTGGTCCAGCTGGTACCGAGCCCACATATTGGTCTGGACCCGGAAGAGATCTTCGGGGTAGCGCAGGTGGCGGCGCAGCTCCTCGGGCATCTCGTCGAGACCGGTGAAGAGCTCGGGGAAGGCCTTGCCGTAGGCCTGGATCATCGGGTCGGTGTCGTCCATCACATAGAGGGTCACGCTGCCGTCGAAGGCGTCGACGACGGCCTTCACCGAGTTCCGGACATAGTTGAACCCGGTGCGCAGACCGCTGGGGCTCTGAAGCTCGTTGTTGACCGCCGACTCGGCGTAGGGGTAGTCGTTGCTGACCGTGTAGGCATCGATGACGTACACCACCCGACCCTCGGAGAGAACCGGGTAGGGGTCTGAGTCGTAGCGCAGGAACGGGGCCAAGGTCTCGACCCGGGTGCGCACATCGCGGTTGAAGATGACCCGGGAGTCCTCGGTGAGGAAGTCGGAGATGAGGGGGTCGAGTTGGCCGAACCGCAGGGCAAAGGCGGCCTCACGCACGAACCCGCCAATGCCCACGCCACCTTCACCGTCGTAGCGGTTCTCCTGAGTGGTACCCCCGGCGTCCTGGAAATCGATCTCGCGGCGGGAGGTGTCGATGATGGCGTAGCCGTCCAGGTTCTCGCCGTAGTAGAGCCGGGGCTGTTCTACGAGCTCGCTGGGCAGCCGCGAGTCGATCTCGACCGGGATACCGGAAACGAGGAAGTCGGGACGGCCATCGGCGGTAACGGCGTTGGCCGCCGACAGGGCCAGACCATAACCATGGGTGAAGGCCAGGTGCTGGCCCTCCCACGACTTGTTGGGAATACCGCCGACGTCGAGCTCGCGGGCGGCCAGCACCACCTGGGTGAGATCACCGTCGATCATATAACGGTCGACATCGAGCTCGGTTCCGAAGGTGTAGAACCCGCGCTCGGCCTCGAGCCGCTCGAACGTGTCGTTGACGATGTGGGGATCGAGGAGCCGGATGTTGCGGATGGTCTCCTCGTTGTCGAAGACACTCTCGGCCGACAGTTCCGGCGTGTAGTCGAAGCGTTGGACTTCGATTTCGTCGAGCCCGAACGCCATCCGCGTGGACTCGATGTTCCGGGCGATGAACTCCTCTTCCCGACTGGATTCGGCCGGCTCGACCCGGAACCGCTGCACGAAAGCAGGGTAGATCCCACCCACGGCGATGGCCACGAAAGCCCAGAGGCTCACGGCCAGCACGGGCAACACCCAGCCCCGGCGCCAGATGTTGTAAATGAACAACAGGAAGCTGAACAGGGAGATCAGAATGAGCAGCTTCAGAGCCGGCAGCTGGGCGTTGACGTCGGTGTAGGTGGCTCCCCGGACCGCTCCTCGAGTCGACGAGGTGAGCCCAAACTGATCGAGGTAGTAGTCCCAGGCCCGGACCAGCGAGAGCACACCCAGCAGCACCGAGAGGTGGCCCTTGACCACTGGCGTGACCCGTTCGCCCGTGGCGTTCAGGCGGATACCGCCGTTGAGGTAGTGAGCGACGCCGGTGACGATGAGCACGATGACCAGAGCCGCGAACAACCAGCTGGCGACATAACTCAGGAAGGGCAGCTCAAAGATGTAGAAGCCGATGTCGCGCCCGAACTGGGGGTCTTCGATACCGAAGTCGGTTCGGTTGCTGTAGAGGATCCAGGCGTTCCACTGGCCCGACACCTGTACCCCGGTGATCAGGGCGAACAGGAAGGACACACCGATCCGAACCAGGCCCGACCGTTCACCGACGACCTCGTGGTAGCGCTCGAGCAGCTCCTCTTCGGGGCCGGCCGGGCGGAATCGGGGGGCGATCCGGTCGGCGATGACCAGGTTGACCAGCAGGAGCACGAAGAAGAAGCCGGTGAAGAGAACGGCGAGCCAGATCTTGGCGCCCAAGACCCCTGACCAGACCTCGGTCAGGTCAAGCGCATCGAACCATAGGTAGTCGGTGTAGAACCGGGCGATCCCTCGTAGTGATGTGACCACGATGATGAACACAACGAGGGCGGCAACAGCCACCACCCGACCCCGGTTGACCGACCGTCGACGGGGCATCTCCGAAGCTGGACGCATCGGCGGATGATACCGGCGAGACGGGCTGGTTAGTTGGTCGCCCCCTCCTCAACCCCTGACTCGCCGAGCTGGTCGACCGGCCAGCTCAGGCAGCGGCACCCCGGGTGGGCGGGGCCCCGGCATTGGCCCGTGGGGAATAGCTCGCCGCGCACCAGATCGCCGGCGAGCACATTGTCGTGGGCGTCTGGGCAGGCCTCATCGACGATCACCCAGCGCACCAGGGCTCCGTCGGGTGTCGCGTCGTAGGCACCCAGGGAAAAGGCCGCGAGCAGGGCGTCACTGGTGACCGAATCGATGACCTGGGATCGCCATTCGCGGAACAGGGACCGAACCCGGGACGACGCCTCCTCGGCGTCATCGGCGTTCTCAGCCACGATGTCGGCGATGCGGGCTCGCAGGGGTTCGGTGATCTGGGCGCTGAGGTCATCGAGGATCTCCTTCACCGGTCCGGCCCTACCGCCAACCTGCTCGGCCCCGGCCTTGCTGACCTGGACGATCACATCGACGGCCGTATCGGCGTAGGCCTGCTTCTGCCGGGCCTTGTCAGGGAGCACGGCCTCGATACGGAGGGCTCCGCGGGTATGGCGACGGAGGGTGTCGAGGATCTCGTTCTGATCATCGGCCAGGCTTCGCTTCAGCCGGCGGGCCAGGCCGGGAGTGACCTCGGCCATCAGATCGTCGCGGGCGGCGACGACCCCATCGATGGTCGCCGAGGAGTCGACTACCTCATCCCCGACTGTGTCCTCCTCAGCTGTGTCCTCATCCTCGACGGCGTCGTCCTCAGCTGTGTCCTCCTCGCCTTCCTGGACCTCCTCACCCTCCTCGGCGAGTACGTCGTGGGCGTCCTCTACCGCCTCGGTCCGCGAGGCACGGATGCGGGCGAACAGGGCGTCGATGTCGCCATCTTCCTCGTCGCCGAAATCGAGGTCGTCATCATCCAGTTCTGGGACATCGAGATCGTCCTCGTCGACAGGATCGGGCTCGTCCGCCAAGTCGGACTCGCCGGCCTCGACCGCGGAGTCGTCGAGCTCCTTGTCGGGGTACTCCTCTTGGGTCTCTTCGGAGTGTTCTGCGTCATCGGCCCGGTCCTCGAGATCATCGGGGGCGGCTTCCGGCTCCTGGTCGCCGGCCCGGTCCTCGGGAGCCAGCAGGGGGTGACCGATCAAGCGGGCCGCTTCGATATCCGCCTCGAGCTCGGCGACATCGGTATCGCTGGCTTCCTCGTCGACTGACGACACCGCGTCGGCGGCCACCCGGGCCTCGGTCACGGCCACTCCGAGCTCCTGGGTGACATCGTCGAGGTCGGTCCTGACTCGGGCATAGGCCTCGAGAAGACGGTCGCGGCCGGCTCGAAGCTGGTCGAGCTGGTTGCGGGCCTGCTTCCGCCGTCGAGCCAGATCGCGCAACATTCGCTCGCGCACCAACTGGGCCTCGTGCACCATCTCGCGCCCGGTGTCACGAGCCTCGGCCAGAATGGCGTCGGCCTCGGCGCGGGCCTGGGCCTGGGTCGACTCGGCGTCGGCCTCGGCGGCGAGCCGGATGGCAACAACTTCGGACTGGGTGTCCTCGCGGGTGGTGGCGGCCTCGCGCTCGGCCCCCGATCGAACCGCGGTGGCCTCGGCATCGGCCTCGCTGCGGGTGAGGCCGGCGGCCGCCTGGGCGTCAGCGCGGGTCTGGCCGGCCGCTTCCTGGGCTTCGAAACGCAACCTCTCGGTCTGGTCGCGGGTGTCGGACTCGAGCCGCTGGGCCTGAGCGTGCAGCTCGGTGGCTTCGCCGGTCAGCTCGGCGGCTACCGCCTCGGCCTCGGCCGTCTTGATTCCAAGCACCTCACCTGCCTCGGCCCGCATCCGGTCGGCGTCGGCCTGACCACTACTCCTGATCGACTCGGCCGCTGCCTCGGCTTCGGCCCTCAGCGTCTCCGAATCGGCCTGGGCCCGCCGCCGGGTCTCGTCGGCTTCCTCGCGGATGGTGGTCGCCTCGTCGCGGGTCTCGCGGAGGAGCCGCCCCACATTCTCTTCGCCGTTGCTGCGGATTTCGGCTGCGGCACCGCGGGCGGCTTCAAGGACTCGCGCCGTCTCCTGGCCCACCGCGCCCGCCAACTGGCTCGAGTCGAGGTCAGCGAAGGTGGGCTCACGGGCCTCGAGTGTTGACACCTCGGCCCGCAGCGTCTCGATCCGGGCCTCGAGGTCAGAGACCCGACCGGCAACGGTGCGCAGATATCCGCGGACCTGGCCGGCGTCGTACCCACGGAAGGAGGTCCGGAACTCGCGGCCGGCGACGTCATCGGCCCCCCGGGCCGCTTCGCCCTCACCCTGAGTGGGTTCACTGCCTCCCCCTGAGGGGGCGTTCTGCTGCTCTCCGTGGCTGGCCACCTTTCAATGCTACGAGGCGTGGGCGGCCCGGCGGGGTACCCCCACATGGGGTCAGTCGACCGAGGGGGGCACGTCTCCCCCATATTCGGCCAGGACCCCGAGGGCTTCATCGAGGGTCATGACCGGCACGATGCGTACATCGTCGCCCGCCTGTTCGATGGCTCCAGCCAGCTCAGCGTCGCTCAGGGTGGCCGGCACGATGAACAGATCGATGCCGGCCCGCCTCACCGCCGCCGTCTTCTGGGCCACACCACCAACCGGCCCGACGGCCCCCGTGCCATCGATGGTTCCGGTGACCGCCACCGGGACACCACCAGTGACATCACCCGGCGTCAGAACGTCGAGGACGCCGAGCGAGAACGCCAGCCCGGCGGACGGCCCGCCCACGTCGCCCGACTCGATCTCTACGGGGAACGGCAGCTCGATCTCAACCCGGGTCTGGATACTGACCCCCATGAACGGGGAGCCCGGCTCGTCTTCGCGTTCGGCCAGGGTGAAGCTCTCGGTACGCTCGGGGCCACCTTCGAACGGCACGACGGTCAGGGTGATCTCATCGCCCGGTACCAGGTCGGTCATGAGCAGGCCGATGTCATCATTGTTGGACACGGCCTGTCCGTTGGCTTCGAGGATGACGTCGCCGAGCTCCAACACGTCCTCGGCCGGATATCCCTCGACGAAGCTGGTGATGATGACGCCCGTCTCGCGGGCCACGTCGTAGCCGAGCCGTTCCAGCGCCACCTGGATCGCGGTGGTCTTGGAGTCCGACATGAGCTGGAGGCTGACCTGACGATTCTCATCGGCGTCACGGTCACCCAGGATCCGGTCCTCGGGAACGATATCGATGGCCGGGTCGATCCATCCTCGGGCCAGATCCCACAGGTTCACCCGACCCCGTACCGACACGGTTGTGAACCGGACGTCCTCCTCGGGGTCGAACACATCGGTGCCCGCGACGTCGATCCGGTCAACAGTGTTTCGCACCGACCCGGGTGATAGGGCGTAGTAGGGAAACTCGATGAAGTTGGCGGCCACGCCGAAGGCCAGGAGGCTCGCGCCCAGTATGGCCAGGACCCAGCGCAGCCGGTTGCGGCCGAACCGATGATCGGGGGCTGGACCAGAGGCGGCGCCGGTGCCGACGACGGTGCTCCCCCTTACGGGGCTCGAGGCCCTATCGTCGGGTTCGACGGGCTCATGGGACGGCCGGGGCTGATCCAAGATCTCCACTGTGCCACGATCCGTCATCCGATCCGAGGTCACCGCGGCCCCGAATCCCACCCAAACCGGCCCGATGAAGCCGGCCACCACCCACAGCCCGCCCGTCGGAGACGAACGTGAAGACAGTGAGTCCCGAAGACAGTCCCACCATCCAACCAACACCCGGAGCCATCACCCGCTGGCATGCAAACCTGCGCATCGACCCGCGAGTTCGGTGGTGGCAACGGCTGCGTTCCCTGGTGATCCTGGTGGTATTGGTGGGCCTGCTCGGCGTGGTGGCCGCCACCGTGCTGGGCGCGGGTGTGGGCGCCCTGTTCCTGTTCTTCCGCGATGCCCTCACCTGAATCAGCCCTCACCTGAACCGGTTTCAGCGGCCCCGAGACGCGTGTCGACCCGGCCGGAGCCCCGACCGGGTCGACATGACGTTCAGACAGCAACGACAGGCAGGAGACCTTCGCTCCGCCCGGTCAGCGACCGAACAGTCCGCGGCGCGCACCAACTCCGTTGGAGTCGTCTTCGCTGCCGCCAGAGACCGAGGGCGGAGCCGGAGGAACAACCGGAGGGGCCAGGGTCGAGCTCTGGGCCGCAGGGGCGTCTGCGGGAGGAGGGGCCGGAGGGGGAGGCGGCACCGAGGCCGGCGGCTCGGGCACCGGGGACGGAGCCACAGCAGCTGGGGCTGAAGTGGCAGCCGCTGGAGCCCCGGAAGCCGCCGGAGCCGGGGCGGCAGCACCAGCACTGCCGACCTCGACCTTGAAGTACGGCTTGAAGTCAAAAGAGACTTCCTCGAGCCGGAAAATTCGAGCGTGCTCGACGCCCTCGTTGTTCCGTAGGGTTTCAACGTAGCTCACCGCGTCGCCGAGTTCTTCGGTCTGGTGGTAGCCAGGCTTACCCTCGGCGCTGCGATAAATCACCATGTGGGACACGGTTCTGTTCTCCTTCTCGCTGTTGTCCGGTCGTTGCTCGCCCGGCTGGGGTGGATCGGACCCGCGCCCGCCTCCGATCTCACACCCCTAGGTTCCCACGCCGGGACGCCAGTTGCCAATGGGTCGCCGACTGAAGATCCCACCAGCCCCGTATTGCCCCTGGCGGCGCCTCCTCTTTCTCCACCATCCGGGAGCTGACAGGATCGCGGGGTGGACGAGAGATCCGAACGAGACCGCATCATCGAGGCCGGTCACCTCGGACGCGCCCAGACCGCCCGTTCGGGGCTGGGGCACCCCTCTCCCATCGTCAGAGCGGCCGCCCTCGGCGCCGTGTCGCGTATTGGCATCCTCGACCTCGACGATCTCCTGCACGGTCTGGCCGACCCCCACCTGATAGTCCGTCAACGGGCCATCACCGAGGCGGCCACGTTCGCCGACCCCACCAGAGTCACCCCCGACGGCCGCGATCTGCTGACGGCCCTGGCCACCCTGATCGACGACGACGCGACCGCCGAGGCCGCCGTCTGGGCCCTGGGCGAACGACCCGACGCCGACACCCCTGTCGTCGAGCGACTCATGGCCGTGGCTACCACGCACGCCGACCCCCTGGTCCGTGAGGCTGGGGTGGCCGCCCTCGGCTCGATCGGTGACCCCCGTTCCCTGAGCGCCGTCCTAGCCGCCTCCCGCGACAAGGCCACCGTCCGCCGACGCGCCATCATCGCCCTGGCCGCTTTCGAAGGCGAGGAGGTCGAGTCCCGCCTCCGCGAAGCCCTGGACGACCGCGACTGGCAGGTCAGCCAAGCCGCAGAGGACCTGCTGTCCTGATCCTGCCAGAGTGGCGGAATCAGGTTCTCCCGTCCATGAACATGACCTTGAGGGCGTCGTAGGACTCGATGACGTGGCCGGCCCCGAGCACGACGCACTCGAGGGCCTGGGCGACGCGGCTCACGGGGACCTCGGTTTCGTCGGCCAGGAGCTGGTCGAGGCCTCTGAGCAGACCACCACCGCCCACGAGGTGGATACCGGAGAGGATGAGATCCTGGGCCAGCTCGGGGGGTGCCTCGCCGAGGCAGGCCACGACGGAATCGACAATCGTGCGCACCGGTTCGGTGATGGCATCGCGGATCTCCGACGAGGTGAGCACGATGGTCTTGGGGAGGCCGGTCATGAGCTCACGGCCCCTGACCTCGGCCGCCAGTTCCTCGTCGAGAGGGTAGGCGGAGCCGATGGTGAGCTTGATCTGCTCGGCGGTTTGTTCGCCCACCGCGATGCCGTGTTCGCGTCTCACCCAGACTTGGATCGAGGCATCGAGATCGAATGACCCCAGCCGTACGGCCTGAATGGCGACCACTCCGCCGAGGGAGATCAGCGCCGTCTCGCTGGTTCCGCCCCCGATGTCGATGACCATGTTGCCCAACGGTTCGTTGATGGGCAGGCCGGCCCCGATGGCGGCGGCCATGGGCTGCTCGAGGAGACGGGCGTCAGCAGCGCCGGCGCGGCGGGCCGCCTCGGTGACGGCTCGTCGTTCGACGGCGGTGATGGCCGACGGTACGCAGATCACGACCCGAGGCCGGTTGAACCGGTTGACCCCGACCTGCTGGAGAACGAGGCGGATCATACGCTGGGTGATGTCGAAGTCGGTGATGGCCCCCTGCCGGAGGGGCCGCACGGCGACGATGTGCGACGGGGTCCGGCCAATCATGTGCCAGGCCTCTTCGCCCACGGCCAGCACGTCGTTGGTGCGTTGGTTGAGCGCAATCACCGACGGTTCGTTGAAAATGATCCCTTCACCCCGCGCGTACACGAGGGTGTTGGCCGTACCCAAGTCGATGGCGAGGTCACGGGCCATCGGTCAGCGCCGTCCGACTCGGCGGCGGGCCCGCTGACCTTCTTGGCGGCGGAGAGAGGCCAAGTGGGCGCTGAAGTTCTCGATCTCGCGCTCGTCACTGGGGCGCCGGGTGCGATTGGTCAGCCCGATGACGATCACGCCGAAGATGATGATGCCAACCGCGACACCGAGGAAGAGAAGGGCATTCACGACTGGCCCTCGACCTCACTGATGGGTTGAGACTCGAGACCCCAGCTCTCGCCGCCGTCCCACCGCTCACGCTTCCAGATGGGCACGGTGGCCTTGAGGGTGTCGATGCCGAACCGAGCCGCTTCGAAAGCCGCGGGTCGGTGGGGTGACGATGCGGCGACCACCACCGACGACTGGCCCACCGGAACCTCACCGATGCGGTGAATCAGGACCATCCGGCCAAGGTCAGGCCAGCGGAGCCAGGCCTCGTCGGCGATGGCCCCCAACCGGGGGGTGATCTGTTCCACATAGGCCTCGTACTCGAGACGATCGACCCCAGGGCGCCCGGGAGCATGGTCGCGGGCGGTACCCGAGAACACCACCACGGCACCACAACCGGGACGAACCACCCAGTCGCCGGCTTCGGCCACGGGCAGCGCTTCGTCGGTCAGGCCGACCCAGATGTCGCCGTCCTCGGGTGGAGTCATGACGATCCATCGTACGGCTTCGACTGCCGCGAACGCCCATCGGCGGGGCCCGACTCGACCCCTACCCGCGATCTCCAGAGCCGAACCGGTCGGTATCGTCTGTGTGCATGGCGCCGGATGAGGACGACGAGAACGAGTACCGAGCTCCGCCGCCCCAAGAGGACCGTCTCTGGCGCCACCCGTCCGAAGTGGGTGCCGCGGCGCGGCCGGTTCCGGCCAAGGCCACTCGTTCCCGACCAATCGGCACCATCCTCGCATCGGGCCTCAGCGGGGCCCTCGCCACCACGGCCATCCTCGCCCTGGGTGGCAGTTTCGCCCTGGGTGGCAGTCGCGATGACGAGTCGACACCCCCGCCCCCGAACACTGTGGTGACGGCACCGCCCACCTCTGCCACGCCGCCCACCACCACGGCCGAAGTCGAGGTTCTCGTCGCGACCGAGTCCGACAGCGGCGAGGAGCCGGCCCCCACCCCGACGTCCGCGACCACCACGACAACGATCCGGTCGTTCCCCCCGATCGATGTGCGCGAGGTCCGCGAGGCCATCACCGGTGTCCCCGAGCGCAGCGCTGCCGAGCAGGTCCGCCTCCTCACCGACTTCCTGAGCCCGGCCATTGCCTCAGTCATCTCCGATGGTGACCAGGCCGAGGTCATCGGCGCCGGTCTGCTGGTGGGATCCGGCGACCGCATGCTCACCTCCCATGCCCTCGTCGCCGACCTCGACCCCCTCACCGTTACTCTCGCCAACGGCACGGTGGCCAGTGGCCGGGTCAGCTCCTACGACCTCTGGACCGACCTGGCCATCGTCGACTTCGACGAACCCATCGGCTCCCCGCTGGTGTCCGAATACGCCCGCGAAACCCAGATCGGCAGCGGCCTGGTGTTGGTCGGCCCCGACCAGGGCCCCGCGTTCGGGCGCTCCCGCCAGATCGGCCAGGTCTATACCGTCGATTCGTCCCTTCCCGCCAACCAGGGTGTCGACATCCTCGGGTTGATGCGCACCGGAGACCTCACCGGGCCGCCAGGATCACCGGTATTCGACGATTGGGGCCGTCTGGTCGGGCTGGTCGTGGGCGTCGGCGATCTCGAGGGACCTCGTCACGTCCTCCCCCTCGATCGGCACCTCGATGTGGTCGACAACCTGATCCGCCACGACAACCCAGGTGGGGGCTGGCTCGGCGTCACCGGTCGGTCCGAAACCAACCCGGCCGAAGGAGTTCTGCTGGTCGGCATCGAGGCCGGGGGACCCGCCGACCGGGGCGACCTGCGCGACGGCGACATCATCGTCTCGGTGACCGGCGAGCCGGTCCGGTCGATGGCCGAGCTCAAGCGAGAGCTACGTCGTCAGGACCTCGACGAAGCCGTGTCGTTGGGGATCTACCGAGACAACCGCCTCCAGGTGATCGCGGTGTTCCTGGGCCGACCCGTGTTCAACGAAACGGGCAGCGAAATCTCCCCCGACCCTGACGGGGGCACCGTCCGCGACGACGTACCGCCCGGCGTCGGGCCCATCGAACCGGTCGACCCGCTGGCCGCCACCGGGACCTGAGCCCCTACTTCAGCCGGTCAGCCCCGCAACCAACGGCGCCACACCTGGACCAACGCCAGGACAGTAGCGGCGCCTCCGACGGTGGCCGCGCCCAGCGCCAACTCCTGTCGGCGTTGGGGTGTGACCTCGTCCCACGGGGCCGGGTTGCTGCCCGCCACGTAGGCCTCTTCGTTGGAGAAGCCGGGTTTCCAACCAGCCGAGCGCAACCGGTCGTTGGCGACCACCCAGGACCAGGACGCATACGGAACCAGCGCCGGATGATCACTGGTGAGCCCCAGACCGAACCGGACCCGGGCCCACTGGTCCGCCACCCCTTCGGCCACGCGCAGACGCGGGGCTCCACCGGCCAGCTCACGCATCCGTTCGGGAGAGATCCATCCGTCGGGGGCCACGTTGAAGGCTCCGTCCAAGCGGGCGACGCAGGCCAGAGCCACCGCGCTGGCAACGTCGTCGAGGTGGACGAACTGGTGGGGAGGGTCAGTGTCGCCCGAGGCCAGCCCCGCGGCCCGGCGAAGAGCCCGCGCCACCCAACCCGCGCCCTGCTCGGCCAGGGCGACGGTGGGTCGCAGCAAGGTGGCCGAGCGTCCGGGTCGGGCCTGACACCAGTCGGTCACGAGTCGTTCCTGGGTGGCCTTGGCCACCGCGAAGGGCAACTCTGACACCGGTCTGACCAGCGCGTCCTCGGTGAGCGGCATTGGGTTGTCGGGCCACGCCCCGTAGACCATGGCTGATGACACCAGCACCACATGGCTGACCTCAGTGCGCTCGGCCGCTTCGAGCAGGGCCCCGGCGATAGCGTTGTCGCGATCGGCGGTGTCGTGGCCATCGTGGGCCCCGGTGAAGCTGGTGGCCAGGTGGGCGACCACGTCGGCGCCTTGGAGGGGCTGGTCGAGGTCGTCCACGGCCAGGTCGACCCGGGCGTACTCGATGGTGGTGCCCTCGGGCGCGTCGATCGTGTCGATCCGGTCGCGGTCAACGAGCACGAGTCGATCGACGGCTGGGTGGTCGGCCAATGCCGACACAGCTCGTCGACCAATCGCTCCTTGGGCACCGACGAGGACGATGGAAGTCACGGGCCTACGATGCTTGGTGTGAGCGACCCAGGTCCATTCGGCCCCGACGGGCCCTTCGGTATGAACTTCTTCGCCGATCTGAACAAGCTCTTCGCCCAGCAGGGCCCCATCTCGTGGGATGTCACCCGCCAGATCGCCCTGTCGATCGTGGGGACCGAAGGAAACGAGCCCAACGTCGACCCCGTCGAACGGATACGGATCGAGCAGCTGGCCCGGGTGGCCGAGCTCCAGGTCACCGCGGCCACTGGCCTGTCGGTCGACCGTCAGGGTCCCGTGACCGTCGTTCCCGTGACCCGCGCCGCCTACGTCCAGAACGCACTCGAGGCCTTCCGACCCCTCTTCGAAGGGTTGGGCCGATCATTGGCGGCCGAGGCCGGCGCCCCCGAGGCACTCGAAGCGTCTCCCGACGATCCCACCGGCATGTTCGGCGGGCTCATGCAGATGCTGAATCCCATGTTGCTGGGCATGACGGCCGGTTCCCTGCTGGGTCACCTCGGCCTGCGCGACCTGGCCATGTACGACCTGCCGGTTCCTCGGCCCACGGTGTCCGAGCTCCAGCTGGTGAACGCCAACCTCGGCGTCTTCGAGGCCGAAGACTCGCTGGCCGGTGACGACCTCCGACTCTGGTTGTGCCTCGACGTGCTCACCCGGCATGCGGTCCTCAGCGTGCCCCACATCGGCCAGGCCCTCGCCGACCTTCTCTCTGACTACGCCGCCCTGTTCCGGCCCGACCCCTCCGCGCTCGAGGACAAGCTCGGCAGCCTCGACATGTCCACGCTGAGCGACCCCACCAGCATCCAGAACCTCTTCGGCGACCCCGAGGTTCTCCTGGGAGCCATGCAATCCGACGCCCAGCGCCTGATCCTTCCCCGGCTCGAGACCCTGGTGGCCGTTGTGCTGGGATACGCCGACCATCATGTCGACGAGCTGGCCGAAAAGATGCTGGGGGGCAGCGGCCAGACCATCGCGGCGGCCGTTCGGGCCCAGCGGTTCGAGCAGGATCAGGCCGACCGGTTCGTCGAGCGTCTCCTGGGACTCGACGTCACCGAGGCACTGATCAGCCGGGGCCGAGGCTTCGTGACCGGAGTCCTCGATCGAGCCGGACCCGATGCGCTGGCCCGCCTCTGGTCAGACGATGAGCTCCCCACCGCAGCCGAGCTGGGGGCACCCGGCCTCTGGCTGGCCAGGGTCGGCGCAGGCGGCGACCTCGACGAGGATGTCTCGTTCGAGATCCCCGACGACATCAGCGAGCTCGATGATCTCGAGTGAGGGTCAGCACCTCCGGGTTGCGGGCAACCAGCCCGGGACCTCACCCAAATCGAAAGATCCTTCAGGTTGTAGTCCTTGATGACCCGCTCGAACCTCTCGTCGTCCAGACGGAAGTCATCCTCGAGACCAGCAAAGGGTTCGTACCGCAATGAAGTCTCGTCGCGGTAGTGCTGACGGGGGGCATCGACCGCCACCGCGGGGATATCGGTATTGCCCACCTTGTGGGACCCGGGGACCGCCCACAGGCCATTGGCCGGAGTTCTGGCGCACAGCTGAACCTGGAAGCTGAACCCATGGATGCCCTCGTCCCATTCGGGGTGGTCCCAGTGGGTCACCCCGTCCTGATGCCATGACACCGACCCACCAAGGCCCGGCTTCTTCACGAAGATGGCGTCGTTGAAGGGCACGAAGTCAGGACCGTTGATGGCTTCGGCGAAGGTGAGCAGCAAGGGATGGCCGTACAGAGGCTTGATGAACAGGAAGGGCTCGGGGGGCTCACGGTCGCGGTGGGCACCGAGCGATGGCGGGAGGAGCCGAAGATCGCGGTGGACGCCATCGGTGCCATCGACAACCCACCACCGGTCGACCAGCTCGTGGTCTGCCACGGAGACGCGTGCGCTCCGAACACGCTGTTGAGCGCAGACGGTGGATTGGCCGGCCATGTGGACTTCGGTGCCCTGGGTGTCGCCGACCACTGGGCCGACCTCGCCGTGGCCACCTGGAGCATCGTGTGGAACTACGGGCCCGCCTGGGAACACCGCCTGTTGGACGCCTACGGGATCGACCCGGACCCTGAACGGACGGCGTACTGCCGATTGTTGTGGGATCTCGGACCGTGAACGTGAGGGCTCAATGGGCAACGCCAAAGCCCTGGGCGTGGTCGGGCTCGACCTCAACCACGTCGACTCCCACCACCTCGGACGGGGGCGGGCCGTGGCCGCACCACTCGATCAACTGGTCCACGGCGGCCGGCTCCTCGCGGACCACCGCTGCGCTCGCCTACCCGCTCAGCCTCTAGGAGGTGGGATCACCCATACCGGGCAGCTCACCCTGGCCGTCGCGGGCCCCGGGTACATCGAGCTCGTCGGTGATATCGGTGTTGCCGCCGGTCTGTCCCACCACCGGGAACTCAGCGGTTGGGTCCAGCAGGGTGGGCTGGATGACCGTCACCGGGTCGTCGGAGGAGCCCGACTGCCAGCGACGCGAGCCCTCGGCCGTCCTCGTCTGGGTCGCCCGGCGCGCCGGCTCGGTGACGCCGCCACCGTCGGGCCCTGAACCCACCGAGTCGGAAACCAGGTCAGGGTCGAAACCCTCGGCGTCCTCCAACGACGCGCGACCCACCCGGGCCCGAGCGGCCAGCCGGTCACGCAACGCGGCCGCCGACCAGTTGCCGGTGAACACCCCACCCACCGAATACGAGACCGCAGCGAACGCAGCAGTGGCGGCCACCAGGAGAAAGCCGAGCCGGGCCCCCATTGGCACAACCACCGCGATCACGGCACCGATCACCCACGTCACTTGGAACCGGGTCTCGAAGCGGGCGAAGGACCGCCCGTAGTTGGCGTCGGGCGCGTCGCGTTGGACAATCGAGTCGAACGACAGCTTCCCGGCCGATGAACCCACCGACACCCCGGTCGAAGCGATGACCGCGCCCGCCAGCCCCCCTGAGAGCGCGGCCAGGACACCGCAGCCGGCCGCCAGGGCCATCACCGATGTGAGGATGCGTTCCTCGCGGATGGTCTGCCGTAGGCGGGGGGCGGCCAGGGCCCCGGCCAAGGAACCCACCACACCCATACCCACCACCAGGCCGAAGTGCCAGGTGGGCGAGCCCACCGAGAAGTTCAGGGTGGCCTCACCCAGGGCGTCGCGAATGGATCGACCGAGCGCGCCCGACTGGCCCAGCAGCTCTTTGGGGTCGCCCCCTCGCAACTCGAAGGCCAACAAGAACGTCAGGAAGCCGATCACCCCCTTGTAGAGCGACATGGCCGACAGGGCGAGCACGATGCCCGAACCCCTCAGCTCGGCCTTCTCCGCGTCGTCGACGGGCGCATCGACCACCCGCGTACCGGTGATCCGGCTGCCCATGATCACCGCCGCGATCAATACGACGACTGCGAAGCCCAACACCCACTGCGAGCCACCCAGGAGCGAGAGAAGTCCGCCCGGTATGCCGAAGGCGAAGCCAGAAGCCCCACTGAGCAATGAGAGCCGCGAGTTGGCCTCGACCAGGGCGTCCTCGTCGTCGACCGTGAGAGGCACCACCGCGCTCTTGGAGATGTGGTACGCCTTGCCCAACACCATCATGGTGAAGGCCTCCGGGAACAACAGCAGGCTGTCGAGGTGCCTGATCATCAGGAAGGCCACGATCGCTCGCAACCCGGCCGAGGTCATGATGACCAGCCGCCGGCCCCCCTTGGCCCGGTCGATGGCCGGGCCCACGAACGGGGCGATGATCGCGAACGGCGCCATCGTGAGCAGAAGGAAGAAGAGGACCCGGCTGCGGGCATCGGCCGGGTCGATGTTGAAGAAGATCGAATCGGCCATGGCGATGGTGAGCAGTGTGTCGGCCGCCACCATCAGAGAGTGGGTGCGGGCCAGCCGGTTGAACGGTGTGAGCTCGAAACCATCACTGGTCAGCCCCAGACGCCGGGCCAGGCCGAACGATCGGGGCACTTTGTCGAGCTTGCGCCAGCCCGACGGAACCTGTTCGTCGGAGTCGGGGCGGCGTGGGCTCACAGCGTCATCGTAGAAGGCCGATCCCGACGATGACGCGCCTGACGTGGATGTAGAGGCTGGGGCTCACTGGACAGGAGCCATCGGCAATGGTCTCCATGACCGGAGCGACACATCCGGTCTCGCCGGAGCAGAACAGCTTGATGCCGAGATCACGTCGGGGTCGGGCGCCAGGCCGCGGTGAAAGCCAGTCGTTCGGCCGCGGCCGGATGGGTCATCCGGATGCGGGTGAGCAGGGAAGGATCGAGATCGGCCAGGTTCTTGGTGTGGAGCCGGCGGAGCATGTCGGCCATCAGATCGGGCTGGTTCAGCAGGTCGAGGGCCTCCAGGTCGGCCTCTCGTTCGAAGGCCCGCGACAACCACGCCGTGGCCAGGCCGGCCACCGAGAAGACGACTCCGATGGTCAGGCCGGCGATGGGAAGGGAGGCGGGGTCGTGTGCCCCCTCGACCCCGACCGCATCGAATAGTCCGTCCCACCGAGCGACCAGGCCAAGAGCGATGAACGCCACCAGCATCGTGAGGGCGACCGCGGGCAGCTGTCGGTGAAGGTGCCGGCGGCGGACATGGCCGATCTCGTGGGCAACGACCTGGGCTACCACCTCAGGCGGGTGTTCGAGCAGGGTGTCGTAGAGCACGACCCGCCGGGTGGCTCCGTAGCCGGCCACATAGGCGTTGTCGCGGGTCGATCGGCGACTCTCGTCGGCCACGTAGGCCCCCTCGACCGGTACTTCGGCTCGCTGGGCCACTGCGGCCAGCCGGTCGGCGAGCTCACCTTCGGTCAGCGGTTCGAACTTGTTGAAGATCGGGGCGATGACCACCGGGTAGATGAACCCGATCCCCACCACGAACACCACCGTCACGGCCCAACCGATCAACCACCACCAGCTCGTGGCCCGGACGATGGCGTAGAGGGGGATGAGCAGCACCAAGTTCATCACCAGCCCGAGGGCGAAGCTCTTGGCCTGATCAGCCGCGAACCCTCTCCCGGTCTGACGCGACAGACCCCATTCCTTGTCGTGCACCATGTCGACCCACCAGTCGAGGGCGGGATCCCAGACCAGATGGAGGAGATCGATTGCCGCGATCACCGCGACCAGTTGGAGCACCCAGTTGTCGGCCCCGAGCCAGCCGATCAGGGACGGGCCCACCTCGAGCACGATGAACAGGATCATCGCCACCAGTCCCACAGCCGCGCGTGCCATCCGCATCCGGGCGAGAGGGCGCTGGTAGCGCCGCGACCGATCGAGGTCAGCGGCCGAGAAGTAGTCCTGCGGCTCGTGGGGCGTCCGACGCCAGACACTGGGGGTTGTCACCCCTTCACGGTACGCCCGGCCGCGCTAGTGGGCTCCCACCGGCGCCTAGGTGTCCGACATCCTCCCGAACAGGACCTCGACATCACGGGCATAGCTGAGCAGGGAACGGGCCTCGATCAGGTTGACCCAACGGATGAGGTCAGCCTCATCGTTGGCCTCGAAGGTGTCGGCCTCGATGATGGGCGGGGTCGGATCCATGAGCCAATAGCGCACCAGCTTGGGGCGTCCCCTCCTGTCGACGTAGCTGACGCTGGGCAGCTCGGCCCCCAACGTGCAGGCTTGGCCGGTCTCCTCTTCGACCTCACGCAGCGCACACTCCTCGTCGGTCTCGCCCGGGTCGAGCTTCCCCTTGGGGATCGTCCAATCGTCATAGCGGGGCCGGTGCACGAGCAGGATCTGCGGTTCGGACCCTCGTGTCCGGACCACGACACCGCCCGACGCTCGGACCATCCCGTCGCGTACGACCACCACCTCAGGTGACCCCGCGCCCCATGATGCGACGCAGGCGGCCCGGCAATCGGACCGCCTCGTTCTCGCCGCCATGGTCGGCGAGCCGCTCGGTGGCGAAATGGCGGAGCTGGCGGTGAGTGTCGACCCTGCGTCCCACCAGCCGATTGTAGTCGCCGTCGGCATCGACTTCCCAGGCCAGGGTGTCGTCAGCCAGGTTGATCTCGAGGATCTCCCACAGCCGTCCCTGCAGGGCCGGGTCCTCGATCGAGGTCAGCACCTCGACCCGCCGGTTCAGGTTCCGGGGCATGAGGTCGGCCGAGCCGATGTGGAAGCTGGGCCGGCCGGGCCCCGAGCCGTTGGCGAAGTAGTAGATGCGCGAGTGCTCGAGAAACTGACCGACGATCGAGCGGACACGGATGTTCTCGGACAGTCCCGGGATACCGGGCCGCAGACAGCAGATACCGCGCACGACCAGATCGACTTCGACCCCGGCCTGCGACGCCGCGTACAGCCGGTCGATCATGGCGGTGTCGACGAGGCTGTTCATCTTCATGATGATGTACCCGTTGCTGGTCTCGATCTCGGCATCGATGCGGCTCATGAGATCACCCCTCAGCCCCTGGGGAGCCACGACCAGCCGCTCGTAGGAGACATCCCGGCCGTAGCCGGTGAGGTAGTTGAAGAGCTGGGTGAGGTCGGCTCCGACCTCCCGGTCAGCAGTGAGCAGGCCCAGATCTTCGTAGGTGTCGGCCGTCCGGGCGTTGTAGTTGCCCGTGCCCACATGGCAGTAGCGGCGCAGTCCGTCGGGCTCGTCACGGACCACCAGAGTGGTCTTGGTGTGGACCTTGAGGCCAACCAAGCCGTAGGCCACGTGTACGCCCGCCTGCTCGAGCTGCTTGGCCCACTCGATGTTGTTCTCCTCGTCGAACCGGGCCTTGAGCTCGACAACGACCGCCACCTGGATGCCCCGTTCGGCGGCCCGGATCAGCGATTCGACGATCTCGCCGTCACCCGAGGTCCGATACAGGGTCAGCTTCATGGCCAGCACATGGTCGTCCATTGACGCCTGTCGAATGAACTCGGTGACCGAGGTGGCGAACGACGTGTAGGGGTGATGAAGAAGGATGTCGCCTCGCCTCAACTCAGCGAACATGTCGGCCGCCACCTCGCCGCCGCGCTGGAGGCGGGGTTCGGTGATCGGATGCCAGGGTGCTGACTTCAGGTCGGGGCGGTTGATCCGGGAGATCGGCCACAGACCGCCGAGGTCGAGAGGGGCCTGATGCACGAAGACGTCGGTCGAATCGAGCTCGAGCTCACGCAGGAGGAGCTCGAGGGTCTCGGGGCTGATGTCCTGCTCGACCTGAAGGCGGATGGCCTGACCGAACCGGCGCCGGGAAAGCTCGAGGGTGATGGCCTCGAGCAGGTCCTCGGCCCCTTCCTCCTCGAAGTCGAGATCAGCGTTGCGGGTCACCCGGAAGACCGTGGCGTCCATGATGTCCATGCCCGGGAACAAGTCATCAGAGCGGGAGGCGATGACCTGCTCGAGAGGAACGAAAGCGAAGCGCCCGGGTAGAGCCACGAACCGGTCGAGCAGGTTGGGCACCTTGATGCGGGCGAAGTGACGGTCACCGGTCTCGGGGTCACGGACCACCACGCCGAGATTGAGCGACAGGTCGCTGATGTACGGGAATGGGTGGCCCGGGTCGACAGCGAGAGGGGTCAGGATCGGGAACATGTGGTGTTCCCACTGATCGTCGAGCCAGGTCTGGTCGTCGGCGGACAGTCCATCGATGTCGACAATGGAGACGCCTTCGACTTCGAGGGCCGGCACCAGCTCGGTGACGAAGAGGCGGTCGCGCCGGTCGATCAGCTGTTGGGTGCGGTCCTGGATGGCCTCGAGTTGTTGGCGTGGGGTGAGTCCATCGGGGGTCTTGGTGGTGATCCCCACCTCCACCTGCTCCTTCAGGCCGGCCACCCGTACCTGGAAGAACTCATCGAGGTTGTTGGCGAAGATGGCCAGGAACATGACGCGGTCGAGCAGGGGTACCGAGTCGTCTTCGGCCATGGCCAGGACGCGGGCGTTGAACTCGAGCCACGAGAGCTCGCGGTTGACATAGCGCTGGCCGGCTGCCGGCTGCTGGGTCTCGCTCGAAGCCGCTACTGCCATTCGTTCCACCTCCTGGACTCGGCTACTGCTCGGAGGGCACCGACACGTTCCGGTCGGCACCAGGTCGAACACCGTGAGCCCCCCCCTTTGAGTACACCATGGTGGCGCCGCTCAGGCCACGAGCAGGGCGGCACCGATGGCACCAGCCTGGTCGCCCAATGCCGCCCCTCTCACCGCGGGAGCGCCGGCCACGCTCATGACCGCCAACTGGCGGTCGACTTCGGCCCGGAACGGTCGGCCCAGGATGGGAGCAAACCCACCGGCCAGGACCACTTGCTCGATGTCCAGAAGGGTCGCAGCCTGGGTGATCGCCACCGACAAGGCGCTGGCCGCTTCGAGCCGGAGGGTGAGCGCGAGCTCGTCGCCGGCGTCCAGGGCCCGGTCCCAGATCGACGACGACATGCGTCGATCCCCGGCCAAGTCCACCAGCAGGCTGTGGCGCCCCCGATCATGCCTGTCGCGGGCCTCGTGTTCGAGAGCCGACCGGCCCAGGTAGGCCTCGAGGTGGCCGTACCCGCCACAGGAGCAAGGGCGGCCACCGGGTTGGACGACGACGTGGCCGATCTCGCCCGAGAAGCCGCGGGGCCCGAGCCGAACCCGCCCCCCGAGCACCAGTCCTCCTCCGACCCCGGTACCCAGCGCGATGACGAGGGAATCGCGCCCGTCGGCCGCGGCACCGTAGGTGGCCTCGGCGCGGGTCAGAGCGTTCACGTCGTTGTCGAGGGCCAGGGTGACCGGCTCTGGATGGGGATACTCCCTGGCGAGCCGGGTTCCGACGAGCCGGAGCAGGGGGACGGGATGGTCGAAGCCCGGGAGGTTGGCGGCTCTCAGCACCCGACCGGTGGCGGCATCAACCAAACCGGCGCTGGCGATGCCAACCGCGGCTGCCGACTGGGCGCCGCCCAGACGTTCCATGACCCGGGCCAAGGTGTCGACCACGCCGGCGGCGCCACCATCGGTGGGGGTCCGGGCCCGGACCCAGTTGACCACCCGGGCTTGGGTGACCGACCAACGGACCGCCCCGACGGTCGTACCGCCGAGATCGAGACCGAGAACGTCGGTGGGTGCCGGCAGGCCGATCAGGCCTCGGCGGGAGCTGCGCCCTCGGCCCCTGCTTCGGTGGGTGCTTCAGCGGCTTCCGGGGCCTGGTCTTCCTCAGGCATGCCAAGATCCCAGTCGATGAGAAGCAGCTCGCGCTCAGCGTCGCGGTTGACTCGTTCACGGTTGCGCCGGAACTGGGGATCGTGGGGAGGCAGGAGCAGGAGGCGAGCCATGACCCGGGCCCGGAACTCATCAACCATCTTGGCATCACCGAAGTCGGATCGAATCTCCCAATGGGGAGCGACCGGACCCAAGTACACCACCGTCACGTGACCGCGCGGGGGTTCCGGCTCAGTCTCCTCTTCGGCCATGGCCATGACGTGCTCCCTTGATCTGTACCCGGGCAGATGAGTCTACCGGCCCAGATCGAACCTGGGTCGGGCCCCTCAGTTGTCGAGCCGGGAGCCCAGCTCCACGACACGGCGCTGGGTCTGACCCTCGTGTTCCCAGACAATGACGATCTCGTCACCGGGCTCGTGTTCGCGGATGAGGCCGGCCACCACACTGGGGGTCGAGGCCGACTCACCCTCCACCTCGATGAGAACGTCACCGGCTTCGAGCCCAAGGTCGGCGGCGGCGGAACCGGGCACGACCTCGGCCACGAACGCTCCGTGGTCGGAGTTGATCTCGAACTCCTCGATCGTCTCGGGCGTGATCTCGTCGAGGGAGATGGTGCTGACACCGAAGAAGGCGATCTCCGGCGCCTCGCCTTCGCGCAGGTCGTCGAGGATGGGCTTCACTGGGTCGATGGCGATGGCGAAACCGATGTTCTGGGCGTCTTCGATGATGGCCGTGTTGATACCCACCACCTCGCCGTCGGCATTGACCAAGGCCCCACCCGAGTTTCCCGGATTGATGGCGGCATCGGTCTGGATGAGGTTGCTGAGCGCGATCCCGGGCGCCTGGATGCTGCGGTCGCGGGCCGAGACGATGCCCAGGGTCACACTGGGTTTGCCGCCCAGGTTCAGGGCATTGCCGATGGCCAGCACCGGATCACCCACCCGGAGGTCGTCGGACACACCGAGCTGGGCTGGGGTCAGCTCGTTGACGTCGCGGATCCGGATCAAGGCCAGATCCTCCTCGGGGAGGGAATTGACGAGGTCGGCGGCCCGGGTCGAACCGTCGAACAGCACAACCGAGAGATCGGAGCCGCCCTCCACCACATGAGCGTTGGTGAGCACCAGGCCGTCGGACGAGATGATGACACCCGAGCCGGCCCCTTGACCGAAGAGACCGTTCTGGCCCAGGGAGCCCACCTCGATGGAGACCACGCTGACCCTCACCCGCTCGAGAACACCCTGGATATCCATCCCCTCGCTGGACGCCAGCGGATCGACTCGGCGAGCCTGCGGAACCTCGCGAATCGTCTCGACCCGATCGGTGGGCCGGAAAGCCAACAACAGCCCACCCATTACCAGGGCGGCCACGATCGCCCCGAGACCGACCGCCAAGGCCAGCTCTCGTGGTGATGATCGGGGCGGTTCGGACTCGGCACCGGGGGGCGGCGGAAGCGCCAGCGGGTCGCCCAACGGAGGGCCGGGCAAGGGTGGAGGAGGGGGCAAGGGTGGAGGAGGGGGCAAGGGCGGCGGTGTCGTGCCGACGGGAGGCGACGAGGAAGACGAGATGGGGGGCGACGACGGCCGCGACGTCGGGATCCAGGGTGATTCTTCGACTACCGGCCCTGACCCTTCGTCGCTCACCGCTGGCTTCTCCCCAGTCTTCCTGTGGAATCGAGTGTACGGACATCGCGCCAATGGGCAAGCACTCAGGACCCGAACAGGCCACCAGAACCGGCTCCGGAGGTGGTTTGACCACACGAGGGGTCCGAACGGCCTAGGCTGAGAGAATCAGGAAGTTCCATGCCCAGGGGAACTAGCCAGCTCCCCCCGACGTAGAACCCTGCAGCGAAGGGAAGGTAACCAATGGACACCAACTGGATGAATGAAGGCCACTGCGCCGACAGCCCGCCAGAACTGTTCTTCCCGAGCGACGGGGTCGGCGTTGAGGTGGCGAAGAAGGTGTGCGTAGCCTGCCCGATGCAGGCCCGCTGCCTCGACTATGCGCTCGAGAACCGCATCGACCATGGCGTGTGGGGTGGCACCTCAGAACGGCAGCGGCGGCGCATTCTACGCAGCCGCCGGCTCTCGGTCATCGTCTCCCGCTAGCTGCCGGCAGGAAACCCGAACAGCTCCAGGCTCTCAGTCAAGGTTGCTTCGACGCGCTCGCTCACCGATCCTGCGTGGTCGATGTGATGGCCCAGGCCGGCGGCCACCTTGTCGACCTCGTCGGCTTGACCCCAGAAGGTGAACCGGTTGGCCCCGCGATCGAAGACCCAGGCTTTGCCCGCCGGCTCCCCGTGGTCGGGCCGGAGTTCGCGGTCGAACCCGGCTTCGGGGTGGCGGTTTCGATCCGCGATCCGGACCTTCACCTCTCCGTACCAGACGACCACGACGCCGGCTTCGATCATGAAGTCGTGACGGGCCCATCCGTTGACGCGGTCCGGAACGACGTCGGCCAGGTCAGGGCCTGGACCGTCGACGATCCGACCATCGGCGTCGGCTCCGAGCACGACCAGCAACTGCTCGCCCGACTCGGCCGAACCGTCGATGGGGATGTCGAGGAGACCGCCCAACTCAGCTGACCGGTCAGAGCTGAACGACACGCCCAGGGCGGTGACGAGCGCGGCCACCGCACCGCCCAGCACCAACCGACCGGCGTACGCGGGCCGTTGATGGCCGACCAGCTTCTGGAAGTAGTCGGGCGGAGGTTCGACAGTGGGGAGCTCGCCCAGAGCCTGCCGGATCTCTTCCTCCCAGGGTTCGGCCCCCGGTCCGACATCGTCGGTGTTCTCGGTGGTCATGCCATGATCGCTTCGCGGAGTCGGGAACGCCCCCGATGGATACGGCTGCGGACGGTGCCGATGGGGACTCCGATCATGTCGGCGATCTCCTGGTACGAGTAGCCGAGGACATCGGAGAGCACGACGGCGGCCCGGTAGTCGTCGGGCAGGTCGCGTAGGGCATCCTGGAGATGTTGGGGCAGGCGCTCGAGCGATGCCGCCTCATCGGCCGGCGGCCCGCCGGCCACCACCCGGTCGGGGTCTTCGGGGAGGGGATCGGTGGGGCGGCGCTTCTTCTTGCGCACCCCGTCGAGAAAGGTGTTGGTGGTAATCCGGGCCAGCCAACCTTCGAGATTGCCCGGCCGGTAGTTGGCCAATCCTCGTCGCACCCGCACCAACACCTCCTGTACCAGATCCTGCGTGTCGTGGTGGTTCCCGGTGAGGCGGTAGGCGACGGAGTAGAGGAAGCGTCCATGGGTCTGGGCAATCTCCTCCCAGGTTGGGACC
>JAAEMS010000010.1 GCA_024225275.1 Actinomycetes bacterium
GAAGGACGGACACATGACCTCGGCCCCGTCGTAGTGGTGGCAAAGTCCATTGCCGTTGCAGGCGAAAGCGGGGGCGAACTGGCGGCGAACCTCCACCGGAACCGACCGGTTGGCATGCCCCCTGAGTGGGACCGAATCCAGGGCCAGGATGGGCTCATCGGCTCCGAAGGGGCGGTAGAGCTTGCCGGGGTTGAGCAGGTCGCGGGGGTCGAAGGCCGTCTTGACCTGGCGCATGATCTCGATGGTCGCCGGGGCGAGGAACGTTCTGACCGACTCGCCCCGGAAGCCCCGACCGTGCTCACCCCACAGCACCCCACCGTGACGGGCCACCACCCGGACCACTTCCTGGGTGATCTCGCGCACCATTCGTTCGTGACCCGGGTCGGTGGTGTCCAAGGCGGGACGCACGTGGACACAGCCGACATCGGCGTGGCCGAACATCGCGTACTCGACACCGAACGAGTCGAGCACACTACGGAAGTCGGCGATGAACTCGCCCATCGAGGCCACCGGGACTGCACAGTCCTCGACGAAGGCGGTGGGTCGGGCCGACCGTTCGGGACCCCCGACTTCGACCTTGGCCAGGAGCCCAACGGCGTCGGCTCTGACCTTCCAGGCGTCGGTGCGGTCTGCGGGGTCCGCCAAGACCTCGGAGTTGGTGCTGCGACCGGTCGCCCGGAGGGCATCGAACACGGGACCGAGGTCTGGTTCTTCGTCGCCGGTGTACTCGAGGAGCAGGACCGAGCCCCGATGCTCGCCGACCACGGTCCCGAGGGCCGGCCAAGCCGGTGAGGAGCGGCCCTGCTCGAGGGTGCGTTCGTCGAAGGTCTCGATTGCCGTCGGAGCGGTGGCCCTGAGGTCGACCGCGTCGGCCAGCGCCTCCTGGAACGACGGGTAGCTGGCCACCACCAGCAGGGTGTGGAGGGGCAGGGGGGTGAGCCGGATGGTGGCAGCGGTGATCACCGCCAGCGTGCCCTCGGCTCCGGCCAGCAGAGCCACCGGGTCGATCATGTCGTCGTGGCGTAGGCGATCGAGGCCGTACCCCGAGAACCCGCGTGCCAGTTCGGGGAAGCCGAACTCGTCGCCCGCCTCCACGGGAAGATCGAGCAGCCGGCGCCAGAGTTGGCCTCCGGAGTCGCAGGATTGGGCCCGGGCTTCCCCTTCGGCAATTGTCACCGGCTCGGCCCGCCAGGGGGTCCCGTCGGCCAGGAGGACATCGAGGGCCAACACATGGCGGTGGGCGCGGCCGTACACCAATGAGCCCTTCCCGGCGGCGTCGGTGGAGATCATGCCGCCCACGGTCGCCCGGTTGAGGGTCGAGGTGTGGGGGGCCCAGTGCAGACCGAGGGGGGCCAACTGAGCGTTCAGCTCAGCGGTCACGACTCCCGGTTCCACGACCGCCACTCGGGCTTGGGCGTCAACCGACAGGACCCGGTTCATCTGGCGCTTGAGGTCAACGACCACCCCATCGGTCAGGCTCTGGCCGTTGGTCCCGGTTCCTCCGCCTCGGGCCACGACCGGCTTTGGCCTGGCCGACTTGTGGTTCTCGGCGAGAAGGGTGGCGATCTCGTCAGCCGAGGATGCAACCAGAACCGACTCGGGCTCGATCTGGTAGATCGAGTTGTCGGTGGCGTAGACGGTGCGGGTGATGGGATCGGAGCTGTGCACGGGGCCGCCATCTTCGCGCGACGGTGGGGGCGAGCACGACCCGGCCACTCGGCCGGCCCCGACACAACGGGGACTCATCGGGATCTGGTACCAGCTCTGGGCCGACCGGGCGCAGACCCCAATCTGGAAGATCAGGACAGTTGTCCTGAACCAGGACCAAAGGCCCCTATCGACAGTGGAGAGCACCCGGCTAGGTTCCGAACATGAATGCCAACCAGGACTCCTCGCCCGACCATGACGTGATCATCATCGGTGCCGGAGTGTGCGGCATCTACCAACTCCATCGTCTGCTGGAGCTGGACGTCGACGTGACTGTCCTCGAAGCCGGCGATGGCCCCGGGGGCACCTGGTACTGGAACCGCTATCCGGGGTGCCGGTTCGACTCCGAGAGCTACAGCTACGGCTACTCGTTCTCGAAGGAGCTGCTGGACGAATGGGACTGGAGCGAGCACTTCGCGGGCCAGCCCGAGACTCTCCGCTACCTCGAACATGTGGTCGACAGGTTCGACCTCGAGGGCCATATGCAGTTCGGCTGCAAGGTCGACCGCTGCACCTGGGACGAGCCCAGCCTCACCTGGACCATCGACCTCCACGACGGTCGGTCTCTGACCTGCCGGTTCCTGATGACGGCAATCGGTCTGCTCTCGGCTCCCACCATGCCGTCCTTCGAGGGCATGGACACGTTCGAGGGATTGTCCTTCCACACCTATTTCGCGCCCCAGGAGCCAGTGGACTACGACGGCAAGCGGGTCGCGGTGATCGGCACCGGCGCCACCGGCGTGCAGGTCATCGCCGAGCTGGCCGACAAGGTGGGCGAGCTCGAGGTGTTCCAGCGCAGACCCAACTGGTGCGCACCACTCCACAACTCCAAGATCACCCCCGACGACATGGCCGAGATTCGCGACGGCTACGACGAGATCTTCGCCCGCTGCGCCAAGACTCCCGGCGGCTTCCTCCACGGGCCCGACCGTCGGATCCTGGCCGAGGTTCCGGTCGAGGACAGACACCAGTTCTGGGAGGAGCTCTACAACTCCCCCGGTTTCGGGATCTGGCTGGGCAACTTCCGTGACGTCCTGATGGACGAGGAGGCCAACGCCGAGTTCTCCGAGTTCGTGGCCAACAAGATCCGCGAACGCATCGACGACCCGGCCCTGGCCGAGAAGATGATCCCCACCGATCACGGGTTCGGTGTCCAACGGGTCCCGATGGAGACCCACTACTACGAGGCCTACAACCGCGACAACGTGCACCTGGTAGACCTCAACGAGACACCGCTCGAGCGTGTCACCCCCAAGGGGATCCTGACCTCGGGCCCCGGATCCGAGACCACCGAGCACGAGTTCGACATCATCATCTACGCCACCGGCTTCGATGCCATAACCGGGGCCTTCGACCGTATCGACTTCGTCGGAGCCGACGGCATGAAGCTGAGCGACAAGTGGGCCGACAGCCCGGTGACCTACCTGGGCGTGCAGATCCACGGGTTCCCAAACCTGTTCACCCTGGCCGGACCCACCGCGGGGTCGAACTCCACCAACTTCCCCCGCGGCATCGAGGCCGGCGTCGACTGGGCCACCGAACTGGTGAAGCACATCGCGGCCAACGGCATAACCCGCGTCGAGGCCAAGGCCGAACCCGAGGCCCAGTGGACCCGGCACGTCAAGGACCTGTACGGCATGCTCCTGCTACGCAAGGCGAAGTCGTGGTTCACGGGCTACAACTCGAACGTCGACGGCCACGACCGCACCCGCTACCTCATCTACAACGGGGGAGCCCCCAAGTATCGGGAGCTCCTCGCCGATGAATCCGAAGCCGGCTACCCCAACTTCGAGATGAGCTAGCCGGCCGTTTGCCGCCAACGCGAGCAGGCCGGTGCGAGCCGGTCAGAGGGGATGATGCCCCGGCGACCGGTGCCCCCGGCACCGGGTTCAGGCGGAGCGGGATGACCAGCGGCCCCGCCCGTACAGGGCGCCCTGGTGCCGGTCCCTGATCACTGCGGCGGCCGCGTTCCGGCCCGCGGCACCGAAGATACCGGCTCCCGGATAGGTACCGGCTCCCGACAGGTAGAGGCCTCTGACCGGCGCCCGGTGCCGACTCACCTCACGATTGCGACCCAAGAGGGAGGCCAGAGGAGGGGCGGCATAAGCCGGCGTATGACCCCGGTGCATGGCGAATTCACGCTCATAGCGGTCAGGGGTCATGGCTCGCCAGTCAGAGACCAGGTCGAGGCCACCCGGAGCTACGACCCGGTCCCAGAGCCGCAACCACCGTTCGGGCTCACGTGATCCCGCCCACCCTCCGGGCAGCGAGTAGGGGGTGAAGAGGACCTCGAGGCTGAGGGTCTGTTGTCCGGGGCCGGGCCGAAGGTCGGAGTCGAGCGCCGACGGCATGTTGATGAGCATGGTGGGGTGCTCCGACACCCGCCCGGCCTCCTTCTGCTCATGGTTGGCGGCCAGTTGCTCGGGCGAGGGGGAGATCACCGTGGTGGGCCCCAGCAGATCGAGATCGGCGGCTGGATCACCCAGCCGGTCGGTGGCCACGGCCCGGGGCGTGCCGGCGAGGACGGCATCGACTTTTGCCTGGTACCCGTCGATGACCGGACGACCCCGCCAGTCTTCGGAGCGGCGCCGGGCCCGGCCTCCGGACTCGCCGATCCAGTCCACCATCACGGCCCGGGGATCACAGGCGGCCAGCACTCGGGGCGCTTCGAGGCGTTCTCCGTGGGCCAGGACCACGCCTCGCACTTCACCTCCATCGAGCTCGAGGTGGTCGACCGTCGACCCACACCGCACCCGACCACCAGCCTTTTCGAGGGCGGTTCTCAGGGCATCGGTGAGGGCCCCAGATCCTCCCCGAGGGCGACCCGACTTCACCAGGTGACGAGTCGCGTAGCCGGTGGCGGCCAGGCCGGTACCGGGCATATTGCCCGGCACCCCCCACATGGTCGGGCCGAGGCTCAGCGCGGGGGTGATCAGATGCCAGTCGTCGAAGTAGCCGGCCAGCACCTCGGCCGCACTCCGACGACTCCAGTCGAGTAGACGGGCTGCCCCCCGCCCCCGTCGACCGGCCGCCCTTGACAGCATTCGGAGGGTGCGAGACGGGGTACGAGCCATCTCCAGGGCCAAGCGGGCAACCGGCAGGGAGTCTTCGAGGTAACGGCGGTAGGCGTCGATCTGGCGGGGGAAACGGTGAGCCAGGGATTCGAGAGTGCGGTCCTGTTCGGGGAAGAAGAGCCAGGGGTCGCTGTCGTCGTGGTAGCCGTGGACATTGCCGACCTCCGACTCGAGGTAGTGGAGCCCGTGTTCCTCGAGCTCCAGCTCCTCCACGATCCCGGTGGTGCGAATGAGTGCGTGGTCGCAGTTGCAGATATTGAAGCGGGCCCCGAGATCAGACACCGTTGAGGAGATTCCACCCACCTCGGAGCGGCCCTCGACCACGAGAGTGTCAACCCCGGCCCGAGCCAGGTAGGTGGCCGCGATCAGGCCGTTGTGTCCCCCACCCACGACGATCACTTCTGCGTCAGCCATCGAACCCGACACTACCGGCCGCTCGGTCCGGTCCGAGCCGGTACCGTCACCGCCATGAGCCGACGTTACGAGGACCTCACCGGGCCCGAACTGAGCACCCGGATCACCCCGTCCTCCATCCTGCTCCTCCCCATCGGGGCGGTCGAGCAGCACGGACCCCACCTCCCCCTGTCGGTGGACCACGTGATTGCCCACGAGGTGGCCACCGCAGTTGTCGACCTGGTGGGCGAAGAGCTCGATGTGTGGCAGCTACCCACGATGTCGTTCTCGAAATCAAACGAGCATGCGTGGTCGGCCGGCACCCTCTATCTGTCGGCCGACACGATGATGGCCGTGCTCACCGATATCGGCCGGGCCGCCGCCTCCACCGGCGCCGAGCGACTGGTGCTGTTGAACGGCCACGGTGGGAACACCACCCATCTGGGTACGGCGCTACGAGAGCTGAGGCTCCAGTTCGGCCTGAAGACCTTCCTGGTCCACCCCTCGGTACCACCGGCCTACGGCGGCAGCTCAACCCACCATGAGCTGGGGATGGGTATCCACGGCGGTCTAGACGAGACCTCGATCTTCATGTATCTGCGACCCGAGCATGTCGACCTGAGCAAGGCCCAGCGCAAGGTGCCCGAAGCGCTCGACCGCAATGAGTACGTGAAGTTCGGTGGATCGGTGCAGTTCGGGTGGATCTCGAACGACTTCGACGCCGAGGGCTACATCGGCGACCCCACCGGTGCCTCTGTCGAACGAGGCAAGGATCTGTTCGAGGCCGCGGTTGCCCTCTTGTCGGAACAGCTGGGGGAGATCAAGACCTTCGACTTCGGCCGCTGACCCCTCGGTCCTGGAGATCCCAGGAGCACAACCGGTGGCCATCTTCCCGCGTCACCGACCGGACGGACAACGAGGAAGGGCCGGCGCTCTCGCACCGGCCCCTGCTCAGTTGTCGTCGAGTTTGATCAGATGGTCAGAGCCCGATCGACTCGTCGATGTATTCGTTGGTCATGATGTCGGCCGGAGTGATGCCCTCGGGCACGTCCAGACCGGCAGCGACCAGTTGGTCGATGACGCTCTGGATGCGATCGGGGTCCATGTTGCCGACGGTGCTGTCGGGACCGTTACCGACCAACCCCAGCTCGAGCTGGGTGGCGACGGAGTAGTCGGCGAGGGCCAGGTCGTAGACCCAGAACTCATCGAACTGGGCCACGGCGTCGACGATGATGTCGTTGGCCCGGGCCGGATCGTCGCCATAGTCGACGATGGCCTGCTGGATGACCGGGACCACCAGCTCGAGACAGCCGTCGAGATCAGCCTTGTCGTCGGGCCGAATGGCGATGGTCTGCGAGTAGATCTCGAAGCCGGTGTCGTGGAGCAGCTCGAAAGCCACGTCCTTGCCGAACTCCTCGAAGACATTCTTGTAGTTGTA
>JAAEMS010000011.1 GCA_024225275.1 Actinomycetes bacterium
AATTGTTTTTTACAACAGCTCAGATAATGCTCTTCCACAATAGTAGTTTACCCGTTAACCTTGTCTTTAAATTGCCGGACAGGCGCACTTGAACGCCTCATCAAAAATAACCTCCGGCAATGGTTCAGGTAACGGCAAAGGCTTCTCGCGCAGTTCGTCCAACTGGGCAATAATCAAGCGGCGCAACAGACTTCCTGAGATATCATCATACGGGAATTTATCCAAGGTCATTTTACTGTCAGTGCCGCGTTTAATATCACCATCATATGGAGTGAGTTTTTCTCTTTTGTACCGGGTCGCGCAACACCGGACAAACTCGTTGGGTGACATTTCCAATAGTCCCGCACGGTGTTCAATGGCGGCTTTCTCTTCAGTGGTGAGTCTAAATTGAATATCTTTTTTCATGGCTGAATTCTCCGGGTTGCATAAGTCATTAGTTTCCAAGCGAGTAATGTTGCCAAAGCGGCTATTATTAAAGCCAGACCAAGTTCCAACATCTCCTTATCTCCTCATTTAATTACTTCCAGCAGCGGTCAAAAACGCTCAGCAGCGCCAATGCATCGGCGGTCGCCAGAGTCACTCGACACA
>JAAEMS010000012.1 GCA_024225275.1 Actinomycetes bacterium
GGACAATATGGGATGGCCAAGTGGTGCTCGGGAGTGCCGATTCCGAAGGGGCGGCGCGGTGTGACGACAGCCGCTGGCAGGGGTGTTGGCACGGTCAACCGGTCCCGCCTGTGTGCGAGAATCGGCTCATGGCTGCAGTCGAGATTCGCGCGGCGACTCCCGAGGACGCTGCTGCGGTCGCGGTCTATCACGACCGCTGTTTCAGGAACATGTACTCGTCGCAGTTGGCCGTAGGCGCGTTTGAGGCCCCGGACATAGAAGCCACCAGGCGGCAACTCCAGGATTGGTTCCGGCCCGAGTCGGCGTTTGAGACTCGAGTAGCCGTGGTCGATGGCGCACCAATCGGCCACGTCACGGTAAGGGGTCGCTATCTCGTCCATCTGTTCGTCGGGCCAGACCGTCAGGGCAGGGGCGTGGGCCGATACCTGCTCGAGCAGGGCGAAGCGATGATTGGCGCTGGTGGCCACACGGACTGGGAGCTGCACGCGAGGGTTGAGAACCTGGCGGCGATCGGCTTCTACGAGAGGGCGGGATGGACCGTGACCGGCCGTCTGGTTCACACCGTCGAGCACGGCCTCAGCTACGACGAGCAGGTCCTCATCAAACACCGTTCTTGACGGGTCGGCTTCTCTGGGTTCGGAGCGACCTGGAGAGATTGCCTCTGTGCAGCTCGGGCCAACGGGCTCACTCGGAATAGGTGCCGAGCATGCGGGCCCCGCCTGCGAACTTGGGTCACGTACCCGGCGTTTCACGCAGTATCGGTGCCCATCGTTGAGCCGGGTACGGGGCCTGCGAGAGTTGGGGTATTGGGCTGCTGGTATGGGACGCCGAGCTGGTTGAAGTAGCGAATACCTGAACGTCGGGCGGGTCAGGGGTTGTCGAGCACTAGGGCCTCGACTCGTTCGAGTAGCGGCGGTCGGGGCTTGCGCCGGACCGGGAGTATCAGGGTGGGGATGCCGAGGGCGGCGGCGCCCCCGTCGGGGTGGGGGTTGTCGCCCACCATCAGACATCGTTCGGGTGGAACGGACACGAAGTCGAGCGCGGCCTGGAACATGCGGGGGTGGGGTTTGGTGACACCGACCTCGTAGGAGATGGCGAACCCGGTGATCCGGTCGAGGATGCCCAGTGCATCAAAGTGGGGGCGGAGGTCGACGTGGAAGTCGCTGACGATGGCGATCTTGATGCCCTGGTCATCGAGTCGGGTAATCACCTCGACGGCCTCGGGGTGGGTGGGGTAGGTGTCGAGGTCGCTGTAGGAGGCTTCGATGGCGTCACCGAGTTCGGTGTCGATGCCGGCAATGTGGCAGATGGTTCGTTTGGTGTGGGCGTGGTCTTCCGCGGAGAGATCGCAGCGTTTGTCGGCTTCGATCGCGGCTGGGTGCTGTTCGGCGGTTCTGTAGGCCTCGGCCAGCGCTTCGACCTGATTGGTTGGCCGTCCTAGGCGCTCCAGTACTTGTCCGAAGCGGTCCTCTTTGGTGGGGTAGTCCACGAGGGTGCCGCACCAATCGAACAGCACGGCCTCGGTTGAAGACTGGGCACCAGGCACGGCTCGAACCGTAGCCGGGTCCGTGTTCAGCGTCGGGTGAATTCGGTGCCGAACGGTCGGCCCTCGAACCAGGACCGCCTCCGCCATCCTCGATCCGGCGTTCGGTGACACCTCACGGTTGGTCTTGGGGATGGCGGGATAGTAGGGGATACTCCACCGCTCGCATGAGTGCCGGTCTCGTGCAGTGCGATCGCAGTTGGTGGGGGGCGACATGGGGGAGCGCCGGGGAGCAGGCCGGACCAGACTGTGGGGGTGATACCTGTCGCCTACCGGGTCGGAGCATCCTTCCTCACGAAGAAGATCCCTGCTGGTACAAGCAGGGCGTTCTCCATGCGCAACACCTGATTTCTCCGGGCGGGGCCGTTTCAACTCGGCCTTCTCGTCAGTACTGAGGCCGCCGTGTTGGCCGCTATCGATTTCGCCCTGGGCGACCCAGGTAACCCTTCCATGAAACGGTGGGACTTCTAGGCCGCGGTCGGTCGTCAGGTGGATGACTTGTCCGCGGCATCACCGCAAATTCGTGTCGTAGGAAGCCCATCCGGCGTCCTAAACATGCGGGAAGCTCAGTGCAGCCGCGAGCGACTAGCAGGTGACGGTGTCTACCCATCTCTGGGAGGAGTGGAGGGTTCCTGACGGGTTGGTTCCGAGTTTCCGGAATCCCCACTGGTAGACACCACTCCATGATGCCTTCTTGAAGTAGGTCTCCTGGGCCGACCCGCCGTAATAGGAGTACTGGGCACCTCCGAGCGAGATCAGCCGGTATTCGCCTGGAGCGAAGGTCGCGTATTGCGTTCCGTTCCAGGTGTTCGGCCCTACGATGCCGTCCGCAGTCACGCCGGCGACGTTTGCCTGGAACGATTGAGTTGCGGCTTTGGTGATTGGTCCGAATGCTCCGTCGACGCAGACATTGGGCTGGTTTGATTGAAGGAGCGTCTGCCAGAACCCAATGGTGTTGCCGTTCGCACCCTGGTAGAGGGTGATCGACGCGGCCGACCATTGGTGATAGCTGAGCTGGCTCGCCGCATACGCGGAGGCCGTGGTCGCCCACAGCAGAGTGAGAGTCATGGCTATCGCGAGGCCGGCTGTCTTGGGACGGCTCATGATTCTGGCTAGTCCGCTACTTGTCGCGTTCATCAGAGTCTGCTCCAATCCCTGAGGGAGTCAGTTGTCCTACCGTGACGCTCTCCATCGCCCCTGGCGAGTCGCGGACCGAGAGGATCACATCAACTTTGGCTTCCCAACCGAGTTCGGAGATGACATAGACGTGCGTGCCGTCTGCGAGCTCGCCTACGAGTTGGGGCGGGTTCGTCGAATCAGGAACTCGTGGCTCAAGCTGGAACATCCGCTCGAACTCTCCGACCGGTTTGACCTCAACCACTGAACCCTCGTGGGCTGCGAAGTTAGCAAGGAAAGCTTCGAACTCGTCTCGGTTTGGGGCGTGCACCGTGACGGTGAGCCGCGATGAGAGCTCGTCGTTGAAGAAGTGTCTGACCGCTATCAAGGGTTCGCCGTTGTCATCGAGAATGATGGTGTTGTCAGAAGGGCGTTCTGAGGCCTCGAACCCACTTGGCGGTTCGACTGAGATGCCCTCCAGTGGTCTTTGCAGCGACACCCCAGAACCAGATTCCTGCTCAGTAGGTGGCGTGTCGGTGGCCGCCGTGGCTGGGGCCTGCTCCATGCCACTCCCAGCTACCGCCTCGCCATCAGCCCGAAGCTCCTCGCCTGGACCAGTGCCACACGAGGCGCACAACAGGATCAGTCCGGCGACTAACGCACTACGGCGGCGGGAACGGCCGTGCTCAAGATGCCTGTGCTCCATCGAGACCCTCCTTGATGACTAGCCGAATCCAACCATCCAACACGATCGCCCCGCAAGGGCGTCTATCGAGACGGCAGGAGCTTCTTGAAGTTCAGCCAACGCTCGCCATGGCAGGCTGCGGCACGTGTTGTGGGCTGGTCGATCGCTGATCACCTGCGGGCCGAACTCGTCGCTGACGCGGTGCAGATGGCGACCTGGCGCGGCCAACCACCCAAGGGTCAGGTCATAGCCCACAGCGACCACGGAAACCTGGTCAGTATCTCTCCGGTGACCACCGCCAAGCCGTCACCGGTCGGGGCATGGTTCAGTCCGTCGGGCGCACCGGGGTGTGCTGGGACAACAGTGTTGCCGAGTCGTTCTTCTCGTCGTTGAAACGGGAGCTGGTCTCTCGTTACCGGTTCGAGGACCGGGCTGGCGCCCGCCGGGCCATCTTCGGCTGGATCAACCGCTACAACACCCGAAGGCTCCACTCGAGCCTCGACTGCCGTTCACCCATCGACTGCGAGAACCAGAACCGTCCACCCCGGGCCGCCCAGGCCGCGTAGCCAATGTGACCGGCCCAC
>JAAEMS010000013.1 GCA_024225275.1 Actinomycetes bacterium
AGCCGGCCCCTACTTCGCCAGTTGGCTCAACCGCAGCAGACGGGGCCGTCGCCGCGGTGGGCGCCGACGACGGTGTTCATCAGCTGATCTGCCTCACCGGTCTTCACATACCACTCCCAACGAATGTCGTCGGGGGCCTGGACCCAGGTCTCGGTCTTCTCGGCGTAGCAGCAGATCGTGTCGTCGACACCAGTGGTCTCGAGCCCGGTGGACGACAGCCGGCCTTCGGCCTCGACGACCTCGGTCGAGGTTTCGGTCTCGACACCGAGGTGGTTGATGGAGCCCCCCTCACCGGGGGCTTCGAACAGGACGAACTTGAGGGGTGGGTTCTCGAGAGCCCAGTTGGCGTAGCCCGGCTTCACCTTGTCGGGGGTGGCGCCGAACATCCGGGAGTAGAAGTCGATGGACTCGTCGAGGTCGTTCACGTTCATGGCGAGCTGGAGTCTCATGACGATCATGATGAACTACATATCGATGATTGTCCATATCGAAGAACATCAATATATCAGCGACATTCGTCACACTCCCACAGGATGGGAAAGACATCCCGATCCAGCGGCGCCCCGGCCTCGAGCGGCGGATCCACATCGCCGAAGGGGGGCGACGTCGTCCAGGGCCGCGGAGCGCTCACCATGTCGTCACCCAGCATGCGCACCGACAGCACTCGCCGGCGGTCCGGGCCCTCCACTCCCCCCGCCCGATGGACGGTGAGCATGTGGAAGAAGACCGCATCGCCGGGCTCGAGCTCCCAGGCCAGGATCGGCCACCGGGCGGGGTCGGCCTCGAGGTCGGGCAGCTCTTCGAGCGAACCTTCGGGGAACCACTTGGCCTCACCGTCGAGAAAGGTCCGAGGCATGTACCAGGGGCCTCGCTGGCTACCGGCGGCGAACTCCAGCGTGGCCGACCGCGGCACCGGGTCGACCGGCAACCACATGCTCGTGTTCTGGTGACCATCGACGTCGTAGTACGGCTGGTCCTGATGCCAGGGTGTGAGCTGCCTGGTACCCGGCTCCTTGACCAGAACGTGGTCGTGATAGAGGCGAATGGTGTCCGAGCCGGTCAGCTGGGCCGCGATCGCAGCGGCCGGTGACTCACGGATGAAGCGCTCCAAGGCCGGGATCCGTGACCAGTTGCGGAAGTCCTCGACGAACCCACGCGCCGTCACGTTCGTAGTCGCCTTCGATGATCACCCGACTAGTTTGGCCCCATGCCCCCCGTACTCGTCCATGGAAACCCCGAAACCTCCGCCATCTGGGGTCCGATGATCGACCAACTCGACCGCGACGACGTGATCTGCCTCTCACCTCCGGGGTTCGGAGCCCCTACACCCGACGGCTGGGGCGCCACCCGCCAGGACTACCTCGACTGGCTGATCGCCGAGCTCGAAGCCATCGACGGGCCCATCGACCTGTTCGGCCACGACTGGGGCGGCGGTCACGTCATGGGCGTGGCCATGACCCGTCCCGGCCTCGTACGGTCCTGGGGCTCCGACGTGGCCGGCATCTTCCACGCCGACTACGAGTGGCATGAGGCCGCCCAGGCCTGGCAGACACCTGAGGTGGGCGAGCAGGTCATCGAGATGATGGTTGGCGCCGCCCTCGACGACCGGGTCGCCAGCTTCGTGGGCTTGGGCATGCCCGAGGACATCGCCCACGACCTCGCCGCCGCCACCGACGCCGAGATGGGGCGATGCATCCTGGCCCTGTACCGGTCAGCCACCAAGCCGGTGCTCCAGGAACAGGCGGCCCACCTCGATGGGGCCCGAGCCAAGCCGGGATTGGTGGTCAGGGCCCAGAACGATGACTATGTGGGCACCGACGAGATGTCGGAGTGGACCGCTGAACAGACCGGCGCCCAGCTCACCGTGCTCACCGGTGTGGGCCACTGGTGGATGATCCAGGACCCGGCCGCGGGAGCCGCAGCGCTCACCACGTTCTGGAGCTCTCTCCAGATCCCGCGGCTGACCTGAACGTGGTGTCGGGGTGGTTCTCGACGTCCAGGAAGTTCTCACCCCGCAGGGTGTCGTCGGCTCCATCGGGGCCCTTCCCGCCGTCCGCCGACTACCTCGAATCGTCGAGGCCATGGCCGGATTCGGAGCCCGTTTCGCATACGCCGACGAGGTCCTGGTGGAGATCGCCGGCTACCACACCGCCCGCATCACCGAGCTCCGCGACGCCAACGTCGTGGGCGGCGTGCTGCCCACCATCAGGACGCGGTAGGCATACGGGGTGCCCACCGCCCGACGACTCCTCCGCCTCTTGCTGATGACCGCGGCGGCCATCATCCTCCTGGGGGCCATCGCCGTCGTGGCACTCGTTGTGGTCGATCGTCGGGCCCGCGAGGAGAACGAGGTCTGGGTGGTCGAGCTCCCTTTCACCGCCCCGGGATCCGACGCGGTGACCGCCGGCCGCATCATCTTCGTTCACCGCGACAAGACCGAGAACTCCGATCTACTCGCCCATGAGCTCGTTCACGTGTGCCAGTGGGAGGAGCTCGGGCTCGAGTTCCTGTGGGAGTACTCCAGTGAGTACATCGAGAACCTCGTCGAGCTCCAGAACCTCGACGCCGCCTACACCGAGATCAGCTTCGAAGAGGAGGCGCGACTGGGTGAAGTCGACTGTGACCTCGACCAGTACCGGGAGCCCGCCGAGTAGCACCCGCTAGATGACCTCGGGCGCCGGCTCGATGGGAGTCTCCTCGTTGCGGGCGACGATTTCGGGGTCGATATCGCTCCGGTCGACTCCCGTGATGACGTCGCCCGGTGACACGAACCCACCCCCGACGATCCGGGCGTTGAGCTCTGACCGATGAACCAGAGGCCGGAAGACCTGCTTCTCGAGCAGGCCGTCGAGGTAGGCGCAGGGGACGTTGAGCCGGCCGCCGTAGAGCACGCAGGACCCCACCGAGAAGTAGGAGCCCACGAGATGGCCGACGGGGACGCCCGTGGTGGTGATGCTCCGCCGGTGTTCATCGGGTTGCAGCTCGGCCCGCTCGAGCTGAACCATGGGGGCCGACCCCTTGGGGGCCAGGTGAATCGCCGCAACGTGACCCTCGAAACTCCTCGGTGCTCCTCAGTAGTGGGGACTAGCCCATTTCGGTACGGATCTCGTCGCCGTGTTCGTCGAGCATCGGAGCCCGCGAGCTGATGCCCATCGGTGATTCGGTGAACCGGATCGGGGCGCCGGCGTGGAGCGCCGACCGGCCGATCTGGCCGTACTCGACCTCGGTAGGGAAGTCGCGGGCAACGAAGTGAGGGTCCGACATGACCTCGTCGGGCGACCAGACCACCCCCACCGCGATACCCCGGTCCTGGAAGCCGAGGAACGCTTCGTGAGCCGACACCCGCGACGCAATGAGGTGCAGGGCCTCGCGGCCGGCCCCGAAGAGCTCACCCGCCAGCGGGTCCTCCTCGATGAGCTGGAGGGTAAGGAGCTCGTACTGGTCCGACAGCTCCAGCAGGGAGAAGAGGGGGAAGTCCTCGACGAGGTCGAGCTCGACGATCCAGTCGCGGAGGGCCGCGAACTCGGGGCCAGTACGCGGTGGTACCCCGGTGTTGAGCCATCGACCGTCGGCGCACTGGACCTGGGTCCATTCGGTGGGGGTCGGGGTGGCGTGCCGGCCGGTCTGGCGCTGCACGGTCGCCTGGCCAGCCAGCCAGCTGTAGCTGGCGAACTCGGTCGTGACGTTGGCCGCCGCGTTCATGCTCAGGTCGATGAATTGACCGCCGTGAACGGGGCGGGCCAGCAGGGCGGTCAGGACCGACATCACCGCGAAGTGAGCACTCATCCGGAACCCCTGCTCACCGCAGCCCCGCACGGGCGGCAGCGAGTGGTCGTCGTAGCCGCACGACCACATGGGCCCACCACCGGCGAGAAGGGTGAGGTCAGTGATCTGCTCGCCCCCCCGGGGCCCGGACCGGCCGAACGGGTTGATGGCCAGGTGGATCAGGTCGGGGCAGTCCTCGACCAGGTCGACATGATCGAGGCAGAGATCGGCCAGTCGATCGCCTTCGGCCTCGAGCACGACGTCGGCCGTGGCCACCAGCTGCCGGTAGAGATCGCGGCCGTCGGCATCGTCGAGGTCGATCACGATGCCGCGCTTGGAGGTGTTCTCCGCCCACCAGGCCAGGCTGCGCTCGACTCCCGGCTGGTCGTCGGCGAACGGGCCGTGCCCCCGCTGGAGAGCCCCACCGGGCGGCTCGACGACGACCACATCAGCTCCGGCATCGGCCAGCAGCTTGCCGGCGAAGGCCGTGAACGGGCTGGCCAGCTCGACCACCCTCACACCATCCATCGGTCCCGTCGTCATGGCGTCCCCTCCATGAGGAAGAGTCTGCCCCACCGGCGTGGACGCCGCGAACCGGGGATGGAGGGAGGCGAGCTCGAGGCTTGGGTCGGTGGCGCCCACGGGTTCCTAGGTGGCGGCCATCCGGCCGTGGACCAGGGTGAGCACCTCGGGAAGGTCGTTCGGGTTCGTCAGTAGATCCCATCGGCCCGACCCCAGCATCGAAGGCAGGTAGTCCTGGGCGGAGGCCTGCACCGCGAGGCCGTGCAGCCAGATGCTGGAGTTGGCCGCCTCCCGGACCGCCTGCCGGACATCGGCAACTCCGTACCGACCTTCGTAGCGGTCGTAGTCGGACGGCTTACCATCCGTGAGCAGCAGCATGAGCTTGCGCTGGGCGTCGACCTCGAGGAGATCGGCGGTCGCGTGCCGCAATGCCGGACCGATCCGGGTGTACCCCTGAGGGCTCAGGAGGCCGAGCCGAGCCCGGGCCGAGCTCCACTGCTCGTCCCAGCCCAACACATCCCACACATGCACCTGATTGCGGGTATGGGAAGCGAAAGCCATGATGCGAAGTTGGTCGCCGAGCCGATCGGCTACCTCGCCGAGCACGAGCACAGCCTCACGAGCGATATCGATGACGCGGCGCTCGCCGACCCAAGCATCCGTGGAGAGCGAGACGTCGATGAGCACGCACGTCGCATGGTCGCGCCGGCGGCGCTCGCGGCGGGCGTACAACCGGTTGTTGCCGCCGTGACCGGCCCGGACGGCGGCCACCTCGCCGACCAGAGCATCGAGATCGACCTCCTCACCGTCGAGGCGTCGTTTGACCGTCTCGAGCTCCAAGCGATGGCGCTGGAGACGCCAGTGGAGCTCGTCGATCTCGCGGGCCCAACGACTGGTGGCCCGAGCCGCCCACTCATCTGAGCCGAGTGGGACCGCCGTCGGGTACACCGTCGTCCAGTTCTTCCGATAGACGCCCCGACGCCAGTCCCACTCGTCGTAGCCGATGCCGTTCTTGCCCGGATCGACCCGTGAGATGTCGGGAATCGACACATCGAGGGCGATGTCGGCCCGGTACACCGACTGGGCCTGCTCGCCACCCCGGATGAGATCCCGGAGATCAATCTCCTCGAGGGCCTCGAGCTGATCGTCGAGCTCGTCGGAGCCGTCCATCCCGCGCATACCACCCGACCAGTTGTCGAGCGTCTCAACCTTCTCGTACCCATGGATGGGCACGTCCATCTCATCGGATTCATCGAGCAGGAGCACGCGCAGCTCTTCGAAGGGAGGGGCCTCGACCTCGGTGCCTTCAGACGCGGGCGGGGCGCCGTCGGCGAAATGCGAGCCAACGAGCTGGGCATCGACGGTGATCGGCTCACCCCACACCAGAACCGGAGCAGCCGACTTGCCACCGCGGGACCGGGCGCACCCCATGATGATCTCGGCCTCGGACCAGGGCTGGCCACCAGTGAGGGCCGCCTGACGAGCGTGCTCGAGCCAGCCGGCCCGACCGCGGAGACTTCCCGGGTCGACACGGGTCCCAGCCTCCCTACTCGCCACCTCGAGATAGGTGCCGCCGAAATGGGGGAGGTCACTCGACATTCGGGCGGCCAGGAGGCACGACCGGCGGATCCAGTCGAGCTCGGGATCAAGCTCCCGGTCGACTGCCGGTGCCAGCCCCAGGCTCCAGCCGGCAGCCAGGGCAACCCGGACCACATAGACCATGCGGTTGCCCTCCTTGTCGGCCGCGAGGCCGATCTGCTCCGGCAGCAGGAGATCGCGGCCCCGGAGGCCTCCCACGTCGCGGGCGGCCCTGACGTTGAGGGCCTCGCCGGAGAGAACCCGGAGTAGAGCGGTCAGAGCAGACCGGTGGTCGCCCAGATGGGCGACACGGTCATCGGCTTCGGATTCACGGATGCCCCGCGGCTTGAGCCGTCGCCACAACCAGTGTCCCGATTGGGCGATGGCCTGTTCCAGGTCGAGGAAGTATCCAGACTCAGGCACGGTCCGGTGTCCTAGCGGCCACGTATCACTAGAAGACCAGGGCTACGGCATCGTTCAGCCCGGTCACCACCGCCGGGTCGTCGGTGAGGGCTTCCACGAGGGCGGCCCGACAGGCCTGACGAGGGGGAACACCAGCGGCGATCAGGCGGGCCGATTCCACCAGGAGGCGGGTGGAAGGCACCTCGGCCAGCCCCAAGGTGTCGAGCTTGCGTAGCTTCCCAGCCAGAGCGACGAGCCGTTTGGCCACCGGGGCGTCGATGCCCGACTCGGTACAGATGATCTCCGTTTCGATCGCCGCGCTCGGGTAGTCGAAAGAGACCGCCACGAACCTCTGTCGGGTCGAGGGCTTCAGCTCCTTGAGCCGGTGTTGATACCCGGGGTTGAAGCTGGCCACCAGCATGAAGCCGGGCTGGGCCCGGAGCTCCTCATCCAGACGATCGACATAGATACGACGCCGGTAGTCCGAGAGGGGGTGCAAGGCCACGACAACGTCACTGCGGGCCTCGGCGAACTCGTCGAGGTAGAGCACGGCGCCGGTACGAACAGCCCGGGTGACCGGTCCGTCCTGCCAGACCGTGTCACCGCCCTGGATCAGGAAACGCCCGAGCAGGTCGGCGGCCGATGTCTCGTCGTGGCACGCCACGGTCACCAGCGGTCGGGCCAGCAGGTGGGCCATGTGCTCCACGAACCGGGACTTCCCACACCCGGTCGGGCCCTTGAGCAGGAGAGGCTGCCTCAGCTCGAAGGCCTTCTCGAACAGACCAACCTCGTTGGCGATGGCCCGGTAGTAGGGGGCTGACGTCGTGGCGGGATCGCCACCGTCGGACTGGGCTGGGGGGTGACTCACGAACCTGGTCTAGACCAGCGCCGGCTCGCTCGCGGTGTCATCGTCACCATCGGCGCCCGGTTCTGGGGTCATTGGGTCCGATGGGGCCTCGAAAACCGGTGGCCCGTATTTCACGAAATCCCAGATGTACAGGACGATTCCGGCGAGGAACAGCAGCCCTGCGACCACCAGCGCCAGGAAGTGGATCTCGATCGCCTCCTGGACCTCCAGGAAGTCCATCCCCGACATCCTCTCGAGGTACACCTGGGCGATACCCGCCACTGCGAAAGCACCGGTCATGGCGACCATTCCGATGTTGGACGTCCAGAACGCCAGCTCGGCGCGGCCCCCCTCGTAGAGCTTGCGGCCCGTCATGGCCGGCATGGCGTAGGCGATCATGGCCATGACGATCATGGCGTAGGCGCCCCAGAAGGCCAGGTGACCGTGCATGGCGGTCACCAGGGTCCCGTGGGTCCACTGGTTCACCTGAGGCAGGGTGTGGGCGAACCCGAGAAAGCCAGCGCCGACGAACGACATGATGCCCGTCCCGACGGCCCACTTGAGGGCGATCTGGTTGGGATGCTCGAGGCCACGGCGTCGAGCGATCATGACCGTGTAGAGAGCCATCCCCAGGAAGGCCAGCGGTTCGAGGGCCGAGAAGATGCCACCCACCGCCAGCCAGTAGCCCGGTGCTCCGATGTAGTAGTAGTGGTGGCCCGTTCCCAGAATGCCGGACAGGAATGTGAGCCCCACGATGATGTAGAGCCACTTCTCGATGATCTCGCGGTCGACACCGGTGAGCTTGATCAGTAGGTAGGCGAGGATCGCGCCCATGATGAGCTCCCACACCCCCTCCACCCAGAGGTGCACGACCCACCACCGGAAGTAGGCGTCGAGGGTGTGGTTGGTGAAGAAGATCATTCCGGGCAGGTACAGAAGAGCCGCTGACACCAGCCCGACGAGCAGCACGACCGACGTCGTCGTGAAGCGCTTGCCGTTGAACAGGGTCTTGCCGATGATCAGCAGGAAGAGCAACACGTTCACGACAACGAGGTAGTCGAGGGGGCGGGGGATCTCGAGGAATTTTCGGCCCTCCCACCAGTTCAAGTGGAATCCGATGATCGAGACCACCCCGACCACACACAGTGACCCCCACTGGATCCAGGCCAGCCGGGGCTGCCACACATCGTTGTCGGCCTCTTCGGGGATGATGTAGTACGCGGCTCCCATGAAGCCGGCCAGCAGCCACACGACCAGGAGGTTGAGGTGGGTGGCCCGGGCCGCGTTGAAGGGAATCAAGTCGTGCAGACCCTCCCAGCCCATGTGCTGGAACGACATCAGGAAGCCGTAGAGGATCTGGAGCACGAACAACGCCATGCACGTGGCGAAGAACGTCCAGGCGATACGCCGCGAGTTCGGATGAACCGCATCCGCGTAGGCTTCTGCGTGGGTCGCTGTGGTCATCGCAGGTCCTCAGTCCAGGCTCAGGAGCCACTCGACCAGTTCGGCCCGGGTGACGTCATCGAGTTGCAGATTTGGCATTGCCGTCCCGGGCTTGACCGCAGTCGGATCGGCCAGCCAGGTGTCGAGCTCGTCGGCACTGAAGCGGTCGGCCACTCCGTCGAGGGCCGGGCCCACGTTGCCTCCCACCCCACCCACCGAGTGGCAGGCCTGACACACGTCGCCCACCATGGCGGGTGCGTTGGCCAGAGCCGCGGCGGCATCACCGCCAGAGTCCGGCACCGCCAGATTGGGTTCGGGGGGCCAGTCGTTGGTGTCGATCTCGCCGATCCACGCCAGGAAGGCGATCACGTCGGTGATCTCGTCCTCGGTGAAGTCGTAGTCGATCATCTTGCGACGACCGGGGAACATGGCCTCCGGGTCGCGAAGGAAGGTGCGGATCCACACCTCACCACGCCGGTCGACCACCTTGGTCAGCTCGGGGGCGTAGTAGGCCCCTTCACCGAGGATGGTGTGACAACCCATGCAGTTGTTCTGATCCCAGATCTCCCGCCCCCCCTCGACCTCCTCGGTCAGGGCGTCGGCGTTCGTACGAGCATCGACCTGCCTGATCGTGTCGAATGTGAGAAACAGAAAGACGAACGAGAAGCCCACCGTGGCGAGGATGAGGAACCACTTGGCCTGCGATTTCGAGAGCAATGCGATCTCCTCCACTGTCCGCTGATCGCCCCAATTGCCTGGCAAGAATCTCCTTCCTGACCCGCGCCGCCCAGTGCCAAAGGACTCTTGTCCGATCCCCGACACTTCTCCACAGGGTCGTGGTGCGGCATGATCGCCTCCACTACCCAGGTGAGTGCCCCAGCCGCCGGCCTCGGGCTCCGAGCCAGGTGGCTAGATGACGCCGTCCTGGTGGAGCTGGTCGATCTCTGGGTCCGACAACCCGAGCAGTTCGCCGAGCACGTACCCGTTGTGCTGGCCCAGAGTGGGGCCGCCGTGCTCGATGGACCAGTCGGTCTTCGAGAAGTGGACCGGCTGACCGTCGACCCGCACCCCGCCCATGGCCGGATGCTCCACCGCCGGCCACAATCCCCATGCCTGGGTCGCCGCATCACCATCGATGCGCTCGGCCGGACGCAGCACGGCCGAGGCCGGGACTCCGACGGCCTGGAGATCGCGGGCGATGTCGAAGCGGACCCGGCTCTCGCACCATTCGGCCAGCCGCGCATCGAGGTCGTCCTGGTGTTGGATCCGACCGTCGAGGGAGGCGAAGCGTTCCTGGGCCAGCTCGGGCACGTCGACATCGAGCACCGAGCGCAGGGCTTCCCAGTCGGAGTGGTCGCGGCAGGCAATGGCCACCCAGTTGTCGTCACCCCTGCACTTGAACACCCCGTGGGGAGCCATGACCGGTGAGCTGGACCGGATGCTGTTGGGCAGGCCGGGGCCGCGCCGCGAGCGCCCGTTGACCGACCAGTCGAGTAGTCCGGCACCGTGCAGGGTGGCCCCGGCCTCGGTGCAACTCAGATCGACCCATTGGCCTTGACCGGTCTGCTGGCGATGGAACAGGGCCATGAGGATGGCGATGGCCATGTAGTAGCCGCCGGTGTGGTCCATGTACGAGTAGCCCCAACCGGCGGGTGCTTCACCCGGCAGCCCCGACTCGTGGGTCAGGCCGGACACCGCCTGGGCGATGGGGCCCCACGATTTGTAGCCGGCGTAGGGGCCGGTGGCCCCGAAGCCCGAGTTCGACACATAGATGATGTCGTCGCGCAACTGACAGAGGTCGCCGTACCCGAAGCCCAGACGGTCGAGGACGCCGGCCGCGAAGTTGTCGGTGACGGCATCACAGAGGGGCACGAGCTCTCTCAACAGCTCCTTGCCCCGCTCGGTGCGCAGGTTGAGGGTGATGCCGAGCTTCTCGACATTATGGTTGTTGAACCCCGAGCCGAACTCGGCGCCCCGCCGTTCGTCCTTGAACGGCGGCGATCCCCGCAGGATGTCCCACCGGCCCTCGTTGGTGGGGTCCTCGATGCGGATGATCTCGGCCCCGAACGACGCCATCCACCGGGTGGCGCCGGCGCCGGCCAACTGGCCGGTGAAGTCGCAGATCCGGATGTGAGAGAGGGCGCCGGTCCCCGCGGTCGATCCCATGGCTGAGCATCGTAGGCGGGTTCGCCCATCGGGACCGTCTGGGATCAGGACAGCTGGTCCGGTATCCTCGCCGCGAACATCCAATCGAGACGAAGCAGGGGGATGACGTGCCCAAGCCGGGTGAGAAGATTCCGTTCGAAGACCTCGGGGTCGAAGTGATCGTGACGAAGGGCGGCGACGGTGATGTCACCGCGTCGGCCGGGTCCGACGACGGTGGGCTCAAGGTGGGCAAACGCTACGAGGACGCTGGCACCGGCATCCAGGTGTTGGTCACCAAGCCGGGCGACGCCACCCTCATGTGCAACGGCGCCGCCATGGCCCTCCAGGAGCCCAAGAAGACCAAGTCCGCCGACTGAGCCGCTGTCCTGGTGGCCGTGTGTGCCCGGCGAACAGGAGGGGAAGGCCAGTCCTTCTACCCCAGTAGGTCCTTGATGTGCTGAACACATCCGACGATGGACGGACGGCCACGATCACCCTCCCCGGAGGTGAGCTCGACGAGGCCACCGCCCGCCAACTGACCTCGGTCCTCGACTCTCTGATCGAGGATCGGGCGGTTCGGGTGGTGGCCCTCGTCGCTTCCGGAGCCGACTTCGGGACCGGAATCACCAGCGGACTCGATCCGCTCAAGGTCGACCCCGACCCCGCCTCGGCCCTGGCCCGTCTTCGGGTTCCGGTGGTGGCCGCCATCACCGGCGCCTGCTACGACGAGAGCCTCGAGGTCGCCCTGGCCACCGACATCCGGGTCGCCGACCCATCGGCCACCTTCCGACTGGCAGCAGCCACCGAAGGGTGCATCCCCTGTTGGGGGGGCAGTCAGCGCCTGGCCCGGGCCATCCGGCCGGCCGAGGCCACCTCGATGATGCTGCTGGGGTCGACTCTCACCGCCGACCGGGCGGCCAGCCTCGGCCTGATCCACGAGGTGGCGGCCGACGCCCGGGCCCGCACCTCTGAGATCGCCGAGCAGTTGGCCGGGCTCGGTCCCCTGGCCCTCGAGTTCGCCAAGGAGGCCGTGCACCGAGGGTCCGAGATGCCCCTGCGCGACGGTCTCCGCCTCGAAGGCGACCTCAACCACCTACTGGCCGCCACCGACGACCGGGCCGAGGGCCTGGCCGCGTTCTTCGATAAACGCCCACCCGACTTCTCGGGCCGATGAGATCACCCGAGCTGCCCACCGGCACCCTCGAGCTCGCCGCCGGCTACCTCGCCGAGGCCAGCGATCAACTACGACGCCTCACGCGAGCCCGCCTCCCCACCGATCCCGAGTGGATCCGCCACCAGGTCATGCTGCCCCTCGACCTCGACGAGACCTGGCCGGGGTCCACCGCTCCGGTCCCCGTCGGCTCCGGCGCCATTCATGCCGACCTCATCGACGACGACGACGAGTCGTTCGAGGAGCTGATGGCGACCCTTCCCACCGACGATCCCGAGCAGGTGGCCGCCGACGCCCAGCGGCTGAGGCTGCCGGTCACCCCGTACCGGACCGGCACCCAACCGGTGTTCGACATACTCCCCGGTGATTTCACCGTCTCCAAACGACGCACGATCACCAAGATTCGGGTTCTCGACCTCACCTCACTCTGGGCCGGCCCCCTGGCCACGGCCCTGCTGGCGGCCGCGGGGGCCGAGGTCATCAAGATCGAGCCGGCAGCCCGACCCGACGGGTTCCGCGAGCGCACCGAGTTGTTCCACGCCCTCAACGCCGGCAAGGACGTGCGCGACCTCGATCTCCGCAACGAGGACGACCGGGACCAGTTCGAGGAGCTGGTGGCCATGTCCGACCTGGTCGTCGACTCCTTCTCCCGCCGGGTCATGGCCAACCTCGGCTACTCCCCCGCCGAGCTCCGCCATCTGAACAACAACATCGCCACCCTTTCGATCACCGCCTTCCCCGGGCATGTTCCCGAACGAGAGTGGGTTTCGTACGGCGCGGGGGTACACGCCATCTCCGGTTTGGGCATGATCACCGGCGAACCAGCAGCCCCCGTCGTTGCCTACCCCGATCCCCTCACCGGTATACGCGCCTTCGGGGTGGCCCTCGGTCTTCTGGGCCGAACCGGCGAACGACCCCACGTCGAGCTGAGCCTGTTGGGATCGGTTGCTCCGCTCATCGAGGCGGCAGCTGCTGGTACCCATGGCTGACCAACGGGTTCATCTCGAGTTCGACGGGGCTTTGGCCATCGTCACCCTCGACCATCCACCACTGAACATCTACGACCTCGCCATGCGCGATGCCCTCATTGCCGCCGTCACTGCCGTGCGCGACGTTCCCATGACCCGAGCCATGGTCCTGCGGGCCGAGAACAAACACTTCTCGGCGGGAGCCGATTTGTCCGAATTCGGCACGGCCGATTCGATCATCGAAGCCCGCCGCATCCGCTGGGACCGCGACCCGTGGGGGCCGCTCTGGGAGCTGCCCGTCCCAACCGTTGTGGCCCTGCACGGCATCGCGGTGGGCAGCGGCATGGAGATGTCAATGCTGGCCGACATCCGAGTGGCCGCGCCCGACACCCGCATGGGGCTACCCGAAACCGGGCTCGCCATGCTGCCCGCGGCCGGTGGCACCCAGAGCCTCACCCGGGCGGTCGGTCCCCACGCCGCGCTCCCTCTGGTCCTCACCGCCGACACCATTGACGCCCCCGAGGCCCACCGGCGCGGCCTCGTGACCGAGGTGGTCGACGATGTCGAGGCCGCGGCCCGCGAGACCGCCGGCCAGCTCAGCCAGCTCGACCCCGACATCGCCCGCGCCACCCGCCGGTTGAGCCATGCGGCCGGCGATCTGCCTCTCAATGATGGTTTGGCCCTCGAGCGGCGCCTGGCCCGCACGGTCGGCGGCCGGGTCCGGTCGCGTCGTGCCGGGGCCGCCATGTGGGCCGACTACTGCGCGGCGTCGGGCCACCAGGGGCCATACACCGCGTGGGGGTTCGGCAACCGGTCTGATCCGGAGCTCATGACCGACCTGGCTGTCCTGGTCGGCGACGGCCCGAAGCGAGCCACCGCCGGTTTGGTGGCCGACTACGAGGCCGAGAACGAACCACTCCCCCGGAACGGCGACCACAGCATTGTCCTCGACGGGCAGGGCCTGCCCGTCTGCATCATCTCCACCACCGAGGTCGTCGTGGTGCCGTTCGGCGAAGTCGATGAGCAGTTCGCCCGGGACGAGGGCGAGGGTGACCGCACCCTCACCTGGTGGCGAACCTCCCACCAGGGCTACTTCGCCGGCCAGGGCCTCGACGACGACACCCCCATGGTGCTCGAACGGTTCGACAAGGTCTGGCCCGCGTGATCGTCAAGCCCAGCCCGGCGGCCGGCGTCGCGGTGCTATTGGTCCTGGTCGCGGCGTCGTGTTCGTCGGGGTCGACTTCTTCGACCTCGCCGAAGTCGGTTACCACCGCACCGCCGGCCGCCACCTCGTCCAGTTCCCCGTCGGCGCCCAGCGCGACCACATCGTCAACCACCTCGCCGGCCGGTGAAGCACCGATCTGCTCCTCCGAGCCCGAGCCCGGTGCCACCACCCACGAACTGGCCGGCGGCGGGGTCGAATCGAGCTACCTGCTCTACCTGCCCCCGAGTGTCGGTCCCGAACCCGCACCGGTCGTGCTCGACTTCCACGGGCTGGGCTCGAACGGAGTCCAGCAGGTCACGGTGAGCCGGTTCCGTACCCTGGCCGATGACCAGGGGTTCGTGGTGGTCAACCCCACCGGAACACCCGCGGCCGGGAGCGGGCAGAACTCGTGGGAGCTCCCCCAGCTCGACACCAACCCCGACCGCGACGACATCGCCTGGGTGAGCGCCCTCCTCGACGATCTGGGAAACCACGCCTGCGTCGACCCGTCCCGCATCTACGCCACCGGCCTCTCCAACGGTGGATTCTTCAGCTCGGTGCTCGTCTGCGAGTTGGCCGACCGGATCGCCGCCACCTCCTCGGTCGCCGGCATCACCCACCCCGAAACCTGCGAACCGTCCCGACCGGTACCCATGCTCGCCTTCCACGGCACCGCCGACGACGTCGTACCCTACGGAGGGGGCGACTCGGTCCTCGCGGGAGCCGACAGCCCCCAGGCCCTTCACCAGTTCTTCGCCCAGTCGATGCCCGACGAGCTGGCCCAGTTCGCCACCGACTTCGCCTGCTCGTCCACCACCGAGACCGAGCTCACCGACCTCATCTCCCGCACCGACTACGTCGATTGCGACGGCGACGTGTCCCTCCAGTTCCATCACATCGAGGGCGACGGACACACCTGGCCGGGCTCGATCCTTCTCGCCCCCTTCGTGCCCACCACCCTCGACCTCGACGCCACCCAGGTTGCCTGGGACTTCTTCCAGCAGTGGTCCCTGCCTGCCGCGGGTTGAACAAGGCAACGTTCTCGACGAGGTCCTACCAGGGAGTGCCGTCGGGCTTGAGATAGTCCTCGCTGATATGACCACCAGCGACCAGAGCCTGGTACTCCTCGCCGGTCAGACCCACCACTTCACGCCACACGTACTCGTTGGCATCACCCAACCGGTTGATCGGTTCCCACCGCATGGGAGGAGCCGTCCACCGCCACTGATGGCCCGGAAACTCCCATTCGCCGATATCGACCGAACCCTGAGGCCGGAAGAAGGCGCGGGCCCTCAGATGGGGATCCTGGTAGGCGTCGGCCTCGTCCATGACGGGACCGGCCGGTACGCCATGGGCCTGACAGCGATCGGTGACGACCCACCGGTCGAGGTGACGGGTCCACCCTTCGATGAGCTCGTCGAGCTCGTCGTGGTGCTCGCGGCGCCCAGCCGCCGACCGGAATCGCTGATCGGCCGCCCACACCGGTGAACCCATGGCCGTCACGAGACCCTCCCATTCGGTGTCGGTGCCCACCGAGATCACCACCCAGCGGTCGTCGCCCTCGCAGGGGTAGCAGCCCTGGGGGGCCCGGGAGACATGGCGGTTGCCCATGGGCGGGTGAACCCGTCCGGTACGGGCCGCGTCGACGAAGTACTCGCCGATGTGTTGCATCATGACCTCGCTCTGGGGGAACTCGATCAGCTCCCCCTGCCCGGTGGCTTCCCGGCGGCGCAGGGCCAACATGGCGGCGAAGGCGCCCGCCGCCCCCGAGGTCGGGTCCATGTGGAAGGCGGCGGTGGTGCGCACCGGGTCGCCGTCTCGATAGCCGCGGATATGGGTGAGTCCGCACAGGGCCTCGAAGCTGGCCCCGAATCCGAGCCAGTTGGCGTAGGGCCCGGTCAGACCCATCGGTGGCATGCGCAGGGCGATGAAGCGGGGGTTTCGGGCGTGCAGGACACCCCAGCCGATGCCCAGCTTGTCGAGCACGCCGACGGTGTTGTTCTCGACCAGGAGGTCGGCGTGATCGACCAGCCGCAGGAAGTGTTCGACGCCCTCGCTCTGACGCAGATCCAGGGTGCAGCTCAGCTTGTTCCGGGCCTGAGCCGACCACATGCCGTGCTTGTTCCAGGGCCGACCGGACACGTCGAGGTTCGGGTAGCCACCCCCGAGGGGCCCGGCATCGATGAGGCGAGCGGGGTCGGGACGGGGGCTGTTGCCCCGGGTGGCAGTGGGGAAGACCCACGGGTTGTCCACTCGGATGACCTCGGCCCCCAGGTCCGACAGGTGCATCGTGCAGGACGGGCCGGCCCAGACCACCGTCATGTCGAGCACCCGGACCCCTTCGAGGGGTAGACGGGGCTCGGCGGGGGTGGCCGGCACGCGGGCCGGGCGGCTGTGGGCCGCGACCTCGGCCCGGATCTCGGCGGCGTGCTGATCGAGGGTGGGCGCCGCTCTCCGCAGCCGCCACGAGTCACCCAGCCGGAACGGCGGACCCGGCTGACGCACCACGCCGGCGACCGGGTGGTCGACATCGACGAAGAAGCCCCGATCGACGAAGTGGGGGTCGTCGATGACGTCGACGGGGGCGTTCAGCGGGGTGACCGCCCAGCGGTGCGACTGGGCGTCCTCGGCCGCCGACTGCTTGTCGTGACTGAACATCCACGGCACGAGCTGGGCTTCGATGGCTTCGCCGAGATCTTCGTCGACCATCCAGTTGGGGTTGGCGAACCGGTCAGCGAGCTCGGGATCGTCGAGGGTCTCGAGCATCCTGTCGTACCAGGCCGGAATGGTGAACACGAGGGCGTGGCCCTCGAGGGTGGGGTAGAAGCCCACCGGCAACACATTGACTCGGTCGGCGGGCTGACGGCCCTGGGCGATACCGGACCAGAGGTACCAGAGCAGGTGGGTCACCCGGCGGTCGATGCTGCCGGCCTGGGCCTCGAACATCGAGAGGTCGATATGGGTGCCCTGACCTGACTGCTCGGCGATCATCACCGCCGCCAAGGTGGCCGTGGCCCCAATGTTCCCGCACTGGTAGGTGGTGAGGTTGCCGCCCAGCTTCACCGGTTCGGCATCGTCGGTGCCGGTGGCGGTCATGGGGCCGCCCATGGCGTAGGTCACGATGTCTTCGCCGACCATCGCCGCGTAGGGCCCGTCCTGGCCGAATCGGGTGAACGAGCACATCACCACCGCCGGGTTGAGCTCCCTCATCGCCTCGAAACCGAGACCATGACCATCGAGCACCCCCGGAGCGAACGACTCGATGACCACATCACTGGTGCGGATCAGATCGGTGATGAGCTGGCGATCGGCGGGGTTCTCGAGATCGGCGACGATCGACCGCTTGTCGGTACTGAGGTGGAGGAACAGAGCGCTCTGCTCGAGCGCCTCGTCGCTCTCGGGCTCGATGCCCTCGGGGAACGGTCCGTGCCGGCGGGACGGGTCGCCACCCGGCGGTTCCACCTTGATGACCTCGGCACCGAAGGCGGCCAGCATCTTGGCCGCGAAGGGGCCGGCGACGTCGGTGGCGAGCTCGAGAACCTGGACTCCGGCGAGGGGTTGGTCCTGGTCGGTACTCACTCGAGCACCCCTGCGGCCACGACCTCGGAGAGTCTGTCGTCGTCATAGCCGAGGATGCCCAGCAGCACGTCGAACGTGTGCTGACCGAGGGACGGACCGGCATCGGTGAGCTCGGCACGCGACCTCGACATCTTGAAGCGGGGACCCTCGATCCAGAAGGTGCCGTGGTCGGCATGGTCGACCTCGCGGAAGTGGTGCCGGTGAACGAGCTGAGGGTCGTCGGCCAGATCGGAGCTGATCTGCACCATGTGGGCGGCGATCCCCACCGCCTGGAGCGTCTCCTGGAGCTCGAAGCCGTCGAGCTCGGCCGACCAGGTGCCAATCACCTCTTCGAGCTCGTCTTCACGGGCCCGGCGTGACTCCTGATCGAGCTCGGCAAGGTCGGTGTCGAATCCGGCCACCGCGCACAGAGCCCGCCACCGATCGTCGTCCTGCGCGGCGATGGCGATCCATCGATCGTCGCCGGCGACCGGGAAGGCTCCGTGGGGCACCATCTCGGGGTGACGGTTGCCCATGCCCGGCATCATCTGTCCGTTGACCTCGTAGTCGAGGACGGCGGGAGCCAGGAAGTTCATCGACGCCTCGGCCTGGGACATGTCGATGTACTGACCCTCGCCGGTGCGGTCGCGGTGCTCGAGCGCCGCCATCAGGGCACAGGTCAGGTACTTCGGTGCGATGTAGTCGGTGTAGGCCCCGAACACTCCCGCCGGGTCGCGGTCGGGCCAACCCGTCATCTCGTAGAAGCCCGACATCGAAGCACCCATGGTGCCGAATCCGGCCAGGCTCGACAGGGGGCCGTTGTTCCCGAAGAGGCAGGTCGAGGCCACGATGATCTCGGGGTTGATCTCCTTGAGGTCGTCGTAGGACAGGCCCCATTCGCGCATCGCCTTGGGCGAGAACGAGTCGGCCACGATGTCGGCCCAACGCACCAGATCCTCGATGATCCCGCGGGCGGCCGGGTTGTTGATGTCGATCGTGATTCCCAGCTTGCCCGCGTTCATGTTCTGGTAGAGGGCACTGTTCTCGGCTCCGCCCTCGTCGTTGAGGAAGGGCTGGATGGTGCGGGCCGTTTCGATCCGGTTGGCCGACTCCACCCGGATGACGGTGGCTCCCTGGTCGGCCAGCACCCTGGTCGAGGCCGGGCCGGCCATGACCCACATGAAATCGAGGATCTTGACCCCGTCGAGGGCACCCCCGGTTCGGGCTTCGGTGGTTGGGGGCAGTTCCTGACCGGTCCCGCGGTCGCGGTCGGCGGCCACCGTATCGGTGTCGGCCCCGAGCGTCGGAGGGGGCGACTCGATGGTCAGCGGGCTCTTCGACATCTTGGCCAGCGGGCCAGGCACCCGGACCGGATGATCGACGGTGGGCATCTCGATGGTCCGCCAGAAGTCGCGAACCTCGTAGTGCTCGGTGCTCACCACGTCGGCCACATTGGTGATCGGCACCATGAGGAGGCGGCGGTCGAGGGCCTCCCGGAGGAGATCGGCCTTGGTGCGTTTGGCCGTGAACTCCTCGGCCACCCCCTGGAGGCGCGCGTACTCCTCCACCGGGACCTTGCCCGCCATCACGTCCTCGACCATATTGATCCAGTCGAAGGACGCGTCCTCGGCTGAGCACTCCCCTTCCGAGTGGATCCACTCGAACAGCCGGGAACTGAACGGCCCCACCGCTTCACCGGCGAGAATCGTCGTCGACACATAGCCGTCGGCCGCCTTCGAGCGCAGCCGCACGAGGAACGGTCCGGCCTTGGTTCCCCCGCTCACCCGGGTGACCTGACCGGCGTCCACCAGATGGGCGAGAGCGAACGACTGGGTGGCCTGGAGGATCGCCTGCTGGGCGCTGACGTCGACGTGCTGGCCGAGGCCCGACAGGCGCCGTTCCCGCAGGGCGATCACCGAGGCGGCGGCGGCCTCGGCCGAAGCGTGAAGGAAGCCCTGATCGAGGGGGATGCGCAGGGGGGCGCGGTCGGTGTCACCCATCATGCTCATCTGCATGCCGGCGGCCACCACGGTCAGGTCGGTGGCGGCCCAGTTCGCTTTGGGGCCGGTCTGACCGAATGGGGTGATCGACGTGTACACGAGGGCCGGATTGACCGCCGCCAGGTCATCGGGTCCGAGGCCCCGGGCGGCCATGGCGCCAGGAGGGTCGGATTCGATGAGGAGGTCGGCGCTGCGCACCAGATCGAGGAGGCGGTCGCGGCCGGCGGCGTCATCGAGGTCGATGATCACACTGCGCTTGCCCCGGTTGTAGCTCCAGAACCACAGGGAGTTCTCGGGGTCGCCCTCGTGACCGGCAACGAAGGGGCCAACCCGCCGGGATCGGCTCCCCCCAGGCGGCTCCACCAGGATCACCTCGGCTCCCAGATCGGCCAGGGCCTGGCCGGCCAACTGGCCTCGATGGTCACTCAGGTCGAGAACGCGGAAGTCAGACAGCATGAGAAAGATCTACTCCACGAACGGCTCCCGCGCCCAGTATCACAACTGCCTTCGACCCAGGGGGCCCGGTCGCGGTACCTTCGTCACCGGCCTACGACTGTCGCGTCTGTCCGCGACGGCCACATCACCCAGGGGGACCCGTGAATCTCGCCAGCCTGCTCGACCTGCCGTCGATGATCGTGCCCGAGTCAATCGTGCTCATCGACACCACCGCCCCTGGCGGGACCCGCCAGGTCACCTACGAGGAGCTCCGAGAGGGTGTGTCCAAGGTCGCCGGGCTACTCATGAGCCTCGGGGTCGAACAGGGTGATCGGGTGGGCGTCTACGCCACCAACTCCACCGAGTGCATCGAGGCCATGTTCGGCGCCTCGGCCCTGGGCGCCACCATCGTGCCCATGAACTACCGGGCCGCCGACGAGGAAACGGCCCACCTCCTGGCCGACTCGGGCTCGAAGGTCGTGTTCAGCGAAACCCGCTACCAGGACCTCATCGAGGCCAACCGGCCCGACTCCCTCGAACACCTGATCCTGCTCGACGACGGCTATGGGGCCCAGCGCGACGACGCCGACGAATACCCCCTGGTGAACGAGGTCGATGACGATGACCTGGCCACCCTGCTCTACACCTCGGGCACCACCTCGCTGCCCAAGGGCGTGAAGCTCACCCACGGCGCCCTCAGCGGCTACATCATGGGCGCCAACGACGCCGCCGACGGCAGCGACCTGGGACGCATGATCCTGGCTGCGCCCCTCTACCACGTGGCCGGCCTGACCTCGATGCTCAATGCCCTGTATTCGGGCCGGGTCACCGTGGTCATGGCCCAGTTCGAAGCTGAGAAGTGGCTCGACACACTGGCCGCCCAGCGGGCCACCCACGCCTTCCTGGTGCCCACCATGCTGGCCCGGATCCTCGACGCCCCGAACCTGGATTCGACCGATCTGTCGTCGCTCGAGGCGGTCACCTACGGCGCCGCCCCCATGCCGCCGGCCGTCATCCGTCGGGCCATCGACATGTTCCCCGACAGTGTCGGCTTCTCGGGTGCCTACGGCCAGACCGAAACCACCTCGACCGTGGCCGTCCTCGGGCCCGACGACCACGATCTCGCCGGCGCCGCTGACGAGACCGAGCGCAACCAGCGCCTAGCCCGGCTCCGTTCGGTCGGTGAGGTCCTCGACGACGTGGCCGTGCGCGTCGTCAGCCCCGACGGTCAGGTCCTCGACACTGGCGAGATCGGCGAAGTCCAGCTCATGACCTACCGGGCCATGGACGGTTACTGGGGCGCCGAGGAGAAGACCCGGGTCACCATCGACGACGAGGGTTGGGTCCACACCGGTGACCTCGGCTACCTCGACGACGACAACTACCTGTTCCTCACCGGTCGGGCCGGCGACATGATCATCCGCGGTGGCGAGAACGTGGCCCCCGAAGAGATCGAGGCCGTCATCTACGAGTTGCCCACCGTGGTCGAGGTCGCGGTGGTCGGTATCCCCGACGAAGAGTGGGGCGAGCGCATCGTCGCTGCCGTGGTGCTGCGTGAAGGGGGCACCACCGAGGCCCTCGACGCCCACTGCCACGAGCACCTGGCCCCGTTCAAGCGGCCCACCGCCTGGCACGTCATCGGGGAGCTCCCCCGCACCTCGACCGGCAAGGTCCTGCGCCGCAATCTCATCCCCGTCCTCGAAGAACTCGGCCTCTGAGTCGTCGCCGCCTCACGGTGGACACTTCGGTTGAGTGCGCACCTCACCCAATGACTCGACCCTGGTCCGGGGGCGGATTCTCACCCTCGAACCCAGGATTCTCGGCACCAACGCCGTGCTCATACGGGACGGCCGGGTGGCCGTGGTGGGCATGACCGCGATCGACCAAGCGGGCCCCGATGCTGGGGTAGTCGAACTGGCCGGCAACCAGGTCGCCGTACCGGGCTTCGTAGACGAGCACCTTCACCTGCTGTCGATGGCCGCCGCCCAGTGCTCGATCGACGCCGACCGGACCACGATCGATGGTGTTCTGGCCGCGATCGCCTCCCAAGCAGAGGTGCTTCCAACCGGCACCTGGGTCCGAGGTGTCGGCTACGACGATGCCCTGGTCGCCGAGCGCCGGCACCCCACCCGCCACGAGCTCGACCGGGCCGGAGGAGGGAGGCCCGTTGTCCTGCACCACCGCACCGGGCATGTAGCCGTGCTCAGCTCGGCCGCGCTCGCGGCGGTCGGCGAACCCGATCACCCCGACGGCATCCTCTCTGACCGCCACGACCTACTCGATCGGGTGCCCAGGCTCGACCCAACCCAGCTCGCAGCGGCCCTCGACGCAGTACTGACCGACCTCGCGGCGGCTGGCATGGTGGCGGTCACCGATGCCACCCACACAAACGACCGAGACACACTCGACTTCCTCGACCGGCCGTCTCCCGTCGAGGTCACCGCCATGGTCGGGTGGGACCGGTTGGCCGGACTGCGTTACGGCGACCGTGTAGGCCAAGTCAGGGTGGGCCACGCCAAAGTGATGCCGGGGGCTGACGATCAGGCCCTGACTTGCGACGGCTTGTCGGTGCCCCTCAGAAGGGCGGTGGCCGCCGCCCATGATGCCGGCTTCCCGGTAGCCGTCCATGTCATGGACATCGACACTCTCGCCGCGACCATCGATGCGCTGGGAGCCTCACCCCCTCCCGCGGGCCTTCACGATCGCATCGAGCACTGCGCCCTCGCCCTACCCGGACAGCTCGACGCCCTGGCCACTCTCCCCGTCGAAGTCGTCACCCAGCCATCGTTCCTCTCCCACCGGGCCGCCAAGTATCGCCACCAGCTGAGTGAGATCGAGCACCAGTGGCTGTGGCCTCTCGAGTCGCTGATCCACCGCGAGATCCCGGTCCACTTCTCCTCCGACGCTCCCGTCGTTCCCGCCCGGCCCGATGAGTGGATCGCCGCGGCCATGGATACGGAGCTTCGGCCCGGCGAGAAGCTGTTCTGGCTCGACGCCCTGGAGGCGGCCACCGGGGGCCAGCTCGAGGTCGGCTCCTCTGGCCGGCTGGTCGTCATGGCCGAGGATCTCTGCTCGATCGAGCGCGTCCTCGGGGCTGACTAGGGCCACGGCGACAGCACTAGTCTCTGCGGGACAGCGAGCGAGGGGAACCGATGCCGGGACCGATGGACGGCGTGAAGGTGGTGGAAATGGGGGTCTGGATCGCCGGACCCTCGTGTGGTGGCATTCTGGCCGACTGGGGGGCCGAGGTCGTCAAGGTCGAACCCCTGACCGGCGACCCCTTCCGCAGCCTCGAGTGGCTCTACCCCGGCCAGATCAACCCCCCGTTCGAGCTCGACAACCGGGGCAAACGGTCGCTGGCCATCGACATCACCACCCCGGGCGGTATCGAGGTCCTGCATCAACTCCTCGACCAGGCCGACGTGTTCGTCACCAACTTCCGACCCGGTGGGCTCGAACGGGCGGGCCTCGACTACGAGACCCTGCACGCCCGCTACCCGTCCCTGATCTACGCGGCGGTCACCGGGTACGGGCTCACGGGACCCGACCGTGATCGGGCCGCCTACGACGTGGGCGCCTTCTGGAGCCGTGCCGGGATCGCCGCCGCCCTCACTCCCGAAGGCGGCGAACTGCCGTATCAGCGGGGCGGGATGGGTGACCACATGACCGGCATGTCGGCGGCCGGTGGTGTCTCCGCGGCCCTGTTCCACCGCGAGAAGACCGGCGAGGGGCAGCTGGTGCTGACCTCACTGCTGCGCCTGGGCACCTACATGCTCGGGTGGGACCAGAATGTCACCGCCCGGATCGGCACCGACACCGAAGGCACACCACGGAGCGGGCCGCCCAACCCCCTCATCAACGCCTACACCTGCCAGGGTGGCGATCGGCTCTGGATGCTGGGGCTCGAGGGCGAGCGCCACTGGCCCGATGTCATCCGCGCCCTCGACCAGCCCGAGTGGGCCGACGACCCGCGCTTCTCCGCCATCGAGTTGCGCAAGGAGAACTGCGCCGAGCTCACCGCCGCCATCGACGAGGTCATGGCCACCCGCAGCCGCGACGAGTGGGGCACGGTCTTCGACGCCGAAGACGTGTGGTGGGCTCCGGTGCAGTCCACCGGCGATCTCCGCAACGACGAGCAGGCCCACGCCATCGGGTGCTGGACCGACGTGCCCCTACCCGAAGGCGGCACCGCCGAGATGGTATCGACGCCCGTCGATTTCTCGGCCACCCCCTGGGAGGTCACCGGCCCGGTGCCCGAGCTGGGCCAACACACCGAGTTGGTGCTCATGGAGCTCGGAGTCGACTGGGACCACATCGAACAGCTGAAGGAAGACGGAGTGATCCACTGATGGTCGGCGTCTACGACGGAGTACGGGTCCTCGAGTTGGCCGACGGGTTGGCCGCCCCCTACGCGGGAATGTTCCTGGCCGACCATGGTGCCGATGTCGTGAAGGTCGAGGCAGCCACCGGCGACCCCTACCGGTCCGACCCCGGCTTCCAGACCGTCAATCGCAACAAGCGCTCGGTGGTTGTGAGCGACGAGGTACGGGGCTCGCTGATCGAGGCGGCGGAGATGATCATCGTCGACCAGCCTGGTCGGGCCGATGAGCTGCGGGCCGCCAATCCGGCGGCCATCATCCTGACGATGCCGCCGTGGGGTGAGCGCGGCCCCAAGGTCGACGATCCGGTGACCACCAGCCTTCTCCACGCCGCCACCGGGGTGGCTTGGAACCAGCAGTCCTACGCCGAGGTTCCCGTCGATCTGGTGGTGCCGGTGGCCGAGTACGGGACGGGTGTACTCGGGGCCCTGGCCGCGGCCTCCGCCCTCTTGCTTCGGGCCACCACAGGCCGGGTGGCCACCTACGAGGTCAGCGGGGTGGCTGGTTCAGCCGCCGTGCAGTTGGGCGAGGCTCGCCCCGCCGGGCCGCCCGAGCCCAGGCCCGGCGATTCGGGCCTCGGCTCCAAGGGCCGAGTGGCCTGCTACCGGCTGGTCGAGGCCGGCGACGGGCAATGGTTCTTCCTGGCGTGTGGTACGGCTCGCTTCTACCAGCGCATGCTCGACGTCATCGGCCGACCCGACCTGATCGACGACCCCCTCCTGGCCAACCCGCCGTGGGGGCTGATGCTCGACGAGGCCATCGCCCGCATCACCCCGATCCTCGATGAGGTCTTCGCCACCAAGCCCCGGGCCCAGTGGCTGAAGCTGCTGGCCGCGCACGACGTGCCCGCCCAACCGGTTCTCACCCGCGACGAGTTCCTGACCTCCTCGATCGTGGCCGCCAACAACATGGATGTCGCCGTCGACCACCCCGATCTGGGCGAAGTGCGGATGATGGGTGTGCCCCTGGAACTCGACTCGGCTCCGGGGTCGGTCCGGCTCCGTGCTCCCTTGGTGGGCGAACACACGGACGCGGTGTGCACCGAATGGGGCGCGGCCCCTCCCCCGAGCTCGGTGACGCCTGGTGACGGCCAGCGGCCTCTGGCGGGAGTACGCGTCATCGACTTGTCGTCCTTCATCGCCGGACCCGTCGTGAGCCGCCACCTGGCCATGCTGGGCGCCGAGGTCACCAAGGTCGAGCCCCCCACCGGCGACCCGTTCCGGGCCATCGGCCCCCCCTTCCTGTCGTGGAATCAGGGCAAGAGGAGTGTGGCCCTCGACCTCACCACCGCCGAGGGTCAGGCCACCCTGCACAAGATGGCCGCCGACGCGGACGCCGTCATCGAGAACTTCCGGCCCGGGGTGTCGGGCCGGCTGGGTTGTGACCCCGCCACCCTGCGGGGGGTCAACCCCGACCTCGTCCTCCTGTCATCGCCGGGCTACGGGTTCGACGAGTCGATGGCGGACAAGCCCGCCTTCGATCCCCTGGTCCAGGCCCTCGGTGGATTCATGGCCGCCCAGGGCGGGATGGCCCAGCCCGGCGACGGGGCCGAACCGGTCTTCTTGTCGGCTCCCGTGCACGACGTGACGACCCCGACGGTCGGGGCCTTCGGAGTTGTGATGGGCCTCCACCGCCGGTTCCAGACGGGCGAGGGTCAGCACATCCACACCTCGCTGGCCCAGAGCACCATGGTCGCCCAGGCCGCGGAGTACACCCGGTTCGAGGGCCGCCCGCCCACCGCCCTCGGTGGCTTCGACCACCCCGGCGTCGAGGGCAACACATGGGAGGACACCGAGGACGGCCCCGTCTGGACCGACGGCCACCTGTCGGTGCCGGTCGAGGTGAGGGGTCTCACCGGCTCCGAGCTGGCCGAAGACAACGGCCTGCTCACCGAGCACTCCACCGAGTCGTTCGGTCCGCTGGTCATGTTCGGCCAGCTGATCGGTGGAGCCGGCCCGGCCCCGGCCCCGGCACCGGTTCTCGACGATCACGGCGACGAGCTACGCGCCGAATACAGCGCCGAGGGGTAGCGGCGCTAGCTTCTTCGGCCATGACACAGCCATTGGCCGGGATCCACGTTGTCGAGTTGGCCCAGGGCATCGCCGGGCCCTACGCAGGAAAGCTGTTCGCCGATTTCGGCGCCGACGTCGTCAAGATCGAACCGGCCGACGGTGATCGGTCGCGCCAGGTCGGCCCGTTCCCCGAGTCGGGCCCCGATCCGGAGCAGGGGGCCCTGTTCCTCCACCTCAACACCAACAAGCGGTCGGTGGTGGCCGAGCCCGAGAGCGACCTGTTCGCCCAGCTGATCGGTACCGCCGACCTGGTGATCCAGAGTGAGCCCTCCCCCGACCCGGCCCAGTTGCGGGCCGAGCAGCCGGGAGCGGTGGTTCTGACCGTCACCCCCTTCGGCCTCACCGGGCCCTACGCCGGCTACCAGGGTGAGGAAATCGTCCACTACGCCTTCGGCGGGCCCATGGCCTCGACCGGCGGTCCGGAGCGGGAGCCCCTCAAGATGGGCGGAAACATCGGCCAGTACCAGTGCGGCACGGTGGGCGCGGTCGCCGCCATGGCGGCGCTACGCATGGCGGTCGAGACCGGCAACGGCACCCACATCGACCTGGCCAACACCGAGACCCAGATCTGCTCGATCGACCGGCGCATGGCCTACCTGCTCTACGGCTCCTACCGGAACGCCAACACCCTGCGTAGTGGTGGCTACTCGACCGCACCCTTCCCCATCGGGGTGCGACCCACCATGGACGGCCATGTCCAGATCTCGACCTTGATGAACTGGATTCCGCGGATGCTGGCGGTGGTCGATGATCCCGAGATGTCCGCGATCTACGACGACCCCATGTGGCTGTTCGATGAGTCAACCCCCGAGAAGGTCGATGCCCAGACCCTGATGTGGAGTCTGACCCGGACCCGCCAGGGCGCCATGGAGGAGGCCCAGGCCCAGGGCTGGCCGGTCACCACGGTCAACCGACCTGTGGATCTCCTGGTCGATCCCCACTTCGCTGATCGGGAGTTCTTCCAGACCATCGACCATCCGGGAGCCGGTGAGGTGCGCCAGCCCGGACCTCAGTTCCGCATGTACGACGGGTGGTCGGTCCGCCATCCCGCTCCCCGGCTCGGTGAGCACACCGACGAGGTCGCCGCCGAGATGAGGACCCGACCTGTTCGGCCCGTCGTCCAGCCCGATGAACCCCGTCTACCCCTCGAGGGTCTGCGCGTCCTCGACATGACGGTGGTGTGGGCCGGCCCCTACACCACCTTCTTCCTGGGCGACCTCGGCGCCGATGTGGTCCGGGTCGACAACCCCTGGGTGTTCCCATCCGCTACCCGAGGCGTGCTCCCCCGCCCCCCCAAGGAGATCCTCAACGAAGGCGACGGCATCTTCGCCGCCTACCCCGACGGTGAGCCCGGCGAGCGACCTTGGAACCGGCTGGGTCTGTTCAACTCCCACGCCCGCAACAAGCGGAGCGTCACCCTCGACCTGCGCAAGGACTCGGGGCGCGAGGCCTTCCTGCGCCTGGTGGAGACCTGCGACGTGATGGTCGAGAACAACTCGGTCGACCTGCTCGAGAAGCTCGGCATCGACTGGGACACCCTGCACGCCCGCAACCCCCGCCTCATCCTCTTGCGCATGCCGTCGGCCGGGCGCACGGGCCCTTACCGCGAATACCTGGGCTTCGGTGTGAACTTCGAGGGTCTGTGCGGGCTCACGGCCCTGCGCGGCTACCCCGACCTCGACCCGTCCGAAGGTGAAGCCGTCTACCACATGGACGCCGCCTCGGGATCGGCGGGAGCGTTCGCGGTGTTGACCGCCCTGCGCCGCCGCGACGAGACCGGCGTGGGTGAGGTCGTCGAGCTGTCCCAGTCGGAGAACATGCTCAGTCACATCGGCGAGTACATCATCGACGCCGACCGCACCGGTATCGAGCACGGCACCATCGGCAACCGTCACCCCGTTCGCGCCCCCCAGGGATGCTACCCATGCACCGGCGACGACGGCTGGGCGGTCATCTCCGTCGGCTCCGACGACGAGTGGGCCGGCCTGAGCCGAGCCGCCGGTTCACCCCAGTGGGCCGGCGATGCCCGGTTCGCTACCGCCGAAGGGCGACACGAGCATCACGACGAGCTCGACGAGCTGATCGGGGCGTGGACGGCCGAGCTGGACCACTACGAGGTGTTCGAGCGTTGTCAGGCCGAGGGGGTGCCCGCCGCTCCTGTGCTGCACGACCTCGATGCCCTGGCCGACCCTCACCTGCGCGAGCGGGCCATGTTCGCTCCCAACACCTGCGAGGACACCGGCACCCACGACTACCCGACCCACGCCTGGCACTGGGACGGCCCCGACATGCGGTTCGAGCACCTCCCTACCCTCGGCTCCGACAACGAGGCTGTGTTCAAGGACCTCCTCGCCTACTCCGCCGACGAGTACGCAGCCCTCGAAGCCGACGGCCACATCACCACCGACTACCTCGACCCCGACGGCAACCCCCTCTGACCCCAACCCGAAGATGAGGCGGGGGTGGGGGCGGCTACTGTCGCTCGCCATGAGCGACACATGGCCTCAGACCCTCGAACCGGTGACCGGGCCGTTCTCGGCGGAGCGGGTCGACGGGGCCGCGTGGGGGATGGGCAACCACGGGCCGGCCACGGTTTCGGTAGCCGAGAGCGGCTTCGTGCCGCCCGACTTGATGACCGGGTTCACCCTGTTCCTGCTGGCCCGCCAGAGCCGCAGGCCCCGACCCGACGGGGCCCAGAAGGCCAGCGCCATCGCCGGCGGGGTGTGGGTGCGCGAGCAGGTGACCTACCACCGACCGATCGGGCGCACCGACCCCTTCGTGGTCACCGGCGAGTCCACGGGTCGATACATCCGGAAGGGCCGGCGCTACGGGACGACCCGATCACAGACCCACGACTCGGCCGGCGAGCCTGTCGCCACCAACCTCACCACCGGGCTCCTGGCCTACAAGGTCGAGGACGGGCTCGACGACGAGGTCGAGGGCCTTCCTGTCGAAGACACGCCAGGACCCGACCCCGAATGGGAGGCTGCGGCAGCCAACCCTCACCTCGATGCCCTGGCCGGCGCGACCGTTGGTCAGACCCTCGGCGGCGAACCGATGACCGTCAGCCTGGCAATGATGCAGGCCCGCGATACGGCCAATCCCGACAACCCGATCCACAGTAGCCAGGAGGAGGCCGAGAAGGCCGGCCTGACCGCCCCGATCGCCGGCGGGTCGCACGTCCAGTCGTTCGCCCTCGAGCTGTTGATGGTCCAGTGGGGTCCCGAGGTCCTACTCCATGGGGCCCTTGTCGACTGCCGGTGGAGGGCGCCGACCCACGCAGGAACGGCCATCGTGCCGACCGCCGAGGTGACCGCCGTCGAGCCCGACCGGGTCGAGGTGGCCATCCAGGTCGATCTCGAGAGCGGCCCCACCGCTATGGTCGGCACTGTCGTCATCCCTCTCCCGTGAGCCGCACACCGCGCAGCGAGAAGGCGAACCAGTAGTCATGAGCACGGCGCTCAGTGGGATCCGGGTTCTCGATCTGGCCGACCGGTCGGCGGCGCTGGCCGGGCGCGTACTGGCTGACCTGGGCGCCGAAGTGATCCTCGTCGAACCTCCGGGCGGCAACTCGATGCGGCACCTGGCTCCGTTCGTCGGCGGCAAACCCGACCCCGAGTTGTCGTGCCACCACCTCTACCTGAACGCCAACAAGCGGTCGGTAGTGCTCGACCTCGACAACCCCGACCACCGCAGTCAGTTCCGTGCCCTGATAGGCACCGCCGATCTACTCATCGACACCGATCCCCCCGGTCGTCTCGATGACCTCGAATTGGGGCACGAAGATCTCCGAGCCCTCAACCCGGGTCTCGTCCAGGTGTCGGTCACCCCGTTCGGGCTCGACACTCCCTGGCGCGACCGCAAGGCCACCGACCTGGTGGCCGGTGCGGCCGGCGGGCTGCTCTGGGTGTCGGGTGAGCCCGAAGGCCGGCCGGTGCAGGGGGGCCACAGTCCGTCGTACGCCATGGCCGGGCTCGCGGCCGCGTCGGCGGCGACCATCGCTCTCCACCAGCGCGACCTCGGCCCCGCCGCCACCGGCCACGGGGTCCATGTCGACATCAGCCTGCAGGAGGCCACCGCGCTGGCCGGCATGCAGACCAACACCCCCTCGGCCTGGACGTGGCACCAGCGTGTGCCTCGCCGCCCCGGTCTGTCGGCCGCCCTCCGCTGTCGCGACGGAAAGTATGTCGGACACATGGTCCGCCCGGACCGCTTCGGCGGCTTCCTCACCTGGTGTGACCAGGTGGGCGTCGACCACGGCATGACCCCCGACGACTGGGAGTGGGCCCGCCTCGACGCTCCCCGCGAGGACAACCCGGTGACGGCCGCGACCCTGGCGCTGGCTGCGGCGCTGACCCGCGACGAGTTCGCCGCGGGTGCCCTCGAGGCCGACCTTGTGTGCCTGCCGGTTCTCGACTTCCCCGACATGGAGCGCCACGAGCAGTACCTGGTCAACGATCAGTTCCTGACTGTCTCCGACTCGCAGCGGAACCGGCATCTCGGGTTCGTTCGCTCTCCCGTCGACGCCATGGCCGACGGCGTCACCATCGAGCCCGCCCCCTTCCTCGGCGCCGACACCGACCCTCTCCTGCGAAATCTGCCTGGGAAGGGTGATGTCAGCACCCTCCCCACACAGATTTCGGGAGAGTCGGGAGAGTCAGGAGGACCGGGTCGGGCGCTCGAGGGGATACGGGTAGTCGACTTCGGGTGGGTGCTGGCAGCACCCATAGGCACCCGACTGCTGGCCAGCTTCGGGGCTGAGGTCATCCGCATCGAGTCGAGCCAGAAGCCCGACAGCATCCGCAGCCAGACCGGGCCCGAGGGCCGACCCGACCCCGACCTCGGGGGCCTCCAGAACACGGTCAATGCGGGCAAGAAGTCGCTGGCCATCGACCTCACCACCGAGGCCGGCAAGGATCTGGTCCGCGACCTGATCACCACCGCCGACGTGGTGGTGAACAACTTCAGGCCCGACGCCATGGAACGCATGGGCCTCGGCTACGAGACCCTCGATCAGCTCCGCCCCGGCATCGTGCTGCTCAACCTGCCCGGCGCCCACCGGTTCGGACCGTGGGCACCGCGCGCCAGCATGGGCAACATCCTCATGGCCGCCTCGGGCTTCAACATGTACACCGGCTTCGACGACGAGCGACCCCGCGGCATCGGCGTCGCCTACCCCGACTTCACGTCACCCCACCTCTTGGTCAGCACCGTCCTTTCTGCTCTACGCCAGCGAGAGACCACCGGTCAGGGTCAGGAGCTCCACCTCACCCAGCTATCGGGCATGGTCTCGCTCAACGGGGTCGAATGGATGCAATACGTCGACAGTGGCGAGCAGCCAGCCCGGCGGGCCAACCGCGACCACGACCATTGCCCCCACGGGGTGTTCGCGGCGGAAGGAGAAGACGAGTGGCTGGCCCTCGCCGTGGCGGGCAACGAAGAGTTCGCGGCCCTCGCCGGAGTCATGGGTCAGCCGGAACTGGCCAACGATCCCCGCTTCACCGACCACACCACCCGCAAGGCCAACGAGGACCCATTGGACGAGATCGTGGCCGGCTGGGCCCGAGGTCTCGACCGGTGGGAGGCCGCTGACCAGCTCCAGGCCGCGGGCATCGCGGCCGCTGCGGTGGAGCACCTCGATGACATGCTCGACCGCGACCCCCAGCTACCCAACCACTACCAGATCGTCCATCAACCGTCGGCACCGAACATCGACATCCCCATCGACCGCGAGGCGGCCCGGTGGCGTGGCATCACCCACGATCTCACCCGATCCCCAGGAGTCGGTGAACACAACGAGCACGTCGTACGCGAAATCCTGGGCCGGACCGAAGAGGAATACATCCAGCTCATCCTCGACGAAGTCCTGACCTAGGAAGGCAAGCCAGACAGCGCGGCTGGTTCTCACCGCCTCACGGCGGACCGCCGCCCCCTCCCCTCAGGCCAGACAGCGCGGCATGTTGCCACCATTGAACTTGATCATGTCGCCGATGGCGGCCACGACGTCGAAACCGTCGTTGTGGCCGGCCTCGCGGTATGCCACGTGCAAGTTGCCCACCAGCCGTTCGCTGTCGGTCCACGCCCCGAAGCGACCCAGATCGGTCTCACGGGCCTGTTCGAGCGGATTCCGGCCGGCGGCAATCCCCGCTTGGGCGCTGGCCTGCACGAACCGGAAGTAGTCGCGCTGGTCGTCGTAGGCCGCCTGGACCGCGTCGCCCGAACAGGCCGGGCCATGACCCGGAATCAGGATCTCGGCCCCATAGGACTCGAGTCTCTCCATGGCCTCGATCGTGCCCTGCACCGACCCGAACAGGCCGAAAGGAGTGCCCCCGTGGAACACCAGGTCACCCGAGAACAGGACCTGGCGGTCCGGGACCCAGGCCACGACATCACCCTCGGTGTGGGCGACATGGCCGACATCGTGGAGCTGGACGGTGAGGTCACCCACGTGCACGTCGAGCGAGCCGTCGAAAGTCAGCGACGGAGGGGCGAAACGGAGGTCACCCCAGTTCACGCCGGGGAACGTCGCCGAGTAGTCGGCGATGGCGCCGGCCTGCATCATCACCTCGCGACACAGTCGGTGCGCCACGATCGTGACACCCTCGAACAGGTAGTTGCCGTGGGTGTGGTCGCCGTGATGATGGGTGTTGAGCAAGGTCGCGATGGGCAGGTCGGTGACCGAACGGATGGCCGCGATGAGAGCCTTGGTGCGGGCCTCGGTGGAGGTGGCATCGACCACGAATACCTGGTCGGGGCCCACCACGAACCCACAGTTGTTGATGAACCAGGTGCCGTCGGGCTGGACGTAGGAGTAGATCCCGGGGCTGACTTCGTCGAGGACGGGTGGCGGCAACTCACCAGGTTCGCTCATTGCTCTGCCCTCTCGGCCGGGCGGGCCCGCTCACTAGGTTCGCTCATTGCTCTGCCCTCTCGGCCGGGCGGGCCCGCTCACCAGGTTCGCTCATGCCCCGAACAGTAGTCAGATCTTGGTCACCGAATCTCCCGCGTTGATCGTGCCGGGCTGCACGACCTTGGCGTTGATGCCCCGGGCTTTCACCGCCGTGCCCTCGGGCGAGTTCACGAACTTGAGGGCATCCCCACCGAAGCGACGACTGAACTTCGCGCACCCCCGATGAGGTTGGTCGGTGACCTCGATGACCGCGCCACCGATGGCCAGCCGCGTGCCCGGGGGCAGGTTCTCCTCTCTCAGATCGAGGTCGACGTAGAGCTGATCGCCACACAACGGCCAGCGCTCCCGCTCGCCGGCCACCAGTTCGGTGACGCGGACGTTCATCAGGTTGAGCTGCATGTCGGGGTGGGGCGAACCATCGCCGGTCCGGCCACTGGGCCGCTGATCCCAGGAGTCGCCCACCAGACCTACCGCGAGGTCCAACTCGCCCTGTTCGAGGACTTCGCGCTGGTCTTCGGCGGGCCGACGAACGATGAGCTCGAGCCGACCGGAGTCAGTGGGGGCATTGCACACATGGTCGAGGGCATCCATGAGTGTGGAAAGGCTGGCTTTGTTCATGACCCGAGTCTCGCGGCCCCCGTCCCTTCAGTGCACGATAGTATGGACCTCGGACTCTGCAAGGACACCGGATTCAGGGCCAGCATGGAGGTATGGATACCGTCGATCTTCCCGCCGACACGACGAAACACCGGGCCTGGAGCCCGGCCGCTATCGCCCGGTTCGGGTGGACGGTCACCACCGCGTTCCTCGCCATCAGCCTGATCTTCGGCGTCTCGGTCCTGCCCGCCATCGCCTTCATCGAATGGCACACCCGATGGGGTCTCGACCCGTGGTGGCTCCGCATCATCGTGCTGGCCATGGCCCTGCTGCCCACCTACATCATCTTCATCGTCGTGTTGATGGCCACCTCGGCGCTCACCACCCGCTTGCTGGGTTGGCGACCTCCCCGCGAGGGCGACTTCCGCATCACCGACCTGCCCTGGGAGATCTGTAACTGGGGTCGGTACATGATCGTGAGCCACCTGGTTCGCACCTTCGCCGGTCCTCTCTTCGGCACTACTCCGTTGTGGGTCTGGTACATGCGGTGGAACGGCGCCACCATCGGCAAACAGGTCTGGGTCAACAGCCTGGGGGTGACTGATCACTGCCTGCTCGAGCTCGGTGACGATGTGGTGATCGGCTCCGACGTTCACCTGTCGGCTCACACCGTCGAGCGGGGCAATGTCCGTTTCGCTCCGGTTCGTATCGGGCCGGGCTCGACCATCGGGGTAGGCACCCACGTCGAGATCGGTGCCGACATCGGACCGAGTTGTCAGGTGGGCTCGCTCTCGATGGTGCCCAAATTCGCCCAGCTCGACGGTCCCGCCACCTGGGTCGGGGTCCCCGTCCATCGACTCGAACGATCCGAGGTGGGTCATGAGTGAACGGCTCGACCCCGATCATCACCTACGAGGCTTGGCCGACCCCGGGACCGACACGGTCATTCTCGTCCCCGGCATCGACGGCACCGCCCTGCTCTTCTACCGTCAGCTCCCCTTGCTGGCCCAGCACTTCAACGTCCTGTCGTTTCCCCTGCCCGACGACCCTGACGCCTCGATGGAGGATCTGGTGGCCGACCTGGCCCGATTGATCGGCGAGGTGAGCGATCACGGTGCCATCCTCCTGGGCGAGTCGTTCGGTGGGGCCCTGTCCATGAGCACCGCCCTCGCCCACCCCGAACTGGTTCGGGGTCTGGTTGTCGTGAACTCGTTCCCCTACCTCGACCAGCGGGTCCAGCTGAGGCTGGCGCCGCTGGCCCTGAAGGTCATGCCGTGGGGGCTGATGCCCATCGTTCGTCGTTTCACCGAAGCCAAACTCCACAGCCCCCACTGCCTCGACGAGGATCTCGCCGAATTCCACCAGCGATCACGAGCGATCGGCCAGCATGGCTACCGGAGGCGGCTGGAGATCATCCGGGGCTATGACATCCGCAACCGGCTGAGCGACATCGAGGCCCCGACCCTCTTCCTGGCCGGTGATCGTGACCGGCTCGTGCCCTCGGTCGACTGGGGGCGGTTCATGGTCGACCGGGTCCCGAACGCTGACCTACAGATTCTCGAGGGGTACGGCCACGTGTGTCTCATCAATCATGATCTCGACGTGAGTGAGCCGGTGGCGAACTGGTGGAGCACCCGACCCTCCGCCAACCACCCGGGCGGCGACGGATGATCCCTTCGTTGGCCATTCGGGCCCTGGTCATGACCACCGGCCTGGTCGCCATGGTCGGCGCGGTCGACGCCACCATCGGCAAGGCGTACGACCTGGTCGCGGTGTTCGTTTCCATCGCCCTCGTTCAGCTCATGCTGCTGATCCGGCTGGGGAGCCGTCGCCGCGATGTGACCCTGCGGGCTGACCTGGCCGTGTGGACCCGCGACCGGGCATCCTCTCAAGCCGAAACCTCCGAGGCAATCCTCGACCGGGCCGTCGCCGCCTACCGGGCCGAGTTGTTGGGAGTGGAGCGACCCGACACCGACCCCCGCCCATGAACGGCCCCGTCACCGCTCTCCTCGGTCGGGACACCGTCGACCGCGGCCTGCTCGGAGGCAAGGGGGCGTCACTGGCCGACCTGGTCGAGTGGGACCTGACTGTCCCCCTGACCGGAGTAGTGACCACCCAGGCCTACCGACAATTCGCGGCCCACCCTGACATCGTCGAGCTGACCGAACGCATCCGCGCCGGCGACTCGGTGCCCGGCCCCCAGGTCGACGCGGTCTTCCTGGGCACACCGGTCGAAAACGATCTCGCCGACCGGATCTTCGAGCTGGCGCAGCGGGTAGGTGAGGGCACCAAGCTGGCAGCCCGGTCATCGGCCACCGTCGAGGACCTGGCCGGTTCATCCTTCGCTGGCCAGTACCGCTCCCTGCTGAATATCGAACCCAGCCGACCCCAAGAGGTACTCGACGGATTCCGCCTCGTGGCCGCTTCTCTCTGGCACCCGGCACCGGTGGCCTATCGCCAGGCCTTCGGCATCGACGAGAACGGCGTGGCCATGGCCGTTGTGTTCATGGCCATGGTCGACGCCGACCAGGCGGGGGTCGTCTTCACCATCGACCCCACCGACCCCGATCAGGCCCGCGTCGAGGTGGTGACCGGTCTCGGTGAGAGCCTGGTCTCCGGACAACGGACCCCCGACGTGTACGTCCTGCCACGTGACCGGCGCAGCCCCCACGGGGACATGGTCGAGCAGGCACTCGAGGCCGCCCTCGTGGTGGAGGAGCGGACCGGTCTTGCCCAGGACGTCGAGTGGGCCTGGGCCGACGACCGGCTCTGGGTCGTGCAGGCCCGCCCGATCACGGTGGGAGACGACCACGACGGGTTCGACGATCCCGTCGACGACACCGAGCTCACCACCGCCGGTATCACCGAGATGCTGCCCGGGGTGCTCCCTCCCCTCCTGGCCCAGATCAACCAGCACCTCGTCGACGAGGCCTTCCGGTGCCTGCTCGGGTCGATGGAGGGCGTGCCCCTCGCCGATACTCAGACCCGGATCCTCCGGCGGGTGCGGGGTCGGGCCGCCCTCGACTACGGAGTGATCCGCACCCTGGCCGATGCCGTGCCCGGCGGCGACCCCGACGAGCTGGACCGACAGTACTTCGGCTCCCGGCGACCAGACCGGCCAGTCGCACCCGAGGCCACCGGCGAGTTGGGCCTGCGAAGCCGGCTCCGAGGCTGGCGCCACGACCTCCGGGTGCTGGGCGTCCGCCGGAGGGTCATCCAGGACGTCGATGTGGTGACCGAGGCCGTAGCCGAGCTCTCCACCCGAACCGTCCCCCTCGGCGAGCTGACCAACCCGGACCTCCTTGCCCTCCGTGGCCGGCTCACCGACCTCGCCGTGCGGGCCATGGCCGCCGAGTTGGGGGTGGCGGCCATCGCGGTGTCGACCCATCGTCGCCTCGAACTGGTGCTCGCACCCCACCTCGGGGCCGAGGAGGCGGGTCGAGCGGCCAACGCGGTCACAACCGGGCGGGGCGTTGCGGTGCGGCGCCCCCTGTCGGGATCGGTCGCCCTCTTCGGCGGGCCAACCTGGCATGAGATGGGCATCGAACCGCCTGCGATCGAGCCGTCCGAGAACGACACCACGATGACGGCTCCCACCGCGGCCCTCGAGGAGCGGCTCCAGTCCACCACGTCGTGGAGTGGCAACGAGCTGTCTCGGTATCTGCGCACCGTCGTGCTGCGACGATCCGTCGTCGACGCGATCGACCAGCTTCGACGCCGCGAGCAAGCCAAGTCCGACGTGATGACCATCGGTGGCCTGGTACGCGCCATTCATCTCGAGCTCGGACACCGTCTGGTCGCCGACGGCCACCTCACGTCGGTCGACCAGGTTCACCTCCTGTCCGACCCAGAACTGAGGTCGGCCCTGGACGGAAGGGCGGTGGCTCCCGCAATAGTCGACCGCCGACGCCGATGGCTCGAGCGGTACGAAGCCGAGGGGCCCCTGCCGGCCCAGTTCCACGGTCGGCCCGAACGAACCCCCGCTCCCTTGCCCCAGGGCAACCGGCTCGAGGGCTGGTCCGCCTCAGCCGGGCGCGGGGAAGGGGTTGGTCGGGTTCTCACCCAGCCCACCGACGAGTTCGAACCGGGCTCGATCCTGGTGGCCGAGGCCACTGATGCCTCATGGTCCCCGATCTTCGTGAAGGCCACCGCCGTGGTACTCGAGCGGGGCGGGCCTCTGTCACACGCAGCGATCCTGGCCCGCGAGCTCGGCCTGCCGGCGGTGCTCAACGTGGCCGGCGCGACCCGGGTCCTCGACGGCGAACACCTCGTCGTCGACGGCGACCAGGGGGTCGTCGTGCGACTCGATGTCGCGCACGGAGCGGTATGAGTCGCCGCCTCCCTCCACCCGGGGCGTTCCGCACCGCCATCTTCGTACCTGCGGTCATGAGCGTCGGCATGCTTTTCTGGGTCGCGACCCTGCTCCGCGACGTTTTCGCGTGGCGGAGCCGCCAATCGCTGGCCCGGCGAAGCCGCATCGCGGGCCGGGCCCTGGCCGACTACGTGGAGACCGGCGACAGCAACACCCACAACTACGACTCCGGCCTCCGGATCCGCCGTTCCTACCTGCTGACCACGTTCGTCCTGCTCGGGGCTGGGCTGTACATCCTGATCGGATCGGTACTCAACTACCGGCGCGAGGACGGCTATGTGTCCGACATCGCCTGGCTACTCGCCGCGGCGGTGGCCGTCGCGGTGTTCTGCGGCTTCCTGGCCGGAGTGGCCGCCACCACCTGGGCCGCGTGGCCCAACCCGCCGGTGGGTGTGCGAGGGGTGCTGCTCACCACACCCCTGACCCGCGATCCCGACCGGGCCGAGGACGAGCTGCCTCCCTGGGACCTGTCGGCCGCCACCCTCATCGTTCCGGTGCTGGCCCTCATTCTGAGTCTCCTGGTGGGTACGTCTCGGTCGTTCATCGAACGCTTCGACCGGCCCATCGCCGACTGGCTGAGTCAGGCCGATTGGGTCGATTCCCTCACCTTCCTGGATCCCATGGGCTCGACCCCCGTGGCCGTGGTCCTCGCCGCCCTCCTGGGTCTGGCCACCCTGCGTTGCCGGCCCCTGTTCCTGGCCTTCCCCATCGCGGTGCTCGCGGGCATGACCCTCAACGTCGTCATCGGTGCACTGATCGATCGGCCCCGACCCCCCGGCAGCCCCCTGCTCGGCGAGACCGAGAGCTTCCCGAGCGGCCATGTCCTCCAGTCGGTGCTCCTCGCCGGCCTGGTACCACTGGCGGTGGCCCTGCTCACCGAGCGTCGCTGGGTCGTCACCCCCCTACGGATCGCGCTGGGTTTCGGAGTGGCGATGGGAGCAATCCACCGGATCGCCGACAGCCGCCACTGGCCCACCGATGCTCTGGGCGGAATCCTGTTGGGAGCATCCCTGGTGCTGGCGGTCGACTGGGTCATGGCCCACCACCGATGGCACGACCCCTGCCGGAGTTGTGCCTGGTCGCCCGAGACAGCCGGTCGGCCACTCGTCGGAGCCATCCCCCTCCACCCCGACCGGGCCAAACTCTTCGGCATCCTTGCCCACCTGACTGCCGCCGGAGCGGCTACCGGGCTCGCCGTCCTGACCCTGACCCGTAGCGTGCCCCAGAACCCCGATGGCTCGCTGCTGGGCGCCGACTTCCAGGTCCCCATCCAGTTGGCGCTGGCCGGTCTGGTGTCAGTCGGAGCCCTTGTCGCTTGGAAGTGGGATGCGGTCGGCGCGGTCTTGATCGCCTTCGCCGCTGCCGGTCTGGGCGTCTTCGCCGCCCTCGAGTACGAGCCCGCCTTGGCCATCACTCTCACCCTGACCCTGCTGATACCCGCCGTGCTGCTCTGGCTGAGCTGGCAGCACCAGCGGACCTGGCTCGAGATCGCCGGCCTGGCGGTCACAACATTCTCCCTGGTGGGCGCCACCTGGGTAGGCGCCAACGAGGTATACGACCACTACTTCGGTCCCTCGCACCCCCAGAGCGAGACGGTGGGCCGGCCCGAAGACCTCGTCGAGTGGGCGTGGTCAGGAGGGCTGACCGCCGACGGAGCCACGGTGGTAGCCGGAGGTATCGACGGGAGTACGGCCTCGGCGCGGTTCACCCCCGACGACGGCGGGTCACCCGTCGAATCGCCGCCGACAAACGTCTCCGACGAAGGGATCGCCCGTCTCACGGTGACTGGACTCCAACCCGATACCGAGTACGGGTGGGCCGTCGTGGTCGACGGACAGATCGACGAGAGTCGCGGCCGTGGCTTGTTGCACACCCCCGCCCTGGGGCCCTACTCGTTCACGATTGGGGCCGGTTCCTGCGCCCGCGTCGGGTCGAACGGCTCGGTGTTCGACGCCATCACCGCGGCCGACCCCGACCTGTTCCTCGCCCTCGGCGACACGCACTACAGCAACCTTGCCTCCAGCAACCCGGCCGACTTCCGGGCGGCATACGAGCTCATGCTGGGACGCCCGGCCCAGGCCGAGCTCTTCCGGAACGTCCCCGTCGCCTATGTCTGGGACGACCACGACTACGGCCCCGACAACGCCGACGGCTCGTCTCCCTCCCGCGATGCGGCCCGAACCGCCTACCGCCAGGCTGTGCCCCATGCTCCCCTGGCCGACGACGGGACCATCAACCACGCCTTCACCATGGGGCGGGTGCGGATCGTGATGTCCGACAACCGGTCGGCCCGCAGCCCAGACACGATGCTGGGCGCCGAGCAACTCGACTGGCTCATCGACGAGATCATCACGGCCAGCCAAACCCACGCGGTGGTGATCTGGGGCAACCCGGTGCCCTGGATCGGTGAGGCCAACCCGGGGGGCGACAGCTGGTCGGCCTACGCCGACGAACGGGCCACCATCGCCCAGGCTCTGGCCGACGCCGACGTCGACAATCTGGTGATGGTCAGTGGGGACGCCCACATGGTCGCCCTCGACGACGGCACCAACAGTGCCTACGCCGATGCCCCGGGATTCCCGGTCCTGCACGCGGCGGCGCTCGACCGCCCCGGCACCGTCAAGGGCGGCCCCTACAGCCACGGCACCTTCCCCGGCGGCGGGCAGTTCGGGCTCATCGACATCGAAGACGACGGCACCCGCGTGGTCGTGACCCTGTCGGGCCACACCTGGGACGGCGAGGTTCTGGTCGAGAAGACCTTCACCTTCGAGGGCTGACCCTCGCCCGCCAGCTCGACGAGAGGTGATCCGAACCCGGACGCCCGATGGAGCCGTGGAGGCCTCCGCCGGGCGACCGGTCTCGGGTCCGCCGATCAGATCGGGTCGCTGAGACTCACGACGAGGTCGCAGGCCAATGTGTCGGTGACCGCGGTGGGAGCGACGTCGGCAACGGCCACCGGCCACACGGCGCTGATGCCGACGAAGATCAGGCACTCGTGGCCATCAGGGAAGACGATGGGAGCCCCGCCTGAATCGAGCGGCTTGGTCGTTCCGATTGGGTCACCAGCCCCGAACTCCACGGGGGCCAAATTGACTCCGCCGGCTCGATCGCAGCGAACCACCCCTTCTCTCAGCTGTACGTCGTAGACCTGATCGAGCTCGCCTGCCTCTCCATCACCACAGCTTGCCGTGCCGGCTGCCTGCTCGGCGGCGCTGCATGGACCCGCCTCGGTGCTGGACCGAGCCAACAGGCTGACGTTCAGGATGCCACTCTGCTCGTCGCCGGTCGCGTTGCGGATGCAGTAGACCGCCAGGTTCTTCGAGCCGAATGTGCCATTCTCGAACCCCAGGGTGAGGTCGATCGTGGAGCCCAAGGGGGTCCCGTCGGCCACGCTGATGATGTCGTCGGTCTCATGGACAGCTCCCGCGCAGCCAGAAGATTGAGCGGGTCCTCGTTGCCGTCGGCCGCACCCAGCCATCCATCCTGTCCGATGGGATCGAGGGCGTTGCTTCGCACCGCCTGGGCGAGAGCTGTGGTCTTGCCGTAGCCGGCCGCCGCCACGATCGTGGTGAGCCGGCGCTCGAACCGACCAGCCAGAAGAAGGGTCAACCGGGGACGGGGGATGTACCGATCGGAATCAGGGATGGTCGGCTCATGGCGGAAGTCATGCAGCATTCCGACTCACCTCGAATCGGGTCGGTTCTCCCATCCCCATCAAATCGTCCGGAACGGGCCCTGCCAGAAACGGGTCGCGGGAATCTTCGTGGACCAGGGGCAGACCGCTCCCGGGTTGCAGAGTCGGGTCAGGCCGAGTTGGCTGGTGAACAATCAAGCTCTAGGTGAAGGGGACAGTCATGCGCGAGGTCGTGATCGTCGAAGCGGGGCGTTCGCCCATCGGGAAGAAGAACGGGTCGCTGGCCAACACCCACCCGGCCGACATCCTCGGCCCGGTGATGATGGAGACCATCAAGCGGGCCGGGGTGTCCTCGTCCGATGTGGGCCAGGTCATCGGCGGTTGCATCAACAAGGTCGGCGCCCAGGCCATGAACGTCACCCGCACCGCGTGGCTGAGCCATGGCGGCGCCGAGGAAGTGGCAGCCTCCACCGTCGACTCCCAATGCGGTTCGTCTCAGCACGCCGTGAACCTCGGCTACAGCCTCGTGGCCTCGGGCGTCGAGGACGTGGTCCTGGCCTGCGGGGTCGAGAACATGAGCGTCCTGCCCATCGGATCCGATGCGGTGGCCGGTGCCAAGGCGGGCTTCGGCAAGCCCGTCTCTCGTAGCTACTTCGAGCACTACGAGTTCACCAGCCAGTTCGAGGGCGCCGAGCGGATGGCCGACAAGTACGGCATCTCCCGCGACGACACCGACGGCTTCGGCCTCCAGTCCCAGGAACGCGCCGCCCAGGCCATCGCCGAGGGCCGGTTCGAGACCCAGATCATCCCCGTCGAAGCTCCCGTGGTCGACGAAGAGGGCAAGAAGACGGGTGAGATGATCACCGTCACCCGCGACGAGGTCCCCCGTGACACCAGCCTCGAGCAGCTCGCCAACCTGAAGCCCGTCGCCCGCGAGGATGGGGTGCACACGGCTGGGTCGTCGTCACAGATCGCCGATGGCGCCTCGGCCGTCCTGCTCATGAGTGCCGACAAGGCGGCCGAGCTGGGCTGCACCCCGATGGCCAAGGTCAGCCAGACCGCCCTCGTCGGCTGCGACCCCGTACTGATGCTCGAAGGCCCCATCCCGGCCACCGAGCGGGTGCTCGAAGGCGAGGGCATCAGCATCGAAGACGTCGACGTCTTCGAGGTCAACGAGGCATTCGCATCGGTCGTGCTCTCCTGGGCCAAGACCGTCGGCGCCGACATGGACAAGGTCAACCCCAACGGTGGCGCCATCGCTCTGGGTCACCCCCTGGGCGGCACCGGCTGCTTTCTCACCACCAAGGCAGTGCACGAGCTCCAGCGCACCGGCGGCCAGTACGGCCTCATCGCCATGTGCTGCGGTGGTGGCCTGGGAACCGGCACCCTGATCGAGCGGGTCTAACCGGTTCGGGGCGGTTCCGCGGAACCGCTCCGTTCTCCTATTCGTCGTCGCCGAGCTCCCGCTCGCGGCGCCTGCGCTCGCGAGCATCGAGCTCGTGTTCGAGGGGTCTGGGCGCGGGCGCCATGGGCGGCCGGCCGTGGGTCCACTGGTCGGAGTCCTCGAGCCCGACCGGGCGCCGGGCGGGTTGGCGCCGTTCGGTGTCGCCCGGCCGCCAGCCGGCGTACTCGGGACGTCCCAGCACGAGCCAGGCGAAGGCCCCGACGAAGGGGAAGAACAGGACGACGAACACCCACGTGCTCTTCGGCATGTTGCGGGCCAGGATCGTGTCGGTGGCGATCACGTCGAGCACCGCGTAGAACCAGAAGAGGATCATCACGGTACCGAAGAGTCCGGGAGCGAACAGTCGGATCATGTCGCCCCAAGGTACCGTATGAGCATGGAGCGTCAAGGGGACGGGACGCGACCAGTGGCCCCGGCCGGCCCATCGCCGCTGGGCCGGTAGCGTCGGGCCCATGACCACAGCTTCACCCACCGGCCTGCTCGACTTCACCGGCCGAACCGTCGTGATCACGGGTGCGGCGTCGGGTATGGGCGCCGAGACCACCGAGCTCCTGCTGGCCGCCGGGGCCACCGTCCACACGATCGATGTGGCCCTGGTGGATACCCCGGTTGCCCGCACCCATCGGTGCGACCTGGGAGACCAGTCATCGATCGACGCCACGGTCGCTGATCTGCCCGACCGGATCGATGTCCTCATGAACTGTGCCGGCGTGCCCAACGGAGGCCGGTTCACGCCCGAGGAGGTCATGCGCATCAACTGGCTCGGATTGCGCCATCTCACCGAGGCGGTGTTGCCCCGAATGTCGACCGGGAGCGCCATCGTGCACATCGCCTCGACCGCGGGTCGCGCCTGGCCCGAGCGGGCCACCGAGATGGAGGAGCTCATGGCCGCGGCATCTATCGAGGACGGGCTGGCCTGGATCCGAGATCACACCGAGGTGGTGGGTGACGGATACGCGTTCTCGAAGGAGTGCGTCCAGTACTACACCCACTGGCGGTCGGTACAGCTCCTACGCCGCGGCGTGCGCATGAACAGTGTCTGCCCGGGTATCACCGACACCGGGATCATCGCCGACTTCCGCAAGGGCATGGGCGAGGACCTCATCGACCACGCCGAAGCCGTGGCCGGCCGCATGGCCGAGCCTCGCGAGATGGCTCCGGCCATGCTGTTCCTGGCCGACCGTGTGTCATCGAGCTATGTGGTGGGTGTCAATCTCAACATCGATCACGGCACCGGTGCGGCCCGCCTGTCGGGCCAGGACGACCCCTCCGTCGTCTACGGCTGACATCCGATCGTGGCTCCGCACCCGTGGGACATGTCGAGGAGATGCTCGCTTTCTCTCGAATTCATCATCTACCGAGGTGAAGTAGGGTCGGGGCATCCCTCCGAAATGAACTGAAGGAGCTAGTGGCATGAAGGCTGCAGTACTCAACCAGATCCCCGGCGACCTGGAGATCGAAGACATCTCGGTAGACAAGCCGGCCGCCAACGAAGTCCTGCTCCAGACCACCAACGCCGGACTCTGCCACAGCGACCTCCACTTCATGGACGGCAGCTGGAACCTCCTGCCCGTACCCTCCGTGATGGGCCATGAATCGGCCGGCATCGTCCAGGCTGTGGGCTCCGACGTCCAGTACGTGAAGCCCGGTGACCATGTCATCACCTGCCTGTCGGTCTTCTGCGGTCACTGCGAGTTCTGCCTCACCGGTCGCCCCAACCTCTGCAACAACAATGCCGCCACCTCCCGGCCCGATGACGCCTCGCCCCGCCTGTTCCGCGGCGACACTCCGGTGGGTCAGTTCGCCCGCCTCGGTGGCTTCGCCGAGGAGATGCTGGTCCACCAGAACGCCTTGGTGAAGATCCGCGAGGACATGCCCCTCGACAAGGCGTCGCTCATCGGTTGTGGCGTCACCACCGGCATGGGTGCCGCCATCAAGACCGCCAAGGTCGAGCCCGGCACCACGGTTGCCGTCATCGGCGCCGGCGGCATCGGTCTGTCGGCCATCCAGGGCGCGCGCATCGCGGGCGCCAACCGCATCATTGCCGTCGACATCACCAACGAGAAGCTCGACACCGCCCGGGTCTGTGGCGCCACCGACACCGTCAACTCGGCTGAGGTCGACGACGCGGTGGCCGCCGTCATGGAGATGACCGGTGGTGGTGTCGATTACGCCTTCGAGGCCATCGGCCGCAAGGAGACCGTCGAGCAGGCCTGGAGCATGAGCCGGACCGGCGGTACCTCGGTGGTCATCGGCATGATGCCCTTCGGCCAGAAGATCGAGATCACCGGCTACGAGATCTTCATGCAGGAGAAGACGCTGAAAGGCTCGATGATGGGCTCGAACGCCTTCCGGGTCGACATGCCCCGCTACATCGACATGTATCTCGACGGTCGCCTCAAGCTCGACGAGATGATCAGTCACACCATCGCCCTCGAAGAGATCAACGAGGGCTACGAGATGATGAAACGCGGCGAGGGGGCCCGCACCGTGATCAACTTCTAGTCCAGCCCGGACTCCGTCGAGGGCTTGGTGATGAAGGTGTGGATCAGGTCGCCGTCGTCTGTGGTCCAGGTCTGGTAGGCCTTGCGCCGCAGGATGTCGATGCCTGGGGCCGGAAGATGGGAGGTCACTAGCTCGATTATCTCCCCCTCATCGAGATCACGAGCCGCGCGCAGCACCGGATTGATCGGCATGACGTCCGGATCCAGCTCGTTGTCGCGTAGCACCGCCACCACCGCGCCGGCATCGAACCACGGGGGCTGGGTCCCGAAGTAGTCGACTTGATCGTCGTCAAGATCTGACCGTGGAGCCTGGCCGACCGCGGCGCGCAGATTGTTGACCAGCTCGTCGACCGGGAGCTGACCCACTGCTGCTGCGTGGGCCAGAGTGGCCACTCGAGCCACACTGCGGCGCAGCACCGGGTTGCGCAACTTGACGAACGCGGGCGACATGCCAATGAGCAGTTCCTCGGTCTCCGGGTAGTCGCGCAGCAGGGCCGCTACCCGAGTTTGGGGGGTGATCTCTGGTCGTTCGGACATCAGCCTTCTTGCCTTCCCCGTGCATTTCTCACCGTCGGAGAAGACCGACGGGCATTTCCTCACGTCATCCTGCCGAATGGACCTGGGCTTCGCCTGAAACCGTAGAGGGTTTTGAGGGGCAAGGAGTTAGGCGTCCGGCCCCCAGGCCCGAGACAGCGCGACGGGGAGCTCCTCGACCCATTGGACCAGGTCGTGGCCGGCGACCTTCTCGGTGAAGTGGTGGGGGGCGCCCAGCATGTGCAGGTAGCCGGCCCAAGCCTCGGTGGCCTGGTGGAAGGCACCCTCGAGAGTGCCGGCACACAGGTGCACGAAGGGGTGACGCTGGGGATCCCACTGCATGGTCGGCTCGGGGGGCACGCCGGTGCTGAAGGCGAACACGTGACCGAAACGATCCGGGTGGAGTCGACCGGTGGCCAGCGCGTGCCCGCCCCCGTCGCTACACCCGAGGACGGCCCGCTGGGCCCGGTCGGGGGTGACGCCGATCTCCTCTTCGGCCCAGGCCGCCAGCTCGTCGACGAAGAAGCACTGGTGGGCATCGAAACGCTGAGCGTCGAAACCCTGCAGGTACTCGAGGGCCCGCTGGTTGCCCCGGATCTGGTCGGCCGGGGCCGAGTGGGCGGCCACGACGACAACTCGCGGGGCGCTTCCCGCCTCGATGGCCGCGTCGAGACGGCGGGCGTAGGGGGCGAACATGTTGCCGTCGGTGGCGTAGACCACCGGGATGTCCTCGCCGTGCCGGTGTCCGGGCGGCCGGTAGACGGTGACACGGCGGGGCTCACCCAGGACCCTGGACTCGACGGCATGATCGAACGTGGAACCGGTCAGGGGATCGTTCGACGGGAGCTCTTCGGGGGCCGATGGGCCCCGGAAGCGACCATCGTGAGACCCTCGACCGAAGTTCATGGCCGCTGCGCCGCCCAGCGGCGTGAAGGTGTAGGTGATCACCGCTTCGTCGAGCCGCTCGACCCGCACGCTGAGCACCTGGAGGCCATCGCCCGCGTCCCAAGACGGGATCTGGAAGACGGGGGTGACGGCCACTGGTCCGGTGGACTCGATGACGAAGCTGAGCACGTCGCCATCGGCCCACGCCCGGGCCCCCTCGGCCTCCATGCGCGCCCTCAACTCACCCGGGTCAGGGTTGGTCCAGACCCGGGCGTAGCGCTGGCCTGGGGGCAGGTCGCCCGGGCGGCCCGCCCGCTCGACGGCCAGCTGCCGGGTGGCCAGTTCGGCCTGCTCCTGGAGCTCGCGTAGGGGTGGAACCCCGAGCTCGGCCCGCTCGTGGTCAGCCACCGAAGGGTCGACGGGCGGCTGCACCATGTCGCCCTGGTGCTCGACGATGACCGTGCCGTAGGGCTGGGGTCGGCCACTGTAGAGGGCCAGCTTGTCGGCACAGTCGGCGTGGAGTGGCCCGGCGCCCTCGACTCCCTCGGTGAAGGCGTGAAGGGACAGCCGAGCCGCAGCCGGAAGATCAGCAACCGAACCCGACGTCGCGAACAATTGGGCCGCCCGTAGGGCGTCAGCGCCGCCGAGAGCGGCGGTGCCGGCATGGTCGCGGATGAGCGCGGTGATGTCTTCGCGCCGATGCCCGTCGGCCGTCTCGGCCTCGGCCAGCAGGGCGGGGAGATCGTGCTCGGTCACCCGCGGGACCCTACTGCCCGGCCCGAAGTCGGGGATGGGTCGAACCTCGCCGCTGCCCCCATCTGAGCCTCGGTGGGAGCAACCCTCCCCAACTTTCCGCGCCAGAACCCAGAAAACTTGGACCCGGCGCGGAAAGTTCGGCCAGGAGGGAACCGCGCGTCAGGGGACGAGGACTCCGTGGACGGGGGGAACCTGGTCGGTCTCGCCCGCCATGGTGGCCACCAGCTCGGCGGCCCCGGCGATGGGCTCGACCCGACGGGGGACCTCACGGAACGGGTATTTGTCGGAGGCCAACAGGTCGAGGGCCCGCCGGTACACAGGGGCATCGACCCCCAGGGCACCGATGATGGTCAGCTCCTTGAACACGATGGCGTCGGGGTTGAAGCCCGGCGTCTCCTTCGAGTTCCTCACCCCGGCCAGGACGATACGCCCCCCCTTGTCGGACAATCTGACAGCCTGGCCCAGGGCGGCCGGCGCATTGGCGGTCACGTCGACCACCACTGAGGCACCGTTGCCGTCGGTGGCGGCCCGCATGGCCGCCACCGGGTCGTCGACGGCGACGTCAACCGTGAGGTCGGCCCCGAACCCCAAAGCCATCTCGAGACGGGGATGGTCGCGCTCGCCGAAACCGGTGACCATCACGAATTCAGCACCAGCTTCCTTGGCGGCGGCCACCGCGGCCAGACCGCGGATGCCCGGACCCAGCACGGCCACCCGATCGCCGGGACCGGTCTCGGGTAGGTCAGCCCCCCAACGGATGCCGGCACCGATGGGGTTGAACAGGGTGGCGTCGACCGGGCCCAGAGAGTGGGGCACCGGGAGCAACATCGAGTCGGGGGCGAGGTAGTGGTAGTCCGCGTATCCACCCCGGAGAGGCGGGTCGACCGAAGTGGACGTCAGCCCGTAGAGGGTGGGCGTGCCGTGCTTCGCGCAGCGCCGGTACATGCCGGCCAGACAAGCGTCGCATTCCCGACACGACTGGAAGCACTCGAGGGCTACCCGATCGCCGACTTGCACCCCCCACCGTTCGGCCGCGGCCGACCCCACCTCCTCGATCACGCCGATGGTCTCGTGACCGGGTACGACCGGGCCGGGGGTGGGAAGGTGGCCGGTGTACAGCTCGTGGTCGGTCCCACACAGACCACAGGCCTCGACCCGGAGGAGCCCCGAATCGTCGTCGATGTCGGGAATGGCGAAGGTGTGCTCGACGAGACGGCGAGGCTCTTCGAGGACCATGGCCCGGGCGGTGGTTGGTCGGCTCATGGACCTGACCCTAGAACCATTGTGAGTGGCCAGCAGGAGCACCAGGCAATACGGTTGCGGCCACTCTGAGCAGGGGGAACGACATGACCGCGACTGTGGGGACCCAGTGCAACGGTGACCGCCCGCAAGCGGGGCGAGCTGGTCGTGTTCGCGGTGTCCGCTCTGACCTTCAGCCTGCTGTCGCTGGTGCCCGGCGACCCGGCGGTGGCCATCATCGGCCAGAACGACCTGACCCCCGAGAAGCTGGCCGAGGTGAGGTCGGATCTGGGACTGGAGGACCCCTTGCCCATCCGCTAGCTCAACTGGGCGGGAGCAGCCCTCACCGGTGACCTGGGCCGTAGTGAACGACTCAATCAGGATGTGGCCGACACCCTGAAGGAACGCATTCCAGTGACGGCCGAGATCATGCTGCTCTCGATGCTGGTCGCCCTGATCATCTCGCGGCCTCTGGGGAGCTTCGCCGCGTACCGGTCGGGCAGCAAGGCCGACAAGGTGACCACCACCATCAGCTTCGCCCTGCTGTCGATGCCCACGTTCATCCTTGCCATTGCCCTGATCATCATCTTCGCCGTCCGCCTGAAATGGCTGCCGGCCACCGGATGGGCTCCTCTCGACGAGAGCGTCACGGAGATCCTGCGCACGGAACTGGACGTCGACACCCGCTACGCGGCTGCGGCCGAGATCTCGCGGATCACCTCCGAAGCCGCTACCCAGTTCTGGTCCGGCTCGGGCTCGACCAATGTGGTGGTCAGCCCCGACGTGGGAGGCATCGACGAGTACACCTGGCCCGCCGGCACCCGCCAGGACCGCGGCCGGGTGTACTGGAACACGGTGTGGATCGACGGGGCCGAGGCCCTGGACATCCCCACCAATCTCATCGAGGTGCCCGAGGAAGCTCCGTTGCCACCGGCCGACGAAGCCGCCCTGGCTGCCCTACCCGGCCTCGACTCTCTGCCGGCCACCTTCGCGGAGAACGATCCCAGCTACATCTTCGCCCAGTGCCCAGGCTTCATCCCCCTCGAGATGGTCAACCCGGTCACCATCTCCGAGAAGGCCTACGGGGCACCCGGAGACTTCGGTCCGTTCGCCAACATGTTGATCCTCGACCTACCCGAGGGTGAAGCGGAGATCTACATGGACGCCTACGCGGCCAACGCGGCCGCCGACTGCGCCGAGTACGACTCGGTGCCGGCCACCGGAGCCCCGCTCCACTTCGTCACCGAGACCCTCGACGTTTCGGCCCCGGGTGACCGCACCGATGGCTGGGCACTGAGGGGCGATTCGGCGGGCTTCCCGGTCAGTGTCGATCTTGTCCTCACCAAGGTCGGCAATGGGCTGACGATCACGTCCTGGCTGGCCATCGGAGGTATGCCCGATCTGGCTGTCACCGATGCCCTGGCAACGGAGGTACACGCCGCAGCCGCCGGCCTTGGCTAGGTCAGGGCGTCCAACCCCACGTGTAGATGGCGTGGAGCAGAGGCTCGCCGGTCCGCCAGTCGAAGAAGAGGTGGATGCGCTGCCAGTCGGGCAGCCCCACCTCGGCGGCCGGCTTGTCGATGGTGACGTGATGCATGTTGTGCAGATCGGCAACCGGCCCGTACAGGAAGGCCGGCCCCGCCAGCCCCTCGTCGGCGAGAAGGTCGAGGTCGGTCAGGATGTCGAACTCCTGGCCCGACCCGGGGAAGCTGACGAAACCAAGCGGAGTCACGCGGCACTCGGCGCACTCCAAATCAAGCTCGATCATCTCCTCCGGGGTGAAGTCCACTGTGGTCGTCCAGTCGTCCCAGCCCACCCGCTTCACCGGGAACGGGTAGTCGGCGAATACCCCGATGCCGCCGATCCACACGCTCTCACCCACGTACCTCTGGGGCAGTCGGGGGCTCTCTCGGGCCATGAAGTCGACTATCTCCCACAGACCCTCGACGCCGAACCCACCTACCGGCTGGGCGGTCAGGTACTGCTCGTTGACCCAGCCTCCGGGGATGCTCGGGGTGTGGACCTGACGCCAGAGGCCGCCGTTGACGTCGACCACCTCAGTACCGGCGGTGATGCCGGTCTCGTAAGGCTCCAGCTCGCCGACGATGTCATTGTCGATGCCCGGGCCCGACCGGACATTGAGAACATCGTCGGCCTCGACCAGGATCACCGACCAGGTGAGGTTCTCATCGAAGGAGAACCCAACCTCGTCGTCGACGTTGGGTTCGGCGCGGTCTTCCTCGTCGAACGACCGCCCGTAGAAGAGCACCTCGTTGCCCGCCGAGGTGAGGAACAACTTGTCGCCCAGCAACTCAGCCCGGAACCCGTCGCCCAGGACGGTCGTGACCTGATTGTCCTGGCGGCTGAGCTCCTCGGAGCACTCCCCCTCGGCACCGAAGTTCGGGAACAGGATCTCGGCCCCGTTCTCGACCCAGGTCCCGTTGAGCGATCGGCAACCGGTCCCTCCCTCGAGGGTTCCGTCGGCGTGGAGGCGGAGATGAGCGCCGGCCCCGGCGGCTCCCACGGACCGCCCGCCGTCCGAGTACTCGATCAGAAGCCAGGTCTCGTCAATGAGCGCGTCCACCGAAGTGGCCTCGTCAGGGATCAGCACCAGGTCCGGTTCGGTCCCGCTGAGAACGAGCCGGTCGCCGTCGAGCAGGAAGGAGTCGACGGCCCGCAGGCCGGTCAGGAACACTTCCTCCGACTTCAGCACCCACTCCTCGCAGCCGGCCGTGGTCTGGCTGATCTCCCCGAGCTCCAGCGCCGGGCCATCGATCGAGTAGCTGCCCCCGTAGCCGTTGCAGGCCGCGGTGCCGCCGAAAGTGTCGGCCTCGAAGGTCAGGGTGACCGGCCAGCCGTTCACGATGGGGGCTCCCTCTCTGAGCACCCACGTCGTGCCGGCCAGATCGTTCGATCCGGCGACGGCGTCGTTGCCATCGACTGCTCCGTCGACCACGTCGGCGGTCACTTGCTCGGGATCCTCGCTGGTGGTCACGGCGTAGGTGATGCCGAGCACACCGACGAGGAAGGCCAACACTCCAAGCAGTATCAAGCCCATCCTTCGGTGACCCTCGGGCTCCCGCCGGGCCGCCACCGTGTCCAGGTTCTGGATCGCTGGCTTCAGGTCATCGAAGGCGGCCCGGACGTTGTCATCCCGTGCGTCCTCATCGGTCATCGGAGAGTCTCCTGAGCGATGTCCCCGGCCTGATCGCGGCGGCCTGAGACCGCGGCGGCCAGTGCCACCATCTTCGGGTACTCGGTGACGAACACGGCCTCGAACGGGAGTCGGTTGCCGATGACCGCCCCACCGACGCCCTCGTCACTCATCGATTCTCCTGTCGCCAGTCGCACATCACTCACACCCACCAGGAGGGCAGGGCGTTTACCTGGCCGGAGGATTCTCCCATGGCCAGCGGGCGTCGCTGGGACACTTGTCCTACGATGCGGGCATGAAGACCAAGGTCTGTGAACTGCTCGACATCGAGTTCCCCATTCTCGCCTTCACCCACTGCCGCGACGTGGTCGCCGCGGTCACCAAGGCGGGCGGCTTCGGCGTCCTCGGTGCCGCCGGGCACACGCCGGAGCAACTCGACATCGATCTCAAATGGATCCATGACGAGGTTGGCGACATGCCGTTCGGCGTCGACATCATCGTCCCCGCCAAGTACGAGGGAAAGCAGGAGGGCGAGCTGTCCGCCAAGGCCCTCCGCGACATGATCCCCCCGAAGCACCGCGAGTGGCTCGACGGCCTGCTCGACAAGTACGACGTGCCGCCCTTGCCCGAGGGAGAACGAGTCGGCGCCCTGGCCGGCGAGGCCGAGCCGCCCATGTCATTCAGCGCCGCGGTGCCAATCATGGATGTCGCCTTCTCGCACCCCATCAAGCTGATCGTCAACGCCCTCGGCCCACCCCCACCCGAGATGATGGCCCGGGCCAAGGAAGCCGGCGTACTGACCGCCGCCCTGGCCGGCAAGGCCGCCCACGCCACCCGCCACGAGGCCGCGGGGGTCGACCTGATCATCGCCCAGGGCCACGAGGCCGGCGGCCACACGGGTGAGATCGGCACCATGGTGCTCATCCCCGAGATCGTCGACGCGGTCAGTGTGCCGGTCCTGGCCGCCGGCGGTATCGGCAATGGGCGCCAGATGGCCGCCTCCCTCGCTCTCGGCGCCGAAGGGGTCTGGTGCGGTTCGGTCTGGCTCACCACCGAGGAAGCCGAGACCCACCCCATCGTCAAGGACAAGTTCCTCGCCGCCACCTCGTCCGACACCCTGCGCTCGCGCAGCCGCACGGGCAAGCCGGCCCGCCAGCTCCGCTCGGCCTGGACCGACGAGTGGGAAGGTGAGAACTCTCCGGGCACCCTGCCCATGCCCTTGCAGCCCATGCTGATCGGCCGGGCCAGTCAGGCCATCGACCGAGCCGCCATGAACCCCGAGAACGAGGGGGCGGTGAAGCTGGCCAACTACTTCGTGGGCCAGGTCGTCGGCTCGATGAACGAGTCGAAGTCTGCCACCCGTGTGGTCCTCGAAATGATCGACGAGTTCATCGACGCCATCCAGCGCGTCGAAG
>JAAEMS010000014.1 GCA_024225275.1 Actinomycetes bacterium
GGAGGTGTCGGTGCGATCGAGCCACCGCGACTGGCTCCAGATCCTTGCCCACACACCGCTCCAATCTGCACCAGCAACCGGTCGGACTATCCCCTAACGCGCGCCCCCGAATCCCGGCCGCGGTGTATCCCTTACCGCCGGATCAGCGTCGGGCGTGACCGCCGAGGTCCGGCGCGGTTCGCCGCCGCCAGCGGAGCGTGGCCAGCAGGGTGAAGCCGAGGGCCAAGAACACAGCACTGGCGGACAGGGCCAACAACCGAGGGACCATCCCATTCGAGACGATCGCCAACAGCCCGTTGGCGACACCCGCCCCCAGGTAACAGAAGGCAGCCACCGTCCCGCCGGCTCCACTCGAACCTCGCTTCCACGGGCCAGCGAACCACGGCTTGGACATGCCAGCCATTGTCACTCAACCGGACAAGACGTGCCTCGAGCCCCAGGTTGACGCCTCGACCAACGCCGTGAAGGCCGGTTCCCCACCCGACCCCATCCCATCCCCTACCGCGCGTCCCCGAATCCCGAGCAGCACCGTCCCAATGCGCCGGCTCGAGGGCGGTGCAGCCGCAACATCTTGGTGGACAGGCCCGCGGGAGTCGGCAAGTGTCCGGCCCGTGACGCGCTCATGGCCGGTCCGATTCGAGATCACGCTCATCACCTCCGACGAACAGGAGCTAACAGCCTCAGTGACGACGTGGCACGGCGAAGCCAAAGCAGCAGAGATCGCTAGCCGGCACTTCGGGGTGGCCACCGAGGCACACATACTGAGCGCGAGGGAACTTGGACCAGCGCCACATGGACCCGACGGTGTCGTTGAGCCACCACCCTCGGATCTGATCGATCGAATGGAGTGGTAGCTCCGCCGCCAGTCAGCCCCCGGCCGGGCTGTCCCATATCGCGCGCCCCGAATCTCGATCGACCCCATCCCAATGCGCCGGTTCGAGGCGCCTGCTATCGGAGTCGGCGGGGTGTGAACTCGTGAAGGGTTTCTGACCGGGAGCCGAGCAGTCTCACGTGGGGTCGGCGGGTGGTCCAGGACAGGTTGATGACACCGTGGTCGGCAACGAGTCGGCCTTCGTCTCGCCACTCGACCGCGTGAACGTCCTGGGCGACCTGGAACACCATCTTGTAGTGCCGTCGAGTTGGTGGCCCATCGTGGAGCGTCCCAAACCCAGACTGGATCTCTCGGATGAGTCCACCGATCTGATCGACCTGCCAGGGCCCGAACCAGGATTCGTTCATCGTCGCCGCTCCAGTGCCGGCCGGTTCCCAGCCGGTGCCGGTTCTGGCCAGCGACATCTCCACCAGATCCGGAACGGCCGCCTCTTGGCGGTAGCCGGCGAACACCGCGGCGGCCGCGTGCCGGTCACGGTCGACGCTGAGCAGTTCCATGCCCGCTGCTGTCTCACCCACCCCGGCGTTGTGGTCCCCGTCGAGGGCCGCAACCGCTAACTCGAACGCGGGCCGGTACACCCGCTCGGCGTCGGTGGGGTGGAGCGTCTCGTTGACCCAGTCATGCATCCAGATCCGTGGCGGCGGCGCCATGGCCCGGACCCTACCCACCGAGCAGGCGCCTGGAGCGAACCTCAGCCGATCCGCTCGAAGCTGTAGGCGCGTCCCCCGTCGATCTCACTCATCCAGGGTTCATCACCGGGAGCGAACCCCAAGCCGAGCACTTGGTCCATCACGATCGCAATGCCCACATCGAACGCGACCGTATTACCACCAAGTGTCAGTTCATCACTCACAAAGACCTCAAGACTGTCACCGGCACTATGGGCACGAGCGTCGGCGACGATTTGATCCACATCGCTCAGTGGCACACGGACGCCATAGCCCGGATTGTCCACGTGCTCCCCGGTTGGTCGACCGTCGGGTCCAACCGTCCAGCCTCGCACAATCGCATGGGCCGGCACCGCCCCGTCGCGGTCGAATCGGGAGTCGATCTCATAGACCGTCCCTCCGGGCAGCCGGGCGGCTTCCGCCAGCATCTCGGCCGGGAACTTCTGACGCCGCCGGAACCTCACCCGTCGGAACCTACCAACCGGTTGTGGCTCGGCCCGGGACCCAACGCCGCGCCAGGAATCATCCCCTATTGTCCGCCCGATATCCCGCCCTGTCACCGTCCCCCTACGCCGGATCGATGACACTGTGCTGCGCGACGGGTCAGCAGTCGACCCGAACCGACTGGGCCCGAACCGAGGGCGGGAACACTGCCGGAAAGACATCGCCCAGGATCACCTGCTCAAACGTAAGGCTCGTTCCCGGGTCAAGGTCCTCGAACCGAGGACTCCGACCGGAGCTACAGGCAAGCTCCTCGGGGCTGAACTGAAGGTTCACCACACTGGGATCAACCACCCCTTCAGGGTTGCCCCCCAGTACCTCGACCCGAAGCCCCAGAAGCTGATCGGGGACCACCGTTGGGTCCGGCCAGGGAGCTGGCTCGCGTAACAGAACGGCCTGGTGTGTCCCGGCCACCCTGGGAAGGCCGTCATCGCCCGAACAAGCCCCCACCGCCACGACCAGTAGAGCCGCCGGCACCAACCCGGCCAGAGTTCTGGTCGCCGAACTACTCACAACCCGACACCCCGCGGCTACCCCCGCCTTCGTCGACTCGAGGACTGGGCGCCGCATGTGGCCCGCCAGTCCAACGACGAATCGCTAGGCCGGGAGATTCTCATCGTTGCGGCCAGGCTTGAGTGACCTCGAGAACTTCCGGAACCCGCTGACAGCCTTGAGGATCCCCAAGAACACAAGCCCGGTGAACGTGATCTGACCACCGCTGGCGTCGTGATACGCCAAGACGCCCTGAACCGATGCCCCTTGGTCCCCTCTCGAGTTGCTGGTCTCAGCTTCGAGGGCACCACTGTCACCGGACTCAGCCATCTCAATCCTCTCTCAGCCGCACCTACATCGTGCCAGCCGTACCGGCGATCGTGCCCGCGGCATAGACCTCGCGGGATATGCCAATCGCGCGTCTCGATATCCCGCTGCCGACCGTCCCCTTCCGGGTAAGGGTCAGGTTGGCGGATTGTTGTTGGTGAGTCTTTCGCCTCATGCGGGGTGGCGCACCTGTTCATACCTTGGTGGACATGGATGCACGGGGGCGGACTGATCGGGGCGACTTGCCTGCCGGCTGGCGCGGCACCCGTTGAGCCTGCGCACCGTGCGACGGAATCGATCCAGCTTCTTGCTGTTTGTGTGGTGCGGGGGTCTCCCGTCCCGGGCTCGGTGGGGCGGTAGTGCGTCGGTGGGGCCCCGATGATCGTTGTTCGGTGGCTGGGTCCGATTGTCGTGGTTCTGGGGTGGTTCGCCCTCGTTGGGTCGTTCTGGGTCACCACGCGGCTCGTCCACCGGGATCGGCCGGCCGAGCAGCCGTGGTGGGAGCGAGGCGCGCGCAACTACGAGCTGGTCATGGCCATCAACGTCAACATGGTGGCAGCCTGGCTCGGGGCCGCGTTCTTGGCCTTGGCGGTGGTCGGTCCGGTGGCTGCGGTGAGCCCGCTGACACTGTGGCGGCTCGGGCTCGTCGCAATGACCGCGGCAGGGGTCGAGTGGCTCGCAGCCACCGAGAGAAGGCTTGTCACTACCTCACCGGAGATCCACCAAGACAACCCCCGCCGGCTGACCCCACATCTGCTGAACCTCCCGCTCTACGGGCTCTCGGGAGCGTTCGTGCTCGCCCCCTCACCGAACCCGGCCGCCAATATCGAGGTTCTTGTCCTTTGGGCCGCCGCCCTCGTAGTCATTACCCTGCGCTGGGCCGCCGTGGGGCGTGTACTTCGAGTGGTCACCCCGGGCCCTGACCTGCTCGACGAGGTTGCCAAACGGCTCAACTGTGAGCGGCCCGTGCTGGGCCAACTCCACATCGCCTCAGCGAACACCGTCGCAACCCTCGACCGTCGCGTGTTGTTCACCACCGGAATCCTCGCCCACGCCGACGTGGACGAACTCACCGCCCTCGGCCGCAACGCGCTCGGCCGCATCGAGTCCCGACACCTGCATCTCACCGGGAACCTGCTCCCCCTGATAGCCGCCACCCTCGGTCTACCCCTGGTGGCGAGCGCAGCGGCCACCTCGGAGAATCCGGTTGCCCGGGTCGCGCTCCTCGTCGCCATCTTCGCCGGTGTCTTCGGCATCAATGGGCTCCAACGCCATCTGACCCGACACGCTGACCGCCACGAACCCGATCCCCGCTTCGCTCCTGCTCTCGAGAAGGTCCATCGCATCAGTGGGCTACCCGCGACCCACCGGTTCAACACCCACCCAGCGCTCTACGACCGCATGGCGGCCAACGACACCGAACCCGCATACCCACGGCCCGCACCACCACGCCGAACACCAGCCCTACTGGGCTTGATCGCCCCCGCCGCCATCACCGCGGTACTCGTCACCGGACTCGGCTCGGTCACACCGATCATCCCCGACAACCTGCGGCCCTACTACAGCCTCGCGATCGGTGACCCAGACCACGTCGCGGCCAGCGCCGAAATCACCGCCGACGCGCTCATCGACGGCAACGCACACACACCCGCCGCCATCCTGGACTCCGGTCTTCTGAAGACAACCGAAGACATCAACGAATTCAACGACATCGTCGTCGACCGGCTCGCCACCGCAGCTCCCGTCACCTGCCCAACCGATCAGCTCAACGAGCTATCGCCCTGGGCCCAAAAAGCGATCCGAACCATGTTCTACAACGCCTGGTGGCACAGCCTCGAGATCACCACCTGCTAGATCAGTCCACCGTCGACGAGATCCATCGGCTGGACCCGAAGCCGAACCCCACGTAACCCCGTGACCCTCGCCCATAACACCGGGCCCTGACCGTCCTCCTTCGCCTGATACACGCAGGATCCGTGATCGTCGCCAACGGTCAGTCGACTTCGACAAGCCATCAGGTGCCCCATATTGCCCGCCCAATATCCCGCCCTCCGGCCATCCCCCTTCGCCGGGATCGTGATCCTCATTCTCGAGGGCCGGCAAGTATGCGGGGGCGCCGGTTCGCCGGTTCGAGGACTATTCGGGACCGTGATTGTCGACGCCGCGCACGGGCCGAAGTCTCTCACTCACTTGACCGGGATGTTCGGGCTACGGCTCGTCGTTATCGAGAGCACATGGCCAATGTTCAGTGTTCGCCACAACGGTCGATGAGGTAGTCATGTATCGATCCTTGGGGCCCGCTGTTCTCGCCGGATGTGTCATTCTCGCCAGCTGCGGCGACACCGCTACTCCCGAATCCACCGAGACCTCGGCCGCGACCGTTCCCGTGGCCCAGACCTCGTCGTCGGTCCCCGCGCTTCCTGAACGCCTCGCTTTCAGCACCGCTGAATGTGCTGGCTTCGATGTCCTCGGTAGGGGGGAAACCCTCGAAGAGCTCGTGCCGCTGCACGCGCACGATGACCTCGGGCCCAGCTCGGAGTACTTCGCGGCGGCCGCCGCGATTGGTCAAGCAGCCAGAGACAGATTCGATAGCGTCGTTGAGGCCGCCGAATCCGGAGAGCCCCCACCGGCCGCTGAGCCCCCTGCAGAAGGACTGCATCGGATCGAACGCCTGGTCCAGGCCAGCACCTCACCCGCGCTCATTGCCAGTTCGGCCCAGCTCGCTGAGCGCATCGAAGAAGAGTGCGGCGCCAACGAGGTCGCTACTGCACTCTGGGATACTCATGGCGAGGCGCTGTTCATGCAGGCCATCCCACCAACCGGCTACTGCGAGGCTCTCGCCCGGTTCGACCTGGAATCACTCGACGAGGTGGACGCTCATGCCCCTGACGCTCATCGCCAGTGGATCGAAGCTCTCCGGACAGCCGACCCTGACGACGAGTCATCGCTTGCGCTCGTTTTGGGCAGCGGCATGAAGACCACGATGTACCGGTCAGCGCAATGCGGCGAGAACCTCGGCGATCTTCTCGACATCTCGGACTAGGCCCCTCGAACGCGACCACCCGCCGCACCCGCACCCCACAAGAACAGCGCTCCGGTGTCCCATACCAGCTGCCCATAATCCCGACCGCCCCCCGCCCC
>JAAEMS010000015.1 GCA_024225275.1 Actinomycetes bacterium
CGGGCCCCGCTGGCGCCCCCGTCCAACCCGTAGGGCTCAGTCACCCGATGGCTGCCGAGCAGGGTCAGGGTCATCGGTTCCAGGAAGGTGAGCTCACGGATGATCCCGTCTCCCCCGCGGTACCGGCCCAACCCACCCGAGTCGGGGCGAATGGAGAAGCTCTCGACCCGGAGGGGGAAGCGCCATTCGAGGACCTCGGGATCGGTGAGCCGGGTGTTGGTCATATGGCTGTGGACCGCGCTGGTACCGGGGTGGCCGGGCCCGGCCCCGGTACCGCCGCAGATGGTCTCGTAGTTCTGGTACTCGTCATTGCCATAGACCACATTGTTGACCGTGCCCTGGGACGAAGCGAGAACGCCGAGGGCGCCGAACAGGGCGTCGGTGACGCACTGGCTGACCTCGGTGTTGCCGGCAATCACCGCGGCCGGATACTCGGGTGAGAGGATCGAGTGGGGGGGCACGATGACCCGCAGGGGTTCGAGACATCCCTCGTTGAGGGGAATCTCGTCGTCGACCAGGCAGCGGAACACATAGAGCACCGCGGCCAGGCACACCGCGGTGGGAGCATTGTAATTGCCGGCGAACTGGGGTGAGGTGCCCGTGAAGTCGATGACTGCTTCCCGCTGGTCGCGGTCGATCATGATGTCGACCTCGACCTGGCAGCCATTGTCCATCGGGTAGACGAAATGGCCTCCGGAGGTGGTTTCGAGCACCCGCCGCACCGACTCGGCCGCGTTGTCCTGGACGTGTTGCATATAGGCCTGGACCACGTCGAGCCCGAAACGGTCGACCATGGCCCGCACCTCGGCCACCCCCACATTGTTGGCCGCGATCTGGGCCTCGAGGTCGGCCAGGTTCTGATCGACGTTCCGGCACGGATACTGCCCGGACAGGAGCAGGTCGCGGGTGGCGGCCTCGCGGAGAACCCCGTTCTCGACCATCAGGAAGTTGTCGATGAGGACACCCTCCTCGTGGATCGAGACACTGTCGGGCGGCGCCGAACCAGGGGTGCGGCCTCCGATGTCAGCGTGATGGCCCCGTGAGGCGACGTAGAAGAGGATCTCGAGACCGTCCCGGTCGAACACCGGGTTGATCACGGTCACGTCGGGCAGGTGGGTGCCGCCGTTGTAGGGAGCATTGATGGCGTACGAGTCGCCCGGCTTCATCCGCCCTTCGTTCTCGCGAATGATGGTCTTGATCGAGGCCCCCATGGACCCCAGATGCACCGGCACATGGGGGGCGTTGGCCACCAGGCTCCCGTCGGGGGCGAAGATGGCGCACGAGAAGTCGTAGCGCTCCTTGATGTTCACCGAGTAGGCGGTATTGGCCAGGGTGGCGCCCATCTGTTCGGCGATGTTCATGAAAAGGTTGTTGAAGACCTCGAGCATGACCGGGTCGGCATCGGTGCCGATGGCCTCCTGGGGCGGGCGGGCGGCCACCCGTGAGAGCACACAGTCGCCCCGTTCGCTCACCTCGGCCTGCCACCCCGGTTCGACCACGATGGTGCCGGTCTGCTCACTGATCACCGCCGGGCCCGGCACCAGTGTGTCGGTACCCAGGTCGTGGCGACGAAACACCGAGGTTGGCCGCCACTGGCCCTCGGTGTGGATCTGGATTTCGTCGACCGGGTCGGATTGGGTTTCCGGGCCGACGGTCGAGGCCGAGTCGTCCTCGTCCTGGCCCCCTCCAATGGCCTCGACCGACGCCGACTCGATCACCAGGTCGCGGCCCGGTGCCACGTACCCGAAGCGTTGGCGGTGGCTGGTTTCGAAGCGACGGACCATGACGGTGATGTCGGGGGCGGGCTCGATGGGCAGAGCGGTGTCGGTGCCGGCGTAGCGCAGATGGACCCGCTCGATGAGCCGAACCTGGCCCCCAGGAACGTCCTGGGCCACGAGATCGGCGGTGACCTGGGTGGCGAGGGCGGCCAACGCCGAATCCAGGGCCCCCTGCGAGGCCCCACCCAGGGCAAGCTCGATCTGCTGCTCGCGGATCGAACGGATCTCCGCCAAGCCCATCCCGTAGGCCGACAGGACGCCGGCGAAGGGGTGGAGCAGTACCCGATCCATACCCAGGCTGTCCGCTACGAGACAGGCGTGCTGGCCTCCGGCCCCACCGAAGGTGTTCAGGGTGTACCCGGTGACGTCGTAGCCCCGTTCCACCGAGATCTTCTTGATGGCGTTGGCCATGTTCTCGATGGCGATACGCAGGAATCCCTCGGCTACCTCCTCGGGCGGAGGAGTCGGCCCGCCGCCGGCCGCCGCGATCTCGGTGGCCATCGCCTCGAAACGGGTCCGCACGACATCGGCATCGAGGGGGGTGTCTCCCGCGGGGCCGAACACGGCCGGGAAGTGTCGGGGCTGGAGTTTGCCGAGCATGACGTTGGCGTCGGTGACAGTCAGTGGGCCCCCGCGGCCATAGCTGGCGGGCCCCGGATCGGCACCGGCGCTGTCTGGTCCCACCCGGTAGCGGGCTCCGTCGAAGTGGAGGATCGAACCACCACCGGCGGCCACGGTGTGAATGTTCATCATGGGTGCCCTCAGCCGAACCCCGGCGACCATGGTCTCCTGGCTCCGCTCGAACTCGCCGTCGTAGTGCGAAACATCGGTGGAGGTACCCCCCATGTCGAACCCGATGACCCGCTCGAACCCCGCTGCTGTGGCGGTGCGAGCCATGCCCACCACTCCCCCGGCGGGTCCCGAGAGGATGGCGTCCTTGCCCTGGAACAGGTGGGCGTCGACCAGTCCTCCGTTGGACTGCATGAACATCAGTTTCGGACCCACGAGCTCATCGCTGACCTGGTCGACGTAGCGACCCAGGATGGGTGACAGGTAGGCGTCGACGACGGTGGTGTCGCCCCGGCTCACCATCTTCATGAGGGGGATGGCTCGGTGCGATACCGAGATCTGGGTGAACCCGACCTCCGCGGCAATGGCCGCCACCCGGTTCTCGTGGTCGTGGTGTCGGTACCCGTGCATCAACACGATGGCCACAGAACGGATGCCATCGTCGTAGGCCGCTTGCAGTCCCTCACGGGTGGCCTGGTCGTCGAGGGGTCGAATGACCTCTCCGTGAGCATCGAGGCGCTCGGGAACCTCCACCACCCGCTCATGCAGGAGCTCGGGCAACTCGATATGGAGGGCGAAGAGCTTGGGCCGGTTCTGGTAGCCGATGCGCAGGGCGTCGGCGAAGCCCTCGGTGATGGCCAGGACCGTCCGGTCGCCCTTGCGTTCGAGCAGGGCGTTGGTGGCGACGGTGGTGCCCATCTTCACGTCGTGAACGAGGCCCGGGGGAATGGCGGCATCGGCCGCCAGGCCGAGGAGATCCCGGATCCCCTGCACGGCAGCATCCTGGTATCGCTCGGGATTCTCCGACAGGAGCTTGTGGGTGACCAGGCTGCCGTCGGGCCGGCGGGCAACCAGGTCGGTGAACGTGCCCCCCCGATCGATCCAGATCTGCCACTCTGACTCGGCTCCGTTCATCCCGGCCTCACTGTCTCGAGCGCCTCGGCCATGACGGCCAACGCCTGGTCGATCTCGGCATCGGAGACGGTGATCGGCGGGGCGATCCGCCACACGTTCTCGGACACGGTTTGCACCAGGAGCCCCCGGTGCCGACATACCTGCTCCAGCCGCCGGGCCACCTCGGGAGCTGGTTGGAGAGACTCGGCGTCGGTGACGAACTCGAGCCCGAGGAGGAGGCCGCGCCCCCTCACATCGCCGGCCACCTCGAACTCGTCGACCAGGTGGGCGAGCCCGGATCGAAGCCGTTCGCCCTGGGTTCGGGCGGTGCCGATGGCGACATGGTGCACGGCAAGGCTCACCATGGCGAGGCCGATCAGGGCCATCGAGGGCTCGTTCATGTGGGAGGTGAGGAACCGGAAGCCCTGTTCCTCGGCCCCGGCGGCGATCTCGTCGGTGAGCACCACGGCGGCCAGCGGGAACCCGCCGCCCAGGCTCTTGGACAGGGCCACCACGTCGGGAACGATGCCGTGGGCCTCGAAGGCGAACATGTCGCCGGTGCGGCCGAGTCCGGTCTGGGCCTCGTCGAGCACCAGGGCGATGCCCCTCTCGTCGCACTCCTGTCGGAGACGGACGAAATAGCCGTCGGGTGGCTCGATCAGGCCGCCGGTGCTCAGGATCGGCTCGATGATCAGCGCCGCCACCTCGCTCGTGCGTTGGGCATCGACCGCGGCCAGGCCGACATCGACGCACGAGAAGCCACAGCTCGGGTAGGAGGCCCCCAGGGGGCACCGGAAGCAGTAGGGGGCAGGGATGGCGTGTACGCCGGGCTGGGCGGGTCCGCTACCCCGACGACGGGGCAGAAAAGTGACCGCCGCCGCTCCTGCCGTGTGGCCGTGGTACGACCGGTTCACACCGATCGTCTCCCATGAGCCCCTCGCCATCCGGGCCGCCTTCAGGCCCACCTCGGTGGCCTCGCTACCGGTCGTGAGCAGGGTCACCTTGGCGAGTGGATCGGGGAACAGGGCGGCGAGCTGCTCGGCCAGGACGATGACCTCCTCACTGAGCAGGTGGCTGCTGCTGTGCACGGCCCGATCGAACGAATCCATGATGGCGTCGCGCAGCTCGGATCGGTTGTGGCCGAAGGTGGCGCACAGCTGGCCCGAGGTGAAGTCGAGGTACTCGGTGCCGTCGCGGCCCACGACGACGCAGCCCGAGGCCCGTTCCACCAGCAGATCCGAGAACGGACCCGCATGGTGGAACAAGGACGTATCGGCGCGAGTGAGCAGTTCGGGTGTTGTCGCCGGCGACGGGTCGGGCACCTAGCCCCCGCTCAGGGTGTCGAGGAAGTGGACCTCGGCCCCGTCGGGGAGGTCTTCGAATTCGGCGTCGGGGATGATGTTGCCATCGATGGCGACCGAGGTCCCCTCGCTGAGACGCTCCCCCATTCCGGGATAGCGCTCATCGAGGGCCCTGATCAGCCGGCGTACGTCGGGGGCCTCGAACTCCATCTGGGCCACCCCGTCGGTGAACCGACGGAGCTCGGCCGAGAAATGGACCGTGACCACCGGGTGGGCCTCAGCCTTCTTCGAGGATCCCCTCGAGGACCCTCGGGGGTGACAGGGGCAGATCGGCAAACCGATGGCCGGTGGCCTCGGACACCGCGTTGGCGATCGCGGCGAGGGGCGGCACGATGCCGACCTCACCCACGCCGCGCACTCCGTAGGGGTGAGCCGGGTTGGGCACCTCGACCACGACCGTGTCGATCATGGGAAGGTCGGAGGCCAAAGGGATGCGGTAGTCGAGGAAGCTGTCGTTTTCCATGACACCGTCGGCGTTGTGGATGTACTCCTCGTTGAGGGCCCAGCCGATGCCCTGGGCCACTCCGCCCTGGAGCTGGCCTTCGACATAGCTCGGGTGGATGGCCCGACCGGCGTCCTGGGCTGTGGTGTAGCGCAGCACCCTGGTCACGCCGGTGTCGGGGTCGACCTCGACGTCGCAGACCTGGGTGGAGAACGCGGCACCAACACCCCGCATGTTGAGGGACGAGCTGGCCGAGATGGGGCCACCGGTACGCCCCCAACCCTTGGCGATGGCCTCGAGGGAGATGGGGGGCTGGGAACCGTCGGTCATCTGAGCCTGACCGTCTACCCACTCGACCAGTTCGACATCGACGTCCCACTGCTTGGCTGCCCGGGCCCGTAGCTGGTCCTTGACGTCGCGACAGGCATTGACCACCGCGGCGCCGGTGGCCAGGGTGACCCGGCTACCTCCGGTGACGTCGTTGAAGCCGACCTGCTCGGTGTCGGCCACGACCGGCTGGATCTTGGCCATGTCGATACCGAGCTCTTCGGCGGCCATGAGGGCCATCGAAGCCCGGCTGCCACCGATGTCGGGCGACCCGGTCACCACGGTGGCGGTGCCGTCGTCGTTGATGTGGACAGTGGCACTGGAGTTCATGCCGGCGTTGAACCAGAACCCGGCGGCGACGCCGCGGCCCTGGTTGGGGCCGAGGGGTTCCTGGTAGTTCGGGTGGCCCTTGATGGCCTGGAGGGTCTCCTTGAAGCCGATGACCGGGAACTTCGGGCCGTAGGTGGCCTGGCTCCCCTCTTCCACCGCATTGGCCATCCGGAAGTCGACCGGGTCCATGCCGATGGCCTTGGCCGCCTCGTCGAGAACACACTCGACCGCGAACGCCGAGATCGGCGCGCCGGGGGCCCGGTAGGAGGCGACGCGTGGCTTGTTGCAGACGACGTCGAAACCCTCGATCTTGAAGTTGGTGAGCTCGTAGGGCGCCAGAGCACACATCGCGCCGGCCCCGACCGGCGAGCCCGCGTAGGCACCGGCCTCGAAGGCCTGCCACAGTTCGGCAGCGGTGATCTTGCCGTCTTTGGTGGCTCCGACCTTCATCCGCATCCTGGTGCCCGAGGCGGGGCCGGTGGCTCGGAACACCTCGTCGCGACTCATGACCAGCTTCACCGGGCGGCCCGCCTTCTGGGACAGGCGCACGGCGAGAGGCTCGAGGTAGATGACCGTCTTGCCGCCGAAGCCACCACCGATCTCGGCCGGGATGACCTTCACCCGGGAGGTGTCCCAACCCAGTACCTGGGCGGTGAAGGTGCGCATGGCGAAGTGACCCTGGGACGAGCACCACACGGTCGACTTGCCGGCCGGAGTGGTGTCGGCCACCGCGGCGTGAGGCTCGATATAGCCCTGATGCACAGGCTTGGTGGTGAACTCCCGTTCGATGACCACGTCGGCGTCGGCGAAACCCTGGTCGAGGTCACCGCCGGTGAACAGCACCCGGCTGGCCACGTTCGAAGGGGCCTCGGGAGCCGGGTCCATGCCCTTGGTGATCATGCCCGGATGGAGTATCTCGGCTCCCTCAGCCATGGCCTCGTCGACAGTGAGTACGTGGGGCAGGGCTTCATAGGTGACCAGGATGGCGTTGGCGGCAGCCTTGGCCTGTTCGCGGGTGGTGGCGGCCACGCCAGCCACCACATGACCCTCATAGAGGACCTTGTCGCGGGCGATGGCGTTGTTGAGCATGTCGATGTCCACCGGCTTGCCCGACGGCTCGGGGAAGTCCGCACCGGTGATGACGGCCTTCACCCCCGGCATCGTCTCGGCCTCGGAAGTGTCGATCGACACGATCTTGGCGTGGGCGTGGGGTGACCGCAGGATGTGGCCGTGCAGCATGCCGGGCAGGTAGAGGTCGGCGCCGAACTTGGCCCGGCCCGTCACCTTGTCGAAGCCGTCGGGGCGGATGGGTCGGGTGCCCACCCACTTGTAGCCCGGAGAGGTAGTGGCCGGATCGTCGGCGATGGTCATGACTGGGCCTCCCGCATGCGCTCGGCCGCATCCTGGACGGAGCGGATGATCTTGTCGTAGCCGGTGCACCGGCAGAGGTTGCCGGCCAGGGCGTAGCGGATCTCGGTCTCGGTGGGGTTGTCGTTCTTGTCGAGAAGGGCTTTGGCGGCCACCAGAATACCGGGGGTGCAGACTCCGCACTGGAGGGCAGCGCCTTCGAGAAAGCACTCCTGGAGGGGGTGCAGGTGGTCGCCGTCGGCGAGTCCCTCGACCGTGGTGATGCTGGCCCCCTCGGCTTCGGGGGCGAAGATCAGGCACGAGCACGACAGGTCGCCGTTCATGATGACCGAGCACGCACCACAGTCGCCGGTGCCGCACCCTTCCTTGACACCGGTCAGGCCGACCTCGTCGCGCAGGGCGTTCAGCAGCGACTCACCGCTGTCGGCGAGGAACTCGACCTCGTCACCATTGATGGTGGTGGTCACATGGGTCTTGCTCATCAGGCTCCTCCGTTGGTGCGGGCGGCCCGCTCGCTCGCGATTGTGATGGCCCGTCGGGTGAGAACACCGGCCACATGAGTGCGGTAGGCAATGGTGCCCCGCTTGTCGTCGATGGGGTTGCAGGCGGCCCTGGCCGCCTCGGCGGCTGCTTCGAGAGCCGCTTCGTCGAGGTTCGAGCCCACCAGGGCAGCCTCAGCGTCGGGAACCCGCACCACCGTGGGGGCCACCGCACCGAGGGCGATGGTGGCCGCGGTGCACTGTCCGTTGGCGTCGAGGGTGACTCGCGCTCCGGCCCCGACCACCGCGATGTCCATCTCGGTGCGGGGGATCAAGCGCAGGTAGGCGTCGCCGGTATTCGCCGGGGGATGGTCGATCTCGAACTCGACCACGAACTCGCCGGGGGCGAGTGAGGTCTGGCCCGGTCCGGTGGTGACCTCCTCGACGGGGATGGTGCGGGTGCCAGAGTCCGAGACGATGACCGCCCGGGCCCCGTTGACAACCATGGCCGGTACTGAATCGGCGGCCGGTGAGGCGTTGCACAGATTGCCGCCCAGACTCGACCGGCTCTGGACCTGGTCCGAGCCGATCAGCCCCGCGGCCTCGACCAGCCCCGGCATCTCGGCCGAGAGCGCATCGTTCTCGGTGAGGCGAACGTTTGGGGTGGCGGCTCCGATGACCCAGCCCGAATCCGACGAGGAGACCGAAACGAGCCTCTCGATCTTCTTGAGGTCGACCAGGGTGCTGGGTGCAGGCCGACCCGCCCTCATCTGGGGAACGAGGTCAGTCGCCCCCGCGAACACTTGACTACCGGGGTCAGCAGCGAGCAAACCCGCTGCTTCCTCCACGGTCGATGGTGCCAGGTACTTCAAGGGCCCTCCTCCGACGAATGTCCTGCGGGGAAGGTAGCGCCTCTGGGCGACCCGCGTCGCGCCTGGACCTCGGCGCCCGTCAGGGCAGGTAGAACACTCGAGAGGGTCGTGGCCGGAATGAACGGCCCGTCAGCATCGGAGGCGGTCACCGTTCCATCGCAATACTGAGTGTCCCCGACCGTCCCCCATAAGGGTGATTCGGGGGTTGGTGGGGTCGTCGTCCCGACAGACGGGCGTGGCTCCACTCCGACGTTCTGTCCGGGCATCCGTAGCGAAAACACCACAGAATCCCGGACAGAAGGGTTTCCCGCTCCCCATAGGTCGATGTGGTCGCCTTTGTCACAGGAAATACCGAACATTGTGTGCTCGCGGTCGACCAGCTGGACTCGAGCTTCGGGAGGGTCGCTGCCGACCCGTCATTGCTCCCCAACCTCGTAGCATCAGCAGGCTCCTACGCTTGGACCAAGGGCTTTCTGGAAGCCTCTGGCTCTTTTGGCATGCTCCACCCGTTTCAGCCCGTGTGGTGAGCCATCGATTGCGAGTGAGCGGGTAGTGGATGCGCTGTGCGCGCTCACCCCTTCGGGTACCGACGTCAACTCCGTTCGGTTCATGGCCGGTGGCGAGTGACACTGGTGAGGTTCCGGGCTCCCACCAGTTCGCCTTGGTACTCGACCGCGAACACCAGGTCCCACCGTTGGGGTGACAGCTCTGCTCGGCACCGCCACCAGTACTGGAGGGCCTCACGCTCGAAATCGGGCGAGGGCAGGTCGGTCCATGGGGTGGTGAACGGCATCGTGGCTGGGTCGTGGACACCCTTGGGTGCCAGTTCGATGAGCCCATCGAGATCGGTACCGGTTGGGGGGCGCAGTTCAAGACGCGGTGTGTTGATTCGCAGCGAGAAGAAGGGCCAGTAGTCAGACAGCGACATGGGCACGTTCTCGTCGCCGGGAGCGCCGGCGCGCAGAGGAATTGTGGTGGAGGGGTCGATCAGCGGTGCCGCCCGTCTCGGGGAGCGCGCTGGTTCTCACTCTCTGCCCGGGGTCGACGTCGGGCCCAATTCCGCTTGGGGCCGACACCGTTGTCTCAGAACCTCGTAGAGCCCAACCGGCGGATCAGATCGCCCCTGTTGCCTAGAGTGCAGGCACGTGAGCCGCAATAGCGGAGGGGAGATGGCCATGCCGCGCATGACAACGGACCAAATGACGAGGTTCCTCGAGCGAACCCGTCAGGCGATCCTGCTGACCAACACAGAGGACGGGACCGCCCACGGCGTACCAGTCTGGTTCGACTGGGATGGCGAGGCGGTCCAATTCTTCTCCGGTTCGGGGGCTCCGAAGGTCGCCCGCATCGCCAACGACCGCCGGATCTCGATCCTGGTGACCAACAGCATCGACGAAGCGCCCGCCTGGGTGTGCTTCGAAGGACAGGCGCAGATCGATCTCAACGCTGACGCCAAAGCGTTGGCGGTCGACGTCCTCGCCCCGCGTTATTGGGACCTCGACGTGCCCGAATACGCGGCCATCGTCGATCAATGGACCCACGCGCCCGACGATGCTTTCGTCGTCATCCGTCTCGTTCCCGAGCAGATTCGCTCGAGCGCTTCTTGAGCGATCTCAGAACAAGGACACGATCGGCCACCGCCTGGACCCGGGCCGGACCGTCCACCCATGGGGTGTCCGGCCTGCGCCAAGGGGCTACAGGGTCGATTGAACCTCGATCTGGTAGCCCTCGCTGTCGTTGAAGACGAAGGCCCGAATACCGAGGGCCTCGTTCTCGGACATCGCAGAGACCCCCGGCATCGGTTCGGTCTTCGCCCAGTCGTGCCAGGCGTCGACGTCGGGGACCCGAAGGCAGACCTGAACGCACTTCTGTTCGTGCCAATCGTTCATCCCCTTCGCCTCGTCGACAAGACCGACGTGGGCGCCATCGGCGACTCGGAAGATCTTCGCGAACCCCTGGTCGATCACCATCGGAAATCCAAGATTCCGCCAGAAGGCCTCGGCCGTGGTCAGGTCGCGGTAGTAGAGGAAGGTGATCGCGAGTACTGGATCCTGTCGTTGGGTCATGCGAATGGGCCTCTCATGGAACTGGTAGCGCTCGGCGGGCAATAGCTTCGAGGGCGGCATCAGGGGGCAAGGTGCCCAGCTCGGAGCCCCAGTCGCCGCCCAGGCGCGATCGAACGTAGGCATCGCTGGCCGCGCTATCCCCGTGCTGCACCAGAAGCGCCGCCGCCCAGCACATGGCCATCTGCTCGACCAGTCGGCGGGCGTTGGCCTCCGCGGTGTCCAACTCAACGATCGTCGAACGAAGACGGGCGACGGCCGCGTCGAGGATCGGATCGGCCCCCTGGGCCCGGCCGAGCTCGGCCAGGAACACATCGGTGCTCTGGGGTGAGCGGGCCATCGCCCTCAGCACATCGAGGGCGATGACATTGCCGGCCCCCTCCCAGATCGCGTTCAACGGCACCTCGCGGTAGAGGCGGGGCAGAATCGATTCCTCGACATAGCCGTTGCCGCCGACACACTCCAGGGCCTCGCGCACGACCGGTGCGGCCCGTTTGGTCAGCCAGTACTTGGCCACCCCAGTGCCGAGGCGGGCCAAGGCGGCTTCATCGGGGTCTATGGCCGAACGGTCGTAGGCGCCCGAAATCCGCGCGGTCATCAGGGTGGCCGCCTCAGCTTCGAGTTCCAGATCGGCGAGTACGTTCCGCATGAGCGGCTTGTCGATCAGGTTGGCACCGAAGGCGGTCCGGTGGGACACATGCCAGGCGGCCTGGGCCACGGCCTGGCGCATCATGGCGGCAGACCAGTTGGTGCAGTCGATGCGGGTGCCGTTGACCATCTCGATGATCGTCGGAACACCTCGGCCCTCTTCACCCACCATCCATCCGGCGGCGTCGGTGTACTCGAGTTCCCCCGATGCGTTCGACCGGTTCCCCAGCTTGTCCTTGAGGCGTTGGAAGTGCAGAGAGTTACGGGAGCCGTCGGGCAGGATGCGGGGCACGAGGAAACACGACAGCCCCTTGGGAGCCTGGGCCAGGGTGAGGAACGCATCACTCATCGGGGCCGAGGTGAACCACTTGTGGCCAGTGAGTCGGTGCTCACCCCCTGGCCCGCCCCCGTTGACGGGCGCCGCAGTGGAGGTGTTGGCCCTGACGTCGGAGCCACCCTGCTTTTCGGTGAGGCCCATGCCCATCAACGACCCCGTCTTCTGGTCGGGCACGATCAGGCGGGGATCATAGGAACGACTGACCAGGCGGGGTCCCCAGACCTCGGCCAGATCTGGCTGATGGCGAAGCGCGGGCATCACCGCACCGGTCATCGAGGTTGGGCAACAGTGGCCCACTTCGACCTGGCTGATCAGATACATCAAGGCGTTACGGGTCACGTAGCCGCCGTCGCCCGGCTCCCGCTCGTACCTCATGCAGTGGATGCCCGCGGAGACCGACAGCTCCATCAGGGAGTGGTAGGCCGGGTGGAACTCGACCTCATCGACCCGATTGCCGTTGCGGTCATGGGTCACCAGCTCGGGCGAGTGCCGGTTGGCTAGGTGGCCCCACTCGAAGACCTCATCGGAACCGACCCGTTCACCGAACTCCACGAGCAGATCGTGATCGGCGCCGCGGCCGCCCCCCTCGCGCTCGATAGCGTTCGCCAGCACCGGGTCGGTGGTGAAGAGGTTGTAGGGCTCGAGGGGCGAAACCATGTTGTCGCTTCCCGCGGGCATGTCACTCATGGCGTCACCGTACGGCAAGATGGCTGCACCACGAAACAGGGGGACAAGTGGCAGAGCTGAACCGGGTAATGATCGCCAATCGGGGCGAGATCGCCATACGTATCACCAGGGCTGCGGCCGGCCTGGGCATGGAGTCGGTGAGCGTGCACGCTCCCATCGATGCCCTCGCGCTACACACGGCCATGTCCACTGACAGTCGGGAGCTGAGGGGACAGAACGGCTCGGCCGCTGACCCGGTGGCCGCCTACCTCGACGCTGATGCACTGGTCAGGATCGCCCGCGAGACCGGCTGCGATTGTGTCCACCCCGGCTACGGCTTCCTGGCCGAGAACGCGGCGTTCGCCAAACTCTGCGCTGAGGCCGGCCTCACCTTTGTGGGGCCCTCACCGGCGACCCTCGCCCTGTTCGGCGACAAGGTGCAGGCCCGAGAGCTGGCCCGCTCCCTCGACATCCCGGTGGTCGAGGGCAGCACCAATGCCCTGGCCACCATCGACCAAGCTGCTGAGGTAGCAGCCACCATCGGGTACCCGATCATGCTGAAGGCTGCGGCCGGTGGTGGCGGGCGCGGTATGCGAGCCGTCGCCGCCGAATCCGAGCTTCGCGGGGCCTTCGAGCGATGCCGCAGCGAGGCCGAAGCCGCGTTCGGCGATGGCACCCTGTTCCTCGAGCAACTGGTCGAGCGGCCCCGTCACATCGAGATCCAGGTCCTGGCCGACTCCGACGGGAACATGGTCCACCTCCACGAGCGCGACTGTTCGGTCCAGCTGCGCAACCAGAAGGTCCTCGAGATCGCCCCCGCCCCAGACCTGTCGTCGAGCCTCAAGGATCGCATGACCGCCGATGCCCTACGCCTGGCCCAGGCCGCGGGCCTGACCAACGCGGCCACCGTCGAGTTCCTGGTGGCGCCGTTCACCGATGAGCACTACTTCATCGAGTGCAATCCCCGCATTCAGGTCGAGCACACCATCACCGAACAGGTCACCGGCGTCGATCTGGTCGAAGCCCAGTTCCGCATCGCCGCCGGCGCCACCCTGGATGGGGTCGGCCTGGCCGACCAGGCCGCCGTGGGCCAGCCCCGGGGCTTCGCAGTCCAAGCCCGGGTGGTCGCCACCGGGTCGGGCTCCATGACGACCTACAAGGAACCGTCGGGTCCCGGCGTCCGGGTCGACTCAGCCGGCTACCCGGGGTACAGCCCGCCACCCCAGTTCGATCCCCTGTTCGCCAAGGTCATCGGTAGTGCCGGTACCTATGCGGCCGCCCTCGACCGCACCCGGCGGGCCCTGGGTGAGTTCGTGGTGGGCGGGCTGCCCACCAATGTCGGCCAGCTCATGGCCATGCTCAGCCACCCCGACGTCCAGAGCGGTGATGCCCGTACCACCCTGCTCAACGAGGCTCCCGACCTGATGAGTGCCCCGGCGGTAGAGAGCGGCTCACTGGCCCTGCTCCAGGATCACGGTTCGGTTCTCGGTGCCCCCCCTCCGGGGACCGTTCATGCCTCCCTCGAAGTGGACGACGGCCAGGAGGGCGTCGTGTGCCCCATGGCCAGCACTGTGCTCGATGTTCGGGTGGAGGTGGGCGACACCGTCCGGGCCGGCGAAACCCTCCTCGTGGTCAACGCCATGAAGATGGAGACTCAGATCACGGCCCCGTGCTCCGGCCAGGTCGAAGCCCTCTCTGAGCTGGAAGTGGGCGACGCACTGGGCGCCGGGCAGATCATCGTGGTGCTGTCCCCCACCCTTGAGGCCGGGCAGGCCCCGGCTCCCACCGGTGAGGACTCATGGGCAACCATCCTCGAAGACGTCGGGACCCTCCAGGGCCTGGCCAACGAGCGCCTGGCTCCCGGATCCGAGGAACCGGGGGTCGTCCGTCAGCGCCACCGCGGCAAGCTCACCTGTCGGGAGCGAATCGCTCTCCTGCTCGACGATGGATCGTTTCGCGAGGTCGGGAGTCTGGCCGGGTTCGCCTCCTATGACACCGACGGGGCCATCGAGGCCTTCACCCCGGCCAACCATGTGGGTGGCTGGGGAACCATCGCCGGCCGCACGTCGGTGGTCTGCGCCGACGACTTCACCTCGCGAGGGGGGCACGCCGACGGTGCCATCGGAGCCAAGAGCTTGTATCTCGATCGCCTCTCCATGGAGCTCCAGGCCCCATCGATCCGCCTCCTCGACGGCTCGTCGGGAGGCGGCAGCGTGGCGGCCATGGTGCCGAAGCAGAAAGAGCAGGGCGAGAGCACAGCAAAGGAGAGCTCGGGGGCCATCAAGGCCGGCCGGCCCCGGGTGAGCGGTGGAGGTGGTTCGTTTCTCCCGGGCCATCTCGGCAGCACCCCCTACACGCGACAGCTGTCGACGGTGCCGGTGGTCAATATGCTGCTCGGCAGTGTGGTCGGCATCGGCGCGGCCAAGGCTGTGCTCGGTCACTTCTCGGTCATGGTGCGCGACATCGCCCAGCTATTCGTGGCCGGACCTCCCGTCGTGAGCCACGCCATGGGCTACGACATCACCAAGGAAGACCTCGGTGACTGGCGCATCCACTGCACCAACGGCTCGGTCGACAACCTGGCAGCATCCGAGGAAGAGGCCGCCGAGATGACCCGGCGGTTCCTCTCCTACCTGCCGTCGAGCGTCTTCGAGGCACCACCTGTCCTGGCCGAGGATGGCTCGGATCCGCCCGACCGTCGCGACGAGGAACTGTTCTCGATCATCCCGCGCAAGCGGACCATGACCTTCGACATTCGCCGAGCCATCGGCCTCATGGCTGACAAGGACTCCTTCTTCGAAGTGGGGCCGCTCTGGGGCACAGACCAGGTCACGGGTTTCGTGCGCTTCAACGGCCACCCTCTGGGGGTGATCGCGTCCGATAGCCGCCACGAGAACGGGGGCGCTCTCACGGCCGACGGATGCAGCAAGCTCACCCGGCATCTCGACCTGTGCGACCTGTTCCACCTCCCGGTGCTGAACCTGGTCGACAACCCCGGATTCGCGGTTGGGCTCGAGCACGAGATCAACGGCACGATCAGACGCGGGGCCGAGTGGATGGTTGCCTTCGCCCAGACCCAGGTGCCGGTGTTCACCGTTCTGATGCGCCGCAGCTTCGGTGTGGCCGGCAACAATTACGCCACCCCCCGTACCCAACCGTCGGTGAGGGTCACCTGGCCCGCCGCCGACGTGGGCGGCATCCCACCCGAGGGGGGTATCGAGGCCGCCTACAAGCGCCAGTTGGCCGAAGCCGAGGACCCGGGTGCGCTGAGGGCCGAGCTGAATGCCCGCATAGAGAGCGCCCGCGGGCCGGTCGGACCACTCAACCGGTTCGAGATCGAGGAGATGGTCGACCCTCGCGACACCCGCCGCCTGATCTGCGAATGGGTCGAGACCGCCTACAAGATCGTCAACCAGCCCACCCGCCTGGGCCCCCGCGACATCCAGTTCCGCCCCTAACCCCTCAATCATAACAGGGGTCAGACCCCTACCAGCGATTAGGGGTCAGACCCCTTGTCGACGGAGAGTGAGGACTGGGGGAATAGCGCGGGAGATGGGGTCACGGAGAGTGGCTATTCCAGGACGCCGGCGACGACCAGTTCGGCGATGCGGTCGCCGTCGTAGCCCAGGATGCCGGCGAGGACCTCGAAGTTGTGCTCACCCCAGGTCGGTCCGGCCGAGCGAGGAGTTCCCTCGCTGCGGGACAGGCGGAAGCCATACTGCTCGGCCCACGAATGCCCGTAGACCCCATGGGTGACCTCGGGAAAGTGGTTCCGGTGCACGAGCTGGGGGTCGGCCACCACCTCGGTGCTGTTCTGGACCTGGTGGGCTGGCACTCCCACAGCTTGGAGGCGGGTGTGGATCTCCACCGGGTCCCGGCCAGCCGTCCAGCCGCTGATCAGCCCGTCGAGCTCGGACTGGCGCACGAGTCGCTCGGTGGTCGACAACGACCCCAGGTCCGGGCGGCCGATCTCGCGGGCCAGGGTCTTCCACTGGTCGTCGGTCTCACAAGCGATGGCCACCCACAGGTCGGCATCGGTATTGCCACATGGGTAGGCGCTGTGGGGCGCCATCCATCGATCGGCGTTGCCCATACGCGACTGGGGGTGACCATTGACGGCCTGGTCGAGGATTGCCTCGGACAGGAAGTGGATACCTCCCTCGGCCTGGGCGAAGTCGAGGCTCACCCCCTGACCGCTTCGTTCGCGCCAGTCGAGGGCGGCCATGATCACCGCGGCGGTGAGACGAGGAGAGGTGGCATCGGTGTAGGCCAGGAAGGGACCGGCGGGTAGCCGGTCGGGCCAGCCGGTCAGCTCGTAGTAGCCGCCCATGGCCGCCCCCATGTTCCCGAAGCCGGGGATCGGAGACAGGGGCCCCGTGTGACCGAACAGGGTGGTCGACACCGCGATCAGCTCACGGTTGGCCTCCATCAGGTCAGCGTGGCCCAGACCCATGCGCTCGAGTACACCAGGTGAGAAGGCGTTGATGACGACGTCGGACTTCTGGGCCAGGTCCAACACGACCTGGCGAGATTCAGGGGCCTTGAGGTTGATCTGGAGGCTCAGCTTGTCGGCGTTGATCGTGTGCCACTGGAGACTGTTCTCGACACCCTCAGTGTCTTCAGGATCTCGGCTGATCCCCGAACCCCTGACCTGGTCAGGCCGGGTCTGCGACTCGACCCTGATCACGGTGGCCCCGTAGTAGGCAAGCATCCGGGTGGTGAACGGACCCGCGTACACCCAGGTGAAGTCGACGATCGTCACTCCCTCGAGAGGACGTTCGAGGGCGGGGGCGGGTGAGGTCGGGACCCAAGGTGACCGCCTCGGGCCAGTGAGAATCTCCGCGGTGTGCTCCCCGAGCCGAGGTGGTGGGCCCAGCCGCTGGAGCCCAACCGGACTGCCATGAGCCCAGGGCCCCGGAAACCGCACCGGGCGATCGACGCCCTCGACCTCGACGTCGTCCCAGAAGTTCCGGGCCCCATAATGCTCACTCTCGACCACATCGGCTGGCGTCGAAACCGGGACCAGCAGATACTTCTCGCGTTTGGCCATGGCGAACAGGTCCGCCTTGGTATGCGGCGCCAACGCGGCGCCCAGCCCTTCCGCCGTACGCTTTGTGATCTCGGCGCACTCGGCCAACTCGTGCCCGGACAACAACTCGATCCAGTCGACCTCGAGGAGGTCGTCGGGCATGTGTCCCTGTTCATGGGCCCACGCCACGATCCTGTTGGTGAACGGCCCGACCAACTCCCCCGGCAGGAACGTCAGGGTGACATGACCGTCCAGGCACTCGTAGACGAATCGGAACTCGACGAGGCCGAGGAGCTCCAGGCCACCCCCGCTGCGCTGGGCCGGAGGATTGTTGGCCAGCGCGGGAGCCATCCACCCTTGGGCGGTCAGCATCATCGCCTCCTGGGCCGATACGTCAATGTGTTGACCCAGACCGGTCCGCCGCCGATCGGTCAGGGCGATCAGGACCGCGCACGCGGTCTCGGCCCCAGCATTGACCCAGATCTGGGGAGCGGTGATCCGCACTGGGGCGCGGTCCTTGTAGCCGTTGAGCGACATCTCACCACTGGCTGCATTGAGCACGAGATCGGTACCGACCCAGTCGGCCTTCGGTCCTTCGCCCCCGAACGGGGTCAGAGAGCACGTCACCAGCGACGGGTTGGCCGCCCTCAGGGCATCGAGATCGAGATCGATGGCCCCACACTCGATGATCACATCAGCCCCGGCGGCCAGCTCGGCCAGGGTCTCTGGGCCCTCGGCCACAACCGACCTCTTGCCCCGGTTGTAGGCCCAGTGCTGCAGGGAACGCTCCGGGTCATGGAACGCTCCCGCCCAGGGCCCCCGATGCCGGGACCGCTGTCCTTCCCGCGGCTCGACGGCGATCACGTCGGCGCCCATCTGGGCCAGAAGGAACCCCGCGAAATGGCCCCGGTCGTCGGTCAGGTCAAGGACTCGGTACGGCTCCAGCATGATTCTCCCCAGGGGCGAACCCCAACAAAGCTCAGATGGCTTGATAGCACGGGCTGACGACAGTCATCAGAACCTCACCCGGCCCCCCATCCAGGCAAGACCCGAAGCCAGCCTAGGGACCTTCGACTCTTGGCTGCCGGAACGAGCGTCCTGAGACTGCCTAGAACAATCTGAAGGGTATTTCTGAGGCGAGGAGTCGTTGATGGCCATTCACGAACCGGAAGAGATATCCATTCCTGCGGAGGTCCGCGAGAAGTATCCCAGTCTGCCGGAGCAGAATCCCGCCGGGGCCCGCCTCGACTGGGCCTGGTTGGCCGGGCACCAGAGCGAATGGGGAATCCACCCCAAGCCCAGCGCCCGTGGCCTGACGATGATGGACATCGCCGTCGGCTCGTACGGCGACATTCCCGAGCACCCGGTCCACCGGGCCATGGCCGCCCGTGGGTCTGACATGTCAGGTGATACGCCCGACATGGGCTACATCCTCAACGCCAAGAGCGATGTGTGGGCCGACAACGTCACCGAGCTCTACGAGGAGGCGGTGGCCCGCCAATGGTCGGCCACCCGCGACATCCCCTGGACCGAGCTCCAGGAGCTGCCGTCCGACCTCGAACATGCCATGTGCCAGCTGTGCACCACCCTGTCAGAGATCGAGATGATTGCCTCGGATCTGCCGGCCAAGTGGATGTGGCGCATGAACCACGACTTCCTCGAAGCCAAGATGTTCCTTTGTACCCAGATCATGGACGAGGCCCGCCACAGTGAGGTCTTCCGCAAGCGGGCTCTGGCCAACGGTGGTGGCCTGCTCAAGTCACGCGGCGGAACCGAGACCCTGCTCCGCACCATCCTCGAGGCCAAGACCTACACCCAGGCCACGGCCCTGCTCCACCTCCTGGGCGAGGGTTTCATTCTCGACCTCTTCCGGCAGGGTGAGGCCATCGCCCCCACCGAGGTCGAGAAGAAGATCTTCCGTATGACCATGCAGGACGAGGCCCGTCACGTCGCATACGGCACCCTTCACATTCGTCATGCGGTCGAGAACGATCCTGACGTCGCCGAGGAGATCCACGAAGCCCTCGACCATGGTGAAGGAGCCATGGTCGCCCTGGGCCGCAACCCCGACATGTCGACTGCTCTGGCCCTGCTTCTCGCCGGCGGCGCAGAACATGTGGAGGAGAAGGGCTTCCCTCTCCAGAAGAGGCTGGCCAAGAACCAGTTCAGCTCCTATCTCGCCCGTTGCGAGAGGGCCGGCATCAGCCGCGTCGAGCGCACCTCGCTCGATCTCGACGAACTCGGCATCGATGCCGAATCCATCAAAGCCGTAGGAGGTTGATGCCATGATCGACAGTCTCGCTCTCTACGACCGGCTCGCTGGTCTCATGGCCGATCGGCCCAACACCTATGAGCTTCTCGGTGACATCAACATGGATCTCGCCCTGATCATCAGGGGCGACAGCGGAGACAGCCGCATCCTGCTCGGTTTTGAGGGTATCCAATGCTTGCGGGTGGCCGACTTCGCCGAAGGCGAGGAGAAGAACGCCGACTGCTGGCTCGAGGGCGACCTCTCCAGCTGGCAGGAGATGTTCGATGACATCCTCGCCAACGGCCAGGCCACCGGCGAGTGGACTCTGAACGCCCTGACCATGTTCGGTGAGAAGGTCAGGCTGGGGGCCTCCGACCCCATGGGCTGGGACAAGTTCCATCGTTTCAACCAGACGCTCCAGGAGTTCTTCGACGCTTCGTCCGAAGTCCTGAGTGAGGAGGTTTCCGATGCCAGTGCCTGATTGCCCCCAGTGCGGAGACCCGGTGACTCGCATCCTCGACCTGGCCTACGGGTACTGGGAGTGGGATGTCGACGCCGGCAAGTACGAGCATCGCACGTGCTCCGATCGGGTCGACGTGGCTCCGTGGGTCCACGACACCTGTATGGGTGAGCTCCGTGACCTCCACCCCCAAAACGACTATTCTGGCGCCAATACATGAACTAGGGGCGAACGCAGAGCAATGAGCCACAAGGTTTTGGAGATGCTGTGTATCGGGTGCGGGGCGTGTGACTACTCGTGCCCCAACTCAGCCCTCTCCAAGACCGACTCGTTCATGGGGTTGTTCATCATTGACCCCTACCGTTGCGACGACTGCGCCGACTGTGTGCCGAAGTGCCCCGTCATCGCCATCATTCCCGACCCCGAGTGGGTTGTGTGCCACGGGCGGGGCTGCCCCCTCAGCTCCCAACGGCTCGGCATGGTGGAGTGCAACATCTTCAGCACCCAGTGCGAGTCCTGTAGTGGTCCCCTGTGGCGTGAGGCTCCCAGTGACACCTACACCTGCCCCCGGTGCGACGAGGACCGAACCGTGGGCTGCCCGAAGGTCCGCAAGTTCGGCGAGTTCCCGGTACCGGAGCCTCTCCACATCCACTGATCACCCCCACGGCTTGTAGCGTCGGTACAGAGATCATCAAGGGAGGTGGTTGTGGCTGATCTGAAGCTGATCGCGGGCGGGACGGTGGTCAACGCGACCGGTGCCCTAGAGGCCGACGTGGTGATCGACGGTGAGCAGATCGCCGCTGTCCTAGCGCCCAACAGCGAGCTGACGGCGGCGTTGACCAGCGGAAACGCCGACATCATCGATGGGCGCGGCCACTATGTGGTACCCGGCGGCGTCGATGTCCACGTCCACCTCCAGCTGCCCATGTCGCCCGAGGCGACGTCCAGCGACTCGTTCGAGACGGGCACCATCGCGGCGGCGTGGGGTGGCACCACCACGCTCATAGATTTTGCGGGCCAGATCCACGGCAGCTCCGTTCACGATGCCATCGAGGAACGGCTGGGCGAGGCCGACGGCCAGTGCGCCATCGACTACGGCCTCCACCTCTCGATGGGCGACGTCCACGAGCAGTCCCTCGAGGACATGCACACCGCCATCAACGACGGCATCACGAGCTTCAAGCTGTTCATGGCCTACCCGGGGGCCTGGTACTCCGACGACGGCCAGATCCTCCGGGCCATGCAGGTGGCAAGCGAACAGGGTGCCCTGGTCATGATGCACGCCGAGAACGGCATCGCCATCGACGTGCTCCGAGACCAGGCCGTGGCCCGAGGTCAGACCGGTTCGGTGTGGCACGGCCGCACCCGCCCCGCGGCCCTCGAGGGCGAGGCCAGCCATCGGGCCATCCAACTGGCCACCGTGGCCGGTGCCCCCCTGTACATCGTCCACCTCTCGGCAGCCGACGCCCTCGAGCAGGTGGTGTGGGCCCGTGACCGAGGCCAAAACGTCTTCGCCGAGACCTGCCCCCAGTACTTGTACCTCAGCCTCGAGGAGCACCTCGACCAGGAGGGCCAGGCCGGCGTGCGCCACATCTGCTCGCCCCCTCTGCGGGCTCGCTCCGACGGCCATCAGGACACTCTCTGGACCGGCCTGCGCACTGATGACCTTTCGGTGGTGTCCACCGATCACTGTCCGTTCTGCGATGCTGAGAAGAGGCTGGGCATCGACGACTTCCGCCAGACCCCCAATGGCCTGGGCGCCATCGAGCACCGGATGGATCTGCTCCACCAGGGAGTGGTTCAGGGCGAGCTCTCACTCCCCCGCTGGGTCGACGTGTGTGCGACCACCCCGGCCCGCCTTTTCGGTCTCCAGGGCCGCAAAGGGGTGATCGCCCCCGGGGCCGACGCCGACGTCGTCCTGTACGACCCGTCGATCACACACACCTTGGGTGCGACCGATCACCATATGAACATCGACTATTCGGTCTGGGAGGGCACCACGGTCACCGGCCAGGCCCAGACGGTGATCAGTCGCGGTGAGTACGTGATCAAGGACCGCACCTTCGTCGGCCGCTCCGGCCACGGTCAGTACCTGAAGCGCGCCATCCCCGAACCCCTGCGCTAGACCTCGGTCTCGTGCCGGCGGGGCCAACGCTCCCCTTCGTCAAGTCCGACCGTTGGCCCCCAGAAGGCGTCTCTAGGGGCAGAGCACGATTGGGGTCCAGACCAATATGTCGTCCCCGTGGTTGCCATCGGCGTCAACAGGGGCGGCCCTGACCTCGAAGCGACACAGCCGCCCACCTTCGGCGGGGATTTCGCCGATGAGCTTGTGTCGGAAGGCCAGCAGATCCCCCTCGAACGCAGGGCCCACATGGTCACAGCCGTCCCACGCGACGACAGTGGCAATGCCGGGCAACACCCGGCTCAGCGAAGACTGAGCCAGTCCCTGGACGTGGCCGCCGTAGACGAGCCGCTTGCCGTAGACGCTGGTCGTGGCGTCACGGTGCACGAAGGCCTGGTTGAAGGTCATGCGGGCCAGCGAGGGGGCCATGTCGACGTGGTCGCACATGGCGTCGGCCCGCTCCTCGCCTACCGGCCAGTCGGTGCTGGGTAGTGAGCTCAGGTCCCATGAGGGGGCAAGGCCCACGAGGTCGGCCAGCGGGACCGGATCGGACGGTCCGGGGATCTGGTCAGTGTGGCCCGGTGAACCAGCGGCACTGGCCACGAGGGCACACCGCTCGTACTGGATGATGGGGCCGTTGTCGCCCACGGTCTCGATGCCGAGCCACACCTTGCCTCGGTGAAGGTCGCCCTTGGGCTTCGAGTCGGCGAGACCGAGCACGGTGGTTGTGGTACGAAGGGTCTCGCCCACCTCGACGCCGCGCAAGATGCGCACCGAGCGGTAGTAGAGGTTGGCGATGGCCCGACGGGTGGCATTGGTGGTCTGGCCGATCGAATACTGCATGACCAGGGACGGGTACACCATGCCCCGCTCGAACCCGGCTACCCGAGCCCCCATGCCACGGTCCGCGCCGAGCAGGTGCTGATCGCCGGTGATCATCCGGTAGGCCACGTTGTCGGACTCGGTCACCGTCACCGGGGGCAGGGACGGAATCGTCATCCCTTGGGTGAATTCGTTGTAGTACGGCCCGTCGTTGCTTGCTCCGCTGGTCATGTTCGCAGTGTAGGAACCGTCACCGGCCAGGCCCTAATACAGGACGTCGGTGGTGAGCTCGCCGTCGTCACCAGTCACCACCACGAGGCGACTCATGCACGGCATGCAGTACAGACGATCGCCGGGCCGGATCTCCCGCTTCGACCGGATCACCACCTTGCACACCGGGCAGAGGATCTCGTTGGGGGCCATGACATCCCCGGGCCCATCCCAGTAGCGGTAGAACTTCCTCCACTTCTTGGGTACTTCGTTGAACCCGATGTCTTCGAGCTCGAAGGTGAGTCGGGGTGCCTCCTCGGTGGCAGCGGTTCCCGTCACGGGATCGTCGCTCACGTCAGCCCCAGCCTCTCGACCGCGGTCAGGTACTCGCGCCCCAGCTCGGCCCGCTCGGCCCGGGCGGTACCGAGGTCGGCTTGGGCGCCCTCGAAGGCGCCGAGAACCAACGGGTCGAGCTCGCGCCTCAGCTCGCCTAGTCGAGCTCGCGCTTCGGGCCGTTCGAGGAGGAGTCGGCCAATGTCGTTCTCGCCGAAGCCCAGATGGCGACGCTCGTCCTTGATGACCCCATCGAGAATCTCGGCGGTGATCGGGTCGGCCGTGGCGGCATGGGCCCGAAAAACGGTGTTCTCCATGGTCTCGAGGACCACGTTCTGGGCGAAGATGGCGGCCTCCCAGTCGCGGGCGGCCACGAAATCATGCAGCCTGCGCTTGAACCGGACGAGGCCGGGGTTGGCCCGTCTCTCGATCTCGATCTCGGGCTCGGACACACCGAGCCCGCGGATCCGCTGGAGGAAGACCTCGAGGTGACGGGCCTCGTCCACGGCCTGGGTGGCCAGGAAGATCTTGGCGTGTCGGTTGGGGGCGAAGTCGACCATCCCGCTGGCCCCGTCGAGGGCGGCCGTCTCCCCCACGCAGTAGTTGCACAGGGTGGTGATCAGGTTCTCTCGACGATCCTCGTCGAGCTCGACTTCGGGGGTGTCCTCGCGGTGACCGTAGGGACGATCGGTCAGGTAGCCCTCTACGGCCTGGAACCAGAACTCGAACGAGTGGACCTGCTCGAGGAACTCCTTCTGGTCCAGGGCATGGGGGTCGAACTCGTCGGTCACTGACCGGTCGGGGCCTGGTACTCAAGTCCAATCCGGCCCAGCCGGGTCTTGAACTCACCAATCACGACATCTTCGAGCAGGTTCTGGCGCTCCTCAGTGGTGGCGGTGGTCAGGTTGGTCCCGTGCCATTCGGCGCCGTCGAGTTCCTCGCCCTGGGAGGCAGCCATCTTGCCTGCGGCCTCTCGTTCCCTGTCCTCACTGCCGGCTCCTTCGCCGAAGGCCAGTGAGAAGGTGGCCAGCATGTGACCGGTCATGTCCTTCTGCATCTTCTCGATCTCGGCCTTCTTCTCGGGGTGCTCCTTGATGAGCGAGCCGATCCGGTTCTCACCGAACCCGACATGGCGCCGCTCGTCGGCGATGGTCCCGGTCAGGGTGTGGGCGAACTTCGGGTTGGTCTGCCGGCTGGCCGCCTCCATCATCTCGAACACACTGAAAGCCATGCCCTCGAGCACGATGTTCTGACCCACCACGCCGGCGATGAAGTCACCGGCTTCGACCTTCTCGAGCAGGACCTCGGCGAACTTCACCAGGTTGGGGTTGACGAACTGATCGATGGTGCTCTCGAGGTCAGCGGGCCCCACTCCCAGGTCGTGGAGGCGCTGGGTGAAGATCTCGACGTGGCGGGCCTCGTCGAGGGTCTGGGTGGCCAAGAAGTGCTTGCTCGGATAGTCGGGAGCGCAGTTGATAAGACCCGAGGAGGCGGCCAACGCCGCCCTCTCGCCCACGACAAGCTGAACGGTAGTCCGAATGGCGTCGGTGCGGAGATCCTCGTCTTCGAGCAGAACCTCGGGTTCGTTCTCGCCCTCGCCATGGCCGTAGACGGTGTCCTCGAGATACCCCTGGGGGCAGAGCTCCATCCAGCGCTGGATCGAGTAGGCGTTCAGGAAATCGGCCATGGAGGCCCCCTTCGTCGTGAGGTGATTCCTTCGACGGTACGAAGGCCGCCTCCGACCGTACGAAGGCCACCTTGACAACCGAAGGGTCTTAGGTCCCGAACCTTACACGGTAAGTCCATGGCCGGGGAACCGGGTCTACGTCGGCCTGAGCGGGCCGGTCCCCAAAGAGGTTCCTCACACGGAGATCCCAGAACCCGACCAAGGCCCGGAGAGTAGGTTGGCCCCCGTGACCAGAGGGGACGATGTGATCTACGACTCCGTTCTGAGGGCCCGGATGGTTCGCCATCTCGAATCGTTCGAGGTTCGTGAGCACGCCCCGGAGGGCCGGAAGCGGGCCGCGGTGTGCCTGATCGTCCTCGACAGCGACAACGCCGTCCACGGCGACGACTCGCACGGTCGCCAGTTCACCGCCGCCGAGCGCCTCGACATGCTCGACTATGTACCCGGCATCACCGCTGCCGACCTCATCACCGGCGACGTCCAAGGGACCGCGGGTGGGGCGTCGGTCCTGCTCACCCGACGTGGCGCCCGACTCAACGAGCACGCCGGCCAGTGGGCCCTACCCGGCGGTCGCATCGACGCCGGCGAGACCGCGCTCGAAGCTGCGGTCCGCGAGGCCGAAGAGGAGGTTGGCCTGACTCTCGACGCCGACTCTCTGATCGGTCGGCTCGACGACTACCCCACCCGATCCGGCTACGTGATCAGCCCTTTCGTCTTCTGGGGCGGTGAGGCCGAACCGGTGGCCAACCCCGATGAGGTCGCCTCGATCCACCGGATATCGATCCGCGAGCTGGCCCGCCCCGACTCGCCCCGGTTCGTGGCGATCCCCGAGAGCAAGCGTCCGGTGATCCAGCTACCCATCGGAGGAGATCTGGTGCATGCCCCCACCGGCGCTCTGCTGTACCAGTTCCGGGCTGTCGCCTACGAAGGTGACCACATCCGAGTGGACGGCTACGAACAGCCGGTATTCGCCTGGAAGTAGGGTCTCACCCGGCGAGAAGAGACTTCTCGACTCTGTCCGCGAAGGACTCGGGCCAGACCTCGTCGTGGTCCACCATGGTCCCCGCCTCGGTGATCTCATAGGTGAGCTCCAAGGCTCTGTGGAGTATCCCCCTCTGCTGCTCGGCATCGCCCGCCCCACCGAAGTGATTGCCCATCGGGAAGTTCACGAACAGGCTGCGGGGCGGACGGACCTGGGCAGTCAGATCCCGGCCGGTGGAGACCAGCATGGTGGGGATCCCGGAAGCTTCGACAACTCGTGCGACCAGACCAACTGTCTGGTGGTCGAGAGGTCAGGCGGGCACCAACAAGAAGAGGTCGACCTCGTCATCGTGTAACTCCTGGGCCAACGCCGGAGCCGACTCCTCGAGGATCTTGGTGCGGCTGTAGATCCGGCCCATGAAACCGCTCCAGAGCCGGTCGGCCACCGAGCCAACCACACCCTGTTCGTCGAGCTCACGCAACCGGTCGATGGGGAACACGCAGTTGACGTCGACGGATGCGTCAGTGGTGTCGTAGTAGCTGTCGTTGACGGTGAAGTCGCCACTGGTGGACGTCGGGTCGACCTCGTCGAGCCGGAAGTCGTTCGTGGCGAAGGCATCCCACTCGGGCATCGAGCAGTGGGCCACTCCACCAGACGTCAACATCGAGACACGGCACTCCGAGAGTGGCTTGGTGGGGGCCGTGAGCGGAGCGTCCTGGTTGATCGTCCACTGGTAGGGGGGGAATCCCTGCTGGTGATAGCGCTGGTTGAGCAGATCGACGTAGTTCACCGGTTCCATGCCGCGAGCTTAGGACGGAAACGGATCCCACGCCGTCGGTGCGGTCCTCAGGTGCCCGCCCACGGCGGCAAGAACCACTTCGAGATCCAGGCTCGAGTCGCGCTCGGATCGCAGGAGGGGTGTCAGCGATGACGGAGGCTGGGCCGTCCAGGTGGTCGCGCCGGACTCGACCTGGGTGCCCTCTGGCTGCCACTGCCCCGGCCCGTGGGTCAGGGTCAGGACGGTGGCCTCGTTGGGCGAGCCGTCGACCACGATGTTCGGGGTGTTGCGCGACTCCTCGTACCCAAGGAAGGGGCGGGGAGTGGCCACGTTGAGACCGGGCTCTACTCGTCGAAGCCCACGTAGGTGACGACCGAGTCGTTGGAGGCCCTGCGTGACTTCACGTCGTTGGCCACGAAGTCCTCGTTGGGCCATCCCATGGCCACACAGGTCATGATGATCTCGTCTTCGGGGATGTTGCCGTGCTCGCGCACCACACTCGACTGCATGATCCCCTGGCCATTGATGACCGTGCCCAGCCCCTTGTCGGCGGCGGCCAGTACCAAGCCGTAGGTGGCGGCGCCGACATCGAAATGACTCACCGTGTCCTCGGCCAGCTCACGGTCGATCGTCACCACGATGGAGACGGGGGCGTCGAATTGGCGGAAGCCCCGCATGACCCAGTCCTGGCGCCGTTCCTTGTCGTCGCGCTCGATGCCCATGGCCTCGAACAGCTGGATGGCGATCTCGACCTGGCGTTCGCGGTGGACGCCCTCATAGCCGTGACCGAGCTTGATCTCGCGGTCCACGGAAGCTCCGGCCATCATCCGCTCGGTGTTGCCCTCCCGGATCAGCTCGAGGGGAGCACCGGTGATCACGTGGAAGTGCCACGGCTGGGTGTTCATCGACGAGGGTGCCCCCTTGGCGAGAGTGATGATCTCGTCGATCACCTCCTTAGGGACCGGGTCCTTCTTGTAGCCCCGGATGCTGCGGCGTTCCCCAACAAGTGTCTGATAGTCCATGGCCCCCAGCTCACCACATTCGGCTGCGGTTCGCGTGAAAAGGAGGGAGCGACACTGGTCACTGGGCTGTTGGCAACCACCCACCCATGAGGGAGATCATCATGAACGTCGACGCCGATCCAATTCTGCCCGGCCGCTTGGGAACGCCCGACATGATGCTCGAGGATGACCCTCGCGCCGACCCGCCGAGGGCGTGGTGTCGGAGGCCAAGGTCATCAAGGGCGTCGACGGCAACGACGTGACCCTGTTCGTCCACCGGCCGGTC
>JAAEMS010000016.1 GCA_024225275.1 Actinomycetes bacterium
CGGCCCGATCCGCCGTCGGTGCTGCTCCCGGTTCAGGGTCAGGAGCGGGCGTGGCCACCCATTGGGAAGTGAGTCAGGAGACGTGAGCCGTCTTGGGGTGTACCGCAACCACCGGCAGGCTGGCCTCGGATACGAGGTGGCCGGCCACGCTGGGGTGTTTCCGCAGGTCACGGCCGGTGCGTCCGTGGGTGCTGGCGAAGAGGAGGGCGCCGGGATGGCCGCGGCTCCAGTTGGCCACGGCGGTGGCGGGGTCGCCTTGCAGGATGGTGCACTCGACCTGGTCGGGGGCCAGGAGCACGCGCTCCCGCTCGTGAATCAGATCGGCGCTCGGGAGCTCGTTGTCAGGCACAACCGAGAGGACCCGAACCGGAAGACCAGACTCGAGGGCCCAGGCCATGGCCAGAGGCAGGCTCTCGTCGGCGAAGTCGGAGCCGTCAACACAAGCCACCAGCTCGGTGAGGTGGTGACGGGCCCCCGTGGAGGGGCAGTGGGGTCCGAGCAACGCCACGGGCACGTCAACATCGGCGACTACCCGCTCGGCCACCGATTTCGTGAGCGGGCCATGGTTCGCCATGTGGGCGGTGCTCATGCAGACGAGGGGGCGGTCGAGCTCTCGGGTGAGCCTGGGGATCGCCTTCTCGGGCGGCTCGTGTGTGTCCCATTTGAATTCGAGCCCATCGCGGCCGGCGGCGACCAGCTTCTCCTCGATCTCCTCGCGCATGTCGTCGGGGGTCGGAAGAGCGGTCAGAACCACCAGACAGGCGTCGAACATCCAGGCGAGGTCGCCCGCCATTCCGAGGGCCGGCTCGTTCGAGTAGTGGTCGGTGGGCAGGATGATGTTGTCGTACACGGGGTCACTCCTCGTCGCTGATGTTGTGAGCCAGGTCTTCGACAAGGGGAACGATCTGGGCCAAGACGGCTTCCTCGTCTACTTGATCGGCGGGAATGGTGGCGAGCAGCCGGGGGCCGTTCGGACCCCATTCGACGAAGGCCACCGCGTGGTCGGGGGCGGGCGCGATGCCGAGCCAGAAACCGGCACCGTCATCCCAGTGATGGCCACTGGCGGCCACGTGCAGCCGGACCTCCCGGAGATCTTCGGCTTGCTCCACCGAGGCCGCATGACCGTGGTACTCGACCTCCCAGGCTCCGAGCTCGAGGATCGGCCGGATCACGTCGCCAACCAGTTCACCGAACCAGTCACTCTCGTGAACGCGCACCTCGGCCGCCCGGATCAGGGGTCGTTGAACCCCCTGGAGGGCGCGGTCGATCCTGTTCAGGAGGGGGTTGACCGGATCCCCGGCGGCCGTCGAATCGTTGAGCTCCACTCTCTATTCATCGGCAGTTCCGGTGCGGAGTCGAGGGAGCGAAGGCCCCTTCGTCTCCCGGTCGGGTCCCGTTGTTGAGCATTGCGCTCACCCGCGGAGACAGGGTGATCACATGAGCACGACCCGGGGCGATACCCGTTCGGCAGGTACCGACTACCTCACCGTCGCACAGGCTGATCCGATTCCGCCGTACCGTGCACTGTCCTGACGGCGCGACCACCTCCACCAAAGCGGAACGATGTCCTGGCGGGCAAGACCTAGGTCGGCCTGGGTCCGGCCTTGCGGCAGCGTCCCCTTGGGCCACGAGGCCGAGGGATCACCGGGCGTTGGCGTTCGTCACTGGTCAGGCGTTGCTGACCGTGAGCGCCCGAGCATCCGACTCATGATGCGATCGATGAAGGTCGGCTTGTCGTACAGCTCTCCAACCGCTTGGTGTTGATCTCAGTAGAACTGGTAGGGCGGCCGGCGCTTCCCACAGGTCTGGCATCGATAAGACTGCTTCCTGGGATCGGGGTTGCCCATGTGGCCGCTGAGTACATGCCCATGGTGGCGTGGTCAGTAGACACAACTGGACGCCGTCGCCCTCCCGCCCCGTTGGAGGGGGAAGCCGTTCTGTCCGGGATTCTGGGGTGTTTTCGTTACGGATGCCCGGACAGAACGTCGGAGCGGGTCCGCACCCCTTCCTCCACCACCTGCCATATTTCGGGGCCTCCATGGTTGGTGACCACGACCCGCTGGTTTCTCGACGCACTCACGTCGTCGTGGCGTTGTCGACGGCTTGGGAAGGGGCGGAATGGTTGAGTCCCTTCGTGATCAGCCAGGCGGCGAAGACCATCTCTTGGATGGCGAAGGGCACGGACATGATGGCGAGGTTGTCGACATCGAAGGCCTCGAGTGTGCCTTCGACCAGCAGGAGCGCGATTCCGATCAGCCCCCAGATGGCCAGCCAGCGTGGGACGAGTCGTGCTCGGTAGAGGAGGTAGTTGAGGAGTAGCCCGGCGAGTGCGAAGAACAGCATGATTCCGAGCAGGACACCCCAGTCGTACACGGCCATGAGCGCATCGCCCGAAACCCGGAAGCTGGCTGCATCGGGGGAGTCTTCGACGTAGTCCCGGCTCAACGAGACTGCTGCGAGCAAGCCGACGACGCCGATGACCAGGACTACTGATTCGATGATCCGCGAGCCGGGGTAGAGCCGGGCAAGCGGGCGGTTGTGCTTGTTGAGGGTGGGGAAGAGCAGGGCTGGAATCACAACGACGGCGATGGCATTGACAAGAAGAAGGAACGCCCCGAGTACGACCTTCGTTTCACTTGCAGCGATACTCCCGAGAACGTCGGGGTCATCCAGAACTGGCTCCAGGAGGACGAACCCGAGGGCCGAGGAGACCGTCGCCAGAATGAAGAGTGTTCCGGCGGTTCGTTCGGTTCTTCTCGTGTTCATCGTGAGCCTCCTGGCTGCATGAGTAGGTCAGTGGCGGTCAATGTGTGGGTGAGGCGCACCATCCCCGAACCGTTTCGCTTCCCGGACAGTTAATCCGATCGATGGTGCCCGGTAGGGCCCAAGGTCCGGACGGGCATAGGGGAAATCCGTTCCAGAGCCTGAACTGGCCCTGGCTGAGCCAGGGAGAGGGTTCCGGAGCTGGTGGCATGAGTGGTACCACCGTTGAGTTGGCCGGGATCAATGAAGCGATTGAGCAGGGGGGGCGGGGCCTCAGGCATTCGAGCCCGGATCGCAGAGATCGTTGGCGAGCGACGGAGAGCTCGAACGCCGCCGATAGAGCGATCAGGGGGGCGGGTGGAGCTGATCGGGCGGTCGCGTTGGGGGATGTGGGGCTGACAGGCATGTGATGCCTGTCGCCGGTCAGATGTGTCGATATCGAGCGAGGTCCATGGCCGGACGACAAGGCGGGATGAACTCGAGCCAAGGGTCGGTCGGCTCGAGGCTACTGTCGAGTGGATGTCAGGCGACACGCTGCTCGCGTTCTCTCTTGCGACCCTTGCGCTCTTGCTGTTGCCGGGCCCGGCTGTCATGTACATCGTGACGCGAAGCGCCACTCAGGGCCGTCGAGCTGGGCTCGTGTCGGTCGCGGGGATCCATGTCGGGACGGTGGTTCACGTCGGCGCAGCAATGGTCGGCCTGTCTGCGATCGTGGCAGCGTCTGCGACGGCGTTCACGGTGGTCAAGTTGGCCGGGGCTACGTATCTGATCTGGCTCGGCATCGAATCCGTCCGGTCCTATCGAGCCGGGGATCAGCCGAAGGTGAC
>JAAEMS010000017.1 GCA_024225275.1 Actinomycetes bacterium
CCGGCGCCACGAGCTGACATTCTCGGTAGTTCCGGTCTATTGGTCAGAGGCCGAGGTAGCCCTCTACACACACCTCGACGTGACCGAACTCGCTCCGCAGGTGAGCCTTCACACCCCAACCGCGGGTGCCACCATCGAGTGGGCCGGCGAAGCCTACGGTGACGAACTCTGTCTGCTCACCTCGATGCAGGACGCCGTACTCGTCGACCTCGCCCTGCCAACCGTCGGGCCCCGTCCCCTCCGGCGAATGCTGCGCCTCGAAGTCAACCCTGCTCGACCATGCTCTCTCGGGCCGGAGAGCCTGGCTCACGGGTGCCCGGCGATGCGAAGCACCCGAGCGCGCCGTCCTTGACCTCGTCGGTGCCGACAGCCGCGGCCTTACAGAGGTCAGCCCTCTGGCCCACACGGAGTGCGGCATCCACCTCTGAACTGAAGTGGTGCTCTCGGCGCACCGGGCGCCAACACATCCACCGACAGCCCTCAGGTGATTGCGGCATCACCACCATCGAGCTCCAGTTGGAGGGTGTCGCCCATCAGGAGCGCCTCCGCTTGTGAGAGGTCTGGCGACAGGTGGCGATCTGGCCCTGGACCAGCCACGCTCTCACGGAGAAGACCGACGATCAGGCCGGTTGCCCGGGCCGGTTCAAGGGGTTGGCGCAGGTCGATGGCTCGGGCCGCTACGACGTATTCAACCGCCAGTATTCGCCTCACATTGTCGATGACCTTACGGAGCTTTCGGGCCGCTCCCCAGGCCATCGAGACATGGTCTTCCTGCATGCCCGATGTGGGCAGCGAGTCGACTGATGCTGGTACGGCGAGGCGCTTGTTCTCCGATGCCATCGCCGCTGCGGTGTAGTGGCCGATCATGAGCCCGCTGTCGACTCCGACCTCATCGGCGAGAAACGGTGGGAGCCCGTGGCTGCGGGACTGGTCGAGCAGCCGATCCATGCGTCTTTCGGCAATGGCGCCGACCTCGGCAAGAGCTATGGCGAGGAAGTCGGCGGCGAACCCGAGTGGAGCTCCGTGGAAGTTCCCGCAGGACTCGACTCTTCCGTCGGGCAGGACCATGGGGTTGTCGATCGCTGAGGCAAGTTCGTTCTCGGCGACCCGATCTACATGCTCGAGTGTGTCGCGGGCAGCCCCGTGGACCGAAGGGGTGCAGCGGATCGAGTAGGCGTCCTGCACCCTGGGGTCATCGGTCTTGTGGCTGGCGACGATCGGTGACCCGGCCAGCATGGCCCGGATGTTCGCGGCGCTGACAGCTTGGCCCGGGTGGGGGCGAAGCTGTTGGAGGTCGTCGGCGAATGGGCCATCTGAGGCCAGCAGTCCTTCGACGGTCAGGGCGGCAATCATGTCGGCTTGGGCCAGAAGGCGTCGGGCGTCATCGACGGCGAGACACAACATGCCGAGGATGGCGTCGGTCCCGTTGGTGACGGCGAGGCCCTCCTTTTCGACGAGGGTGATCGGCTCCAGTCCTGCCTCGTCGAGAGCGTCGGCCGCAAGGCGGCGTCGGCCACGGTGGTGGACATCACCTTCCCCCAGCAGGGCCAGCGCGCCATGGGCAAGCGGCGCGAGGTCGCCGCTGGCTCCGAGCGATCCGTATTCCGGAACGATCGGCGAGATGCCGGCGTTGAGGAGGTCGATCATTGCCTGGGCGACGAGGGGCCGGGCCCCGCTCGCTCCGAGGGCAAGGGTTCGAGCGCGTAGCAGAATCATCGCTCGGACCACATCGTCCTCGACGGGGTCACCCATACCGGCGGCGTGGGAGCGGACGAGTGCAGCTTGGAGCGCTTGGCGGCGGTCAGGGGGGATAGACACGGTGGCCAGAGCTCCGAAACCAGTGGAGACGCCATACTTCGGTTCACCCTCGGCGAGACGCTCGACGATCGCTCGTGCCTTCTCCATGCGGCCGATGGCCGCTTCGGTGAGCTCCACGGCAGCTCCTCGACGAGCCACAGCAACCACATCGGCGATGGTGACGCCGGGACCATCCAATCGGACTGTCGGGTGTTGACCGGTCATGACACCCCAGCCTGTGGCATCGGGGTGTTGTTGTCGATCCCGAGATCACGACTCAGACCAGAGACCGAGCGAAGCAGCATCGCTTCGGCTTGTTCGGCGGCCTTGGCATCGAGGCGGTGCTGGGGCCCGATGATCGAGATGGCGAAGCCGAGCTTGCCCTTGTCCCAAAGCGCGAGGGAAAGGGCGGTGATGTCGGGCTCGACAGCGCCGGTCCGGGCTACTACGACACCGGGCGTGGCCAACGCTTGGCCGACGGCCGTTCCTTCGAGCGTCACGTTCTGGCCGACCCATCCGACGTGGCGGATCGCGCGGTTGCTCTCAGCGGTTGCGATGTAGGTGGCGACCTTTCGGTCACTCATGGCGAGATAGGCCGACTCACCGGTCCCGGCGGCCAGGGCGTCGAGATGGGGCTGCGCAGCAGTGACAAGCCGTTCGAGCGGCCCGTCATCGCGCAACGACCCGGCGATCCGAGCCAGGGTGGGGCCGGCGGAGAACACACCATTGGTGTCGCGGTCGAGGTAGCCCCGCGCTTCGAGGGCCCGGAGGTGCCGCAGGGCCGTGGTAGGAGTGAGCCCCGATATCACCGCAGCGTGGGTCAGCGTGCAGGACTTCTCGGCGAGAACGATCTCGAGAAGATCGAGAACCCGCCCGACCGACCTCGGTACTCCTTCAGTCTGAATGGTCTCGGCTGTCCTGGATCGCATACGAGGAGATCGTCCCAACTATTGTCATACCCTGACAATTCATACCATGTGTTGACAACCTAAGGTTGGTGGATCGAGAATGCAAGACATGAGCACTCCCACGAACAACACAGGATCGATCGGGCAGCCCGTGACTGGCATCACGGCACCCCGCGGCACCGACCTGGCGTGCAAGGGGTGGCAGCAAGAGGCCGCCTACCGGATGCTGCAGAACAATCTGGACCCGGAGGTGGCGGAGAACCCCGACCAGCTCGTGGTGTACGGCGGCACCGGTCGGGCCGCCCGCTCCTGGGATGCCTACCGCGCCATGCTCCACACTCTCACCACCCTCGAACGCGACGAAACGATGCTGGTGCAATCGGGCAAACCAGTCGGGGTGCTCAGGACTCACGAGTGGGCGCCGCGGGTGCTGATCGCCAACTCCAACCTGGTCCCCGACTGGGCCAACTGGGACGAGTTCCGCCGCCTCGAACACCTGGGGCTCACGATGTACGGGCAGATGACGGCCGGATCGTGGATCTACATCGGCACCCAGGGAATACTGCAGGGCACCTACGAATGCTTCGCCGAGATCGCCCGCAAACGATTCAACGGCACCCTCGCGGGCACCCTCACCATCACCGCCGGAGCGGGGGGCATGGGTGGCGCCCAACCCCTCGCCGTCACCATGAACGACGGCGTGGTACTGATAGTCGATGTCGACCAGCACATGCTGCAACGACGTGTCGACCACCGCTACCTCGACGAGATCGCACCCGACTACGCATCCGCGATCGAGCGAGTGACCGAGGCCAGGAAGTCTCGGACACCCTTGTCGGTTGGTCTGTTGGGCAACGCCGCCGATCTGATGCCTCGCCTGCTCGCTGACGGCATCGAGGCCGACATCGTCACCGACCAGACCAGCGCCCACGACCCTCTCAGCTATATGCCCAACGACCTCTCCCCCGAGGCTGCCGCCGACCTCAAGGCCAACCAACCCGAAGAGTTCACCCGCCGTTCCCGGGCCGCCATGGCCACCCACTGCCAAGCCATGGTCGGTTTCATGGACGCTGGGGCCGAAGTGTTCGACTACGGCAACAGCCTGCGAGCCGAAGCCGAGCTCGGAGGATTCGACCGTGCCTTCGACTATCCGGGTTTCCTCCCGGCCTACATCCGCCCCCTGTTCTGCGAAGGGATCGGCCCCTTCCGCTGGGTCGCACTCTCCGGCGACCCTGCCGACATCGCCGCCACCGACCGGGCCGTACTCGAAGAGTTCCCCGAGAACGAGTCCCTCGGCCGATGGATCCGACTCGCTGGTGAACGGGTTGCCTTCCAGGGCCTACCGGCTCGTATCTGCTGGCTCGGCTACGGAGAGCGGCACCGGCTGGGCCTGCGGTTCAACGAGATGGTCCGTACGGGCGAACTGAAAGCACCCATCGCCATCGGGCGCGACCACCTCGACTCCGGGTCGGTCGCCTCGCCCTACCGGGAGACCGAGGCCATGCTCGACGGCTCCGACGCCATCGCCGACTGGCCCCTCCTCAACGGCTTGGTCAACTCGTGCTCGGGTGCCACCTGGGTCAGCATCCATCATGGTGGCGGCGTCGGCATCGGCCGATCAATCCATGCTGGGCAAGTCAGCGTCGCCGACGGCACCGAGCTGGCGGCGGAGAAGCTCGAGCGGGTCCTCACCAACGATCCGGCAACGGGTGTCATTCGCCATGTCGACGCCGGCTACGACCGAGCCAGCGAAGTAGCCGAAGAAAGGGGTGTCACCATCCCCATGAATTCGGCGACGCCATGAGCGTTCGTCCCATCCTGTCGATCGGCGACCCGGCTCTACGAGCCCCCGGGGCCAGCGTCTCGGCCGACGACCTGGCGTCTGATCGGATCCAGGGCCTGATAGACGACCTGGTCGACACGATGCGCCACGCCAGCGGGGCGGGCCTGGCGGCAACCCAGGTCGGGGCGGGGGTGCGAATCGTCGCCATGGAGGTCACCTCCAACCCCCGGTACCCATACAAACCACCGATTCCGCTCACCGTCGCCGTCAACCCGGTCATCGAACCGCTCGACGGTGAGGTGGTGGAGATCAACGAGGGCTGCCTGTCGGTGCCGTTGCGCGGCAATGTGCGACGCCACGTCAACATCCGGGTCCGGTACCTCGACCGCGACGGCAACGCACACGACGAGATCAAACGGGGTCTCACTGCCGGCACCTGGCAGCACGAAGTCGACCATCTCGACGGTGTGCTCTTCATCGACCGCGTCGAGGACACGTCCACGCTCTCCACCTGGGACGAGTTCGAGATCCACCATCGCGACGAATTCATCGAGCGCATCACCGCCTTTTCGGACCGGCTCGGTTCGTGACCGACTACATCTGCGATCTCGCGCTCATCGACGACCGGGTCGAAGAACAGGTGCTCATCAGGGTCGCCGACGGTCGCTTCGAGCATGTCGAGCCGGGTGGGCAGACTGAACCCTCCGCTACCCGCCTTCGTGGTCTCACTCTGGCCGGATTGGCCAATGCCCACAGCCACGCCTTCCACCGGGCCCTGCGATCGAGAACCCAGGCCGATCGCGGCTCGTTCTGGACATGGCGCGACCTCATGTACACCGCCGCCGAACGCCTCGACCCCGACAACTACCATCGGCTGGCTCGAGCGACCTTCGCCGAGATGGCCCTGGCGGGCATCACGTCGGTCGGTGAGTTCCACTACGTCCACCATCAACCCGACGGCACTCCTTACCAGAACGTCAACGCCATGGGCGAGGCGGTCCTCGCCGCCGCCGCCGAAGCCGGCATTCGCATCACCCTGCTCGACACCGTCTACCTCCACGGCGGCCTCTCCGCCGACGGCTACCTGCCTCCCGAGGGCACTCAGCGGCGCTTCAGCGACGCCACCGCCGACGATTGGGTCGGGCGAGTCGAACAGCTCACACCAGGCTCGAACCAGCTGGTCGGTGCCGCCATCCACTCCGTCCGGGCCGTCGACCCCACCTCGATGAAGCTGGTCGCCGAGTGGGCCGGCCACCAGCGCGTGCCGATCCACGCCCACGTTTCTGAACAGGAGGCCGAGAACGACCAGTGCCGCGCCCGGCACGATATGACACCCACCGAGGTGCTGCACGATGCCGAGGTCCTGAGCGACCGATTCAGCGCCGTGCACGCCACCCACCTGACAACACACGACGTCGAGCTCCTCGCCACCACGGACTCGACCGTGTGCGTCTGCCCATCCACCGAACATGACCTGGGTGACGGCATCGGCCCAACCACAGAACTGGTCACCGCCGGTGTCGCCATCGCCTTGGGGAGTGACTCGCACGCGATCATCGACCAATTCGAAGAGTGCAGGGCCATTGAGCTCGACGAGCGAGTCCGCTCCCGACGACGTGGCCACCATTGCGTCTCGGAGCTTCTTGCCATGGCCACCACCGCCGGGCAGGCCAGCCTCGGCTGGCCCGATGCGGGGCTCATCCGACCCGGCCAACGAGCCGATCTTGTCACCATCACCCTTGACTCGGTCCGCACCGCGGGCGTTGCCACCGATGTCGCCGCGGCCGCCGCGGTCTTCGCCGCCACCGCCGCCGACGTCACCCACGTCATCATCGACGGGACCCTCATCGTCGAGGACGGGCACCATGGGCGGGTCGACGTCACCACTGAGCTTCATGCATCCATCCATGATCTGATGGATCGGTGAAGCCCATGGCCACCAATTCGTCGCTCATCATCGACAACATCGGCTCCCTCATCACCAACGATCCAGCACTGGGAGCCGGCCCGCTCGGGATCATCACCAACGCGGCGGTGGTCATCACCAATGGTGTCGTCGAAGCCGTTTGCCCTTCCGACACGGGGGCAGACACCCGAATCGACGCCGACGGCGCCTGTGTCCTGCCCGGATTCGTGGACTCCCACACCCACCTCGTATTCGCCGGCGACCGATCCGAGGAGTTCACGGCCCGAATGGCCGGACGGCCATACGACGGCGGCGGTATCCGTGTCACCACCGACGCCACCCGCAACACACCAACCGCAGAGCTCGACCGCCTCGTCCGCCAACGACTCCTCGAGGCGCACCACGCCGGGACCACGACGATCGAGATCAAGTCGGGCTACGGCCTCAACGTCGCCGACGAAGCCCGCTCTCTCGACATCGCCAGCACCTACACCCCAGAGACAACATTCCTCGGCGCCCACCTCCTCCCCGCCGAATACGGAGGCCGAGCCGACGACTACATCGATCTGGTCTGCAACGACATGCTCACCGCCGCCGCGCCCAACGCCCGGTGGATCGACGCGTTCTGCGAAACCGGAGCCTTCGACGCCGACCAATGCCGGGCCGTCCTCGAAGCAGGCAAGAAGGCAGGCCTCGGGCTACGGCTCCACGGCAACCAACTCGGGACCGGACCAGGAGTGCAGCTCGCCGTCGAGTGCGGCTGCGCATCGGTCGACCACTGCACCCACCTCACCGACGACGACATCGAAGCACTCGCCAACAGCGACACCGTCGCCACCTTTCTCCCCGCAGCCGACTTCTCCACCCGCCAGCCCTACCCCGATGCCCGCCGCCTAATCGACGCTGGCGCCAGCGTCGCGATCGCCTCCAACTGCAACCCGGGATCGAGCTACACCACATCCATCTCGTTCTGCATCGCCCTCGCCGTCCGCGAAATGCACATGACGATCGACGAAGCCGTCCAAGCCGTCACCCTCGGCGGAGCCGCAGCCCTCCACCGAACCGACATCGGCCGCCTCACCCCTGGATCGGCTGGCCACGCCACCATTCTCGACGCCCCAACTCACCACCACCTGGCCTACCGACCCGGCGTCCCTCTCATCCGACAAACCATCGGGCCCCTCGGTACCCTCGCCACGACACTAGGCGGCCCCTGGGAAAGGGGGCTTGTGGAGCGTGCCACCGGCATCCAAAGCGGTGACCCTCCGGGCCGGGACGCATCGACATGACCATCGCATCGCCGGCAACGAAGCACCCGAGGAGCTGGTCCTCCTAGGGGCTCGTGCTACTTCGGCGCCTCCCGCGGCAATCTGTCTGACTCGCCCACGTCGGTCCGACCCTGCCAGCGGTAGAGCTCGATCGTGGCGGGATCGCAGTCGGTACAGCCACCGCACGCCATCGGCACGCGGGTGATCATGCCCTTGCGGACCCAGCGATCAACCATGCCGCGCACGGCGCCGGGATCGGCGCCCACGTGTTGGGCGATCTCCGCCAGACTGGCAGTCTGTTGCGCCTCGAGATACTGGCGGATGGTCGAGAGCATCAGGCCTTGCTCCCCACCGGCGCGAGCGGCGCTGGTGAGTCGTCGTGGCGACCGGCCCACACCCGGAGGCCGGCTACAACCGCCACCAGAACAGACGTGAGAGCCGCGACCCAAAGAGTCGAGGCGACGGGATGTCGCGTGAACGTGGCCCCCTGATAGAAGACCGTGGCCGTGTAGTAGGCGACACCCGTCGTCCAGAGCGCCACGAAGGCCGCCCATCCCCGGCCCGCCTCTCGCACGATCGCTCCGATCGTCGCCGCACAGGGGAAATACAGCAACACGAAGAGTAGGTAGGCGAAGGCACCGACACGACCGTCGAAGCGGGCAGTCATCGCACCGAAGATGCCTTCGTCGACCTCCTGGTCGGCCGATGCGTTGCCGATGCCGAGGCCGAGTGGGTCGACCAAGGTGCCGGCGACATCACGCAGGTTGGCCGGGACCGTTGCGAACGCGGCGCTGATGACGTCCCAGAAATCGAAGGCCTCGTCGTCCAACGGGCCGCCCGCGTCCCGTGCCGCCAGATCGGTGTAGATGGCATCGAGACTGCCAACAACGACCTCCTTGGCCAGCACCCCCGAGAAGATACCGACGGTCGCTGGCCAGTTGTCTTCCTCGATCCCCATGGGCGCGAATGCGGGGGTGATCGACCGTCCCACGGCGCTCAACGCGGAGGCATCGGTGTCTTCGTTCCCCAACGAACCATCGGTGCCAACTGAGTTCAGCACGGCCAGGGCCAAGACCATGAGCACGACGACCTTGCCGGCGTCGCGAACGAACACCCTCACCCTGTCCCATGTGTGCAGACCCGCACCCCTGAGGGTCGGCCGGTGATAGGAGGGGAGCTCCATCATGAAGCCCTCGCTCTCGCCCGAGAGCAGGCTGCTCTTCATGACCATGCCGGTGGCGACGGCGGCCAGAATGCCGATCAGGTACAGGGCAAACACGATGTTCTGTCCACCGGTCGCGAAGAAGGCCGCCGCGAACAAGGCGTAGACGGGAAGCCGTGCTCCGCACGACATGAACGGATTCATGAGAATGGTGAGCTTGCGTTCCCGTTCACTCTCCAAGGTGCGGGTGGCCATCACTGCGGGGACGTTGCAGCCGAAACCAACGATCATGGGCACGAACGCTTTGCCCGGCAAGCCGATCAAGCGCATGAACCGGTCCATCACCCACGCGGCCCTGGCCATGTAGCCGCTGTCCTCGAGCAGCGAAAGGAACAGGTAGAGGGCCGCGATGATGGGAATGAAGGTGGCCACCACCTGGATGCCGCCCCCCATACCGTCGGCCAGCAGCACTCGGGGCCAGCCTGACAGGCCGACCCGGTCGAGCAGAGCACCGAAACCGTCGACGAAGACCGCTCCGGCCACCCCGTCGAACAGGTCGATGAAGGCACCACCGATGTTGATCGTGAACATGAACATCACGTACATGACCGCAAGGAAGATGGGAAGGCCGGTGAAGCGGCCCAGGACTACCCGGTCGACGCGGTCCGAGACGATGTCGCGCTCGGGTGCGGCCCATGTCGTTGTTCGTTGGGCGATCGCGTGGGCATGGGTGTAGCGCTCACCCGCGATCACTATGTCGGCCTCTTCTCCCGCCCCCTCCTCGATCGTGCCCTGAAGGGCGATTGCCTGCCCTACCGCCTCCGGGCCGACCGCGTCACACGCCCACACATCACCCTCGAGCAGCTTGAGGGTCAGCCAGCGAGCGTCGGCCTGACCGGACCGGGTGTCGACCAGTGGCAGGAGCTCGGCGATCGCCTCCTCGACGGGCGGCGAGTGCTCGGGCGAGAACCGAGGGCGAGCGGGTGACGCACCCGCGACCTCGATCTCGGCCTCGAGTTGGTTGATGCCCTGACCCCTCACCGCGACCAGCGGAAGGACCGGGCAACCCAGGGCTCTGCTGAGCTCGTCGGCGTCGACGGTGACGCCACGTCGGGCCGCAACGTCAACCATGTTGAGCACCACCAGCATCGGCACGTTCATCTCGAGCAGCTGCACGGTGAGGTAGAGATGGCGCTCGAGATTCGACGCGTCGATCACGTTGACGAGCAGATCTGCGTCGCGTGACAGGAGGTAGTCGCGGGTGATCTGCTGGTCCAGTGTTGCCGCATCGAGCGAGTAGATGCCGGGCAGGTCGACCACATTGACCGTGCGGCCCCCGATCTCGAACCGCCCCTCTTTGCGGTCGACGGTCACTCCCGGCCAGTTGCCGGTGCGTTGACGAACACCGGTGAGTGCGTTGAACAGAGCCGTCTTGCCAGAGTTGGGGTTGCCGCTCAGCGCCACGGAGAGGTCGCCACTCGTCTCCAGGCTCAGCGAGCCGTCACTGCATTCCGCGCACCCCATCAGCTGACGATCTCGACCATCACCAGCTCGGCCATGTCGCCGCCCAGAGCGACGCGATTGCCATCGCTGGCTACCACGACGCCGCGGCCACGCCGATGCGAGACCGTCACCTCGGCACCGACCCTGAGCCCGAGAGCCAGACAACGACGCGTGATGTCCTTGCCGGCGCTGATGGCGACGATACGTGCCTTCACCCGCGGTGGTATGTCCGCCAGCGCCGCCACCCGGTCGGAATCCGCCGCGGCCTCGACTTCTCCGCGACGACCCGCCATCATGATGACAGCCTAGCGAGATATGTTAGGTCTGCCTATCAGTCATCCTGATGGGGATGACAGGGTCGGCGTCGTGGAACCGCTCTGGGCGACCCGGCAAGACTCACTCCATCCGCAGCCCAGAGATGGCCCGGCTGATCACGAGCTGGTGGATCTGCTCGGTGCCTTCGAAGATGTCGTAGGTCATACCGGGTTGTCCATGCCGTGACATGTAGTGGCGCTGAGCTGTAGGTTGTTCGCGCCGCGGTCTACCCCGTGAGCTCGAATTCGTCCATATTCGAGCGCGTTCTAGTGGTCCGTTGCGGCGTTGATCTGGTGGGGTGCGGTCCAACGCCTGGCACTGGGTCTTCTCGTCGAAGCAGAACACCACCGCCCGCTCGGGCGGGTTCAGACACAACCCGACCACATCAACGAGCTTCTCCTCGAACAGGGGGGTCGTTCGAGATCTTGAACGTGTCAACCTTCCACGGCTTGAGCTCATGATCCCGCCAGATCCGGGCGACGGTGTCCTCACCAATCCCGTGACGCGCGGCCATCAGCCTGGTCGTCCACTGCGTCGCCCCGTCCTGCGCCTTGGAGTGCAGGGTGTCATGAACCACCGCCGCACTGTGTCCGGAGTTGTCGAGCACCGCCGGGCGATCTCTTCGTTCGCGACCGAAGCAACGACGGACCACTAGGGATGGCTAGGGACAGATGGCGGGAGACCTTGGGGGCACCTTGCCGACCAGTGACGCACAGGCGCCTGGCTCAGCTGGGCCCCTTGGGGTTGCACAGCGCAAGCACTGCGCTCATGCCCGGCACGGATGCGGGATGTTCGCCCCCCCCATCCGCGCTCGTTGCTTGCTTTCGCGGCCATCCGAGACTCGTCCGTGATGCGAGCGAATACGTCGAGACGGTGCGCATCTGACTCGCAGCCATGCGAAGCTCACGAAGAGAGGGTGTCGCCTCAGTTCGCAGACATCTTGTGGCAACAAGGTGGCATCCGGGAGACGCTTCGCCTCCATGACCGACTGGCCTCGGAATGCAGCCGAAATGGGGGTCGGCCAGTGATCGCCACCTGCCATGAGGTTTGTGGCTGCCTCTTCGAGCGCTACCTTCGCTACCTCCTGTCAACCATCACACCCCGCCCAAACCGGAAGCGCCGGACAACCTTGCGGTTGGAGACGGATAGCACGCCGATTCATCAAGACAGAGGTCGATGCGAGGGGTCCGGGGGAGCGGGGTGAGCTTGTCTGTCTCTGTGGTTGATCGCGACCAGGTCGAGGTCAAAAAGCTCGCTGGCGAGACGGATGATCTCGGCCTCCAGCCTCGTCTCGTCTGTGGCCTCCGCTCGGGCGAGGAGGAACGAGATCTGCTTGAGCGACGAGGTGCCATCGAGATCGCGCCATAGGGCGCTTGCCGCTGGTGTCAGATGGTGAAGCTGCAGGGTCTGCTGGTTGAGCGCGACTATTTCGCCTCGGAGCTCCAAACCAAGGACGCTTTCGCTCGGCCGCAGAACGGTGCTGCCATCGATGACCTGAGCAGGTCCGGCTACCACGGCAGTGGAGTCCGCGAGTCGAGATCTGCCCAGCCAGCGAGTTCGGATACGGCCACGACCGTCTCATGGAGATCGTTGCTGACCAGACGGTGTACCGGGATCGTGTTGGCCAGCCGCGCCAGTATGGTCAGTCGCTCTCGAGCCGAGTGTTGACCGGCGAAAGCGCATCCTGCGAGCTCCATGACTGCCTCGGCGGGCCGGAGTAGCTCAAGCGTCGTTGCCTTCGCCGAAAGTTGAAAATGAGGCAGGACAATATGTCCGATCGGAGTTTGAGCCGCAAGGGCCAGTCGACCACATGTCGGCCCGACCGGGACATGCCACTCGGCCCGAACCCCGTCGTCGACTTCGAGCGCAGCCCCCTGCAGATCGGGGAGTACGGCAAACGATCCGGACTTGAGGGTTAAGGGCTTGTGGTACGGCCGGGCGGCCAGCGAGTTCGAATCGATGCCGATTGCCTCGTCGCTCAGGTAGCCGCATCCGGCGAGCACGAGCGCGCCGGTGAGGGTGGACTTGCCGAACCCCGATGGTGCCGCCAATACCACGGCGGTCGTCCTGTGGGTGACGCCGCCCGCGTGAAGGGCCATCAGTGGGCTGCAGGTGACCGCGAGGCGGTTGATCGCGCTCACCAGGTGGCCAGCGACGGCGTGGGGATTGTCTCCCGGTTGGGCAAACCCATCGGCGTCCGAGACCACCCACTGGGAAGGCTCGCGACTGACCTGGAGCGACAGCATATCCGAGCAAGGGATATCCTGGCTCTCGAGGTCTGCGAAGAGACGCTCGGCTACCCGCATCACTGGCTCAGCGCCCGGACCGAACCGGATATGAATACCAACTCCCAGCCCTTGGAGGACCAGGCCGTGGCTAGGAGAAGCCCTTAGACCCATTGCCCTTGGATGTGCAGCCGCCAATTCCGGACACACCCGGTATGCCGTGGTACACATAGAAGGTGAAGTAGTAGGGGTACGCGACGGTCGGCACGCCGATCTTCCATTCGAAGCTATTCCACAAGCCGCCACCATCGGCACTTGACTTGTCCAACTGCGGTGTCTTACTTGGGCACGACTTGGTGCGGGGGCTATAACCCTGGATCGTCGGGCTAATGAGCCAGTAGCCAGGGTTGGCGGTGAACTTGACCTTGAAGGGTACGCTGCTCTGGGTACCTCCTGAGCACGTCCCCGGTGTCACCTCCACCTTTACCGAATCGAGGGGAGCATCCGGCAGTTTCGCCCAACTGGTTTTCGGCTCGCAACACGTCCAGTTGGAAGGGTCTTCTTCAACGTTGCTGCCAGGGACCTGCTTACACTGACCTACCGCAGAATCGAAGCACGAGTACGCGTACATGTACCGGTAGCACCCGTCGTCGACGCTATGCGCCGCGCCCGCAGCTCCGGATGACATTCCAAGAACAGCCGGCGCGGCCCAAGTGATCCCCCCCGTGGCCACCGCGGCCTCGATGAACCGACGACGATCCACCTTCGTAGAACTCGTCCCCAGCCCCTTGTCAACACCTTCGCTCATGAGTTCCCGCCTCTCGCACCGGCACATACCGCCTCTGGTGCTGTCGCCAACAACCGATCAGCCTACCACAGGCAGCGTCAGTTGTGCCCAGCCGCCCGTCGCGAAGCCAGGATTTCCTCACCGCCCGCCCCCTGGCCCCCGGGGCCGTCTACCGGGTATCCCGATGTCCCATCCGTCAGGCATCACCGATCAGCCGGCAAGGTGACGCGGGCGCGAGCGTCCCTGAGTACCTGTCACGTCCGTTGGTCAGTGGCCCCGGAGGGTGGTGCCTCCAGGACGCACCCGTGATTCTGGTCATCGATATCCGGTGATTTTTCTCTAGCGGCACGTCAGGGATGGTTGCTCGTCGTCGAGCAGCCTCTGAGAGCATGCCTATGAGGTAGGGCGACCAGCGGCGAGCTCACCGGTCTCGGTCACCGGGTCAGGGCTTCCACCGTGTGGAGAATCCTCGAGCAACACGGCATCGACCCCGCACCTCACCAATCCACAGTCACATGGACCCAGTTCCCGGGATCCCAAGCCGCGCTCGCCTGCGACTTCGCCACCATCGACGCCGCCCTGCTACGCCGCCATTACCTGCCGTTCTCAAGCGACCTGGCCGAGATGGCCGCCGATCTCCAAGACAACACTCTCCCGCCCGAGGTCGTGCAGCCTGGGCTGCCCCTTGACCCCGCTGGTACGACCAGGTCGTGGCCTTCCATCGGGCCCCAGCCACCAATGGCCCCGCCGAGGCGCTCGATGAGAGCATTCTCATGCCCGTCTCATGCCCGTCTCATGATCGACCCCCATACTCGGTGTCAAGACCGACAGATTCCGGGATCGGCTCGAGCCAGCAACCTGCTGTCAGAGCGAAGCCGTGAACCGAAAAACTACAGGAGAGTCATGATGACAACGCCAACTAGCACAACACCGTCACCTCCCACTCAGTTCGGGACCTCCCGCAAGGCGCTTCACGCCTATGTGAGCGCCCATTCCCATGACGCGTGGCATGACACCTGCGCCGGCGAAGGGGTCAGCGTGTCGGGACTCCTCGAAGTGCTCGGCGGCCATCTGGACGAGATCATGACCGATGATCTGGTGCGTCAGGCCCGCCGGGTCGACGCGGCGCGACGACGACGAGGCCGAGGCTGACCATGGGTAGGTCGATAGCCCCAAGTCGGCACTTCGCTATGACAGTTCCCGCAGACGCGGCAAGAACTGGGAGGTGGACCCGGAGGTGGTGAACCCGGCGCTGGAGAAGCGCCCGGTTCGCCGAGGCCACCCTGCCGTCCGTGTTTGGAGGGCCCACAGTTGCGCGTCGGCAAGCCGAGACAGAGTCTCGGCGCGGCAGAAAGACGGGCCAGCGGCCGAGGGCTCGTCCGCAGCACCTCCCGGTCGTGCAGTTCGGTCGATGCCTGCGCGTGCCTCGCGAGGAACTTGCTCTGCTCGTTCGAGGTCTGCTGCCGAAGTCGACCTACGTCGGGAGCAACCCTGCGTGACGAAGCTCGTCAATGGCCTGATCGGGAACACCGAGCACATCGAGGTGGACGATCGAATCGTCACCAGGGCCCTCGACCACATCGATGACTCGAGCAAGGAACGGTTCCTCAGAATCGCCGGCCACGATGATCGACCCGGGCGATACTCGGCCGGGCTCGGCCGAGTCGCTCAGGAACGCCCACACGTAGCCCGTCTCGTCGACCTGGTTCACGTCGGCAGGGAGCGTCACGGCGACGGTGGTGTCGTTGTTCATGACTCGCTCCTCACGTGATGGGGGTTCGGACGAGCATCGCCCAACAGTCCGATCAGCCGTTGAGCTTCTTCCTCAGTGCAGACGCCCAACACGATGCTCTCGACATCCCACCCCGGCATGGTCACCTCGGCCGAGATCGCGACGAGCGATTCGCCGGCCAACGAGTAGCGGCGACGAGTGGCGTCGGCGTTGCGCAGCAGGCCCTCGACCGTCAGCGGCCAACCACGAAACACCAAAGCCGCGGTTGGGTCGCGAACCTCGGCATTGCGCAAGTGCGACTCGATCGGTACCAGCTCGCTCACTCTGCCTCCCCGTCGAGCACGCCGGCAATGGTGTCAGCGATGCCTTGGTCGAGGCCTTCGAGGGCGTGGGCGTAGGTGCGCATCGTTGTCGTTGGGTCACTGTGACCCAATCCTGCTGCGACCGAGCGGACGTTGTGGCCGCTGACGATCGCATGCGTGGCCGACCAGTGGCGCAGGTCGTGCAAACGCCACCGCTGATCGATGCCCGCCAGCTTGCGGGTGCGCTTCACCACCAGCCGATCCTGTCGGGGCTCGGTGGATTCTCATCGTCGCCGAAGATCCACGGCAACGCCGCCGACCGCTCGGATCGCCCACCGCTGCGTTCGGTCGATGGTGATTGCCTGGTCGATGATGAGCCGGCCGTCGACCACTCGGTCCCACCGAAGCCCGGCCAGCTCGGAACGGCGAGCACCAGAGACCGCGGCCAACCGAAGCGCCAGAGGGGCGAACGGATGAACCTGCTCGGCCACCGTCAACGCCAAGGCCACCTCGTCGACCGACATCACGCCCCTCGGTGTCTTCTTCCGCCGCCGAAGTTTGGCGCTCGCCACGGGATTCGCGGGCAGCAGCTCCCACCGTACGGCCTGGCTGAACGCCGCCCGCAACAATGTGTGCAGGTTTCGGATCTGGGACTCGCCAACACCTGCCGTGTGCATCCGCAAATGCCAACGGTCGACTTCGGCCACTGACAATCGGCTCACCGGCTTCGCCCCGATCTCCTCGGCCTTGATCCACTCGGCCCGGCTCGCATAGTCGCGCCGAGACGACAGGGACCACGACGGGCCCTTGTGTCCCATGTACTCGTCGAGCAGCTCGGCAACGGTCAGCTCTGTCGACCGCGGGGCCGGACGCGAAGACAACTGAGCGGCAAGGCGTTCGGCATCGCGCTTGCCGCCTCGGATCGCCCTGGAGACCTGGACCGGCTTGCCCTCATCGTCGTAGCCGACGAAAACGCGCACCTCCCAGTATCCCGATCGCTTCTCCCGAATCGATGCCATGTTCGACACCGAAGAATCAGAAACTAGGGACGAACACGACCGGGAGGTGGAATGGGAACTGAAACGGGAGGTGAGCCACCTGACCGTAGAAACCCGTGCAATAGCGGGCCCTATTACTCAATCCGCAGCCCCGAGATCGCCCTCGAGATCACCAGCTGCTGGATCTGCTCGGTGCCTTCGAAGATGTCGTAGATCTTGGCGTCGCGATGCCAGCGCTCGACAGGGTGGTCGGTGACATAGCCGGCGCCGCCCAGGATCTGCATGGCTCGCTCGGTGGCCCAGACGGCCACCCGACCGGCCTTGAGCTTGGCCATCGAGCCCTCGGCGTTCTTGTACTGCTTCTGCTTGCCGAGCCAGGCCGCTCGCCACACCATCATGCGGGCGGCGTCGATCTCGGTGGCCATGTCGGCGAGCATGAAGGCGATGGACTGGTTCTGGATGATGGGCTTGCCGAACTGGACCCGCTCCTTGGCGTACTGGAGTGAGTACTCGTAGGCGGCCCGGGCCACCCCAATGGCCTGGGCGGCCACCGCAGGACGGGTGGCCTCGAAGGTCTGCATGGCGGCCTGGGAGTTGCCGGGCTTGCCCTCGCGGACGCGAGCCAGGCGCTCGTCCAGCTTCTCCTTGCCGCCCAGCAGGCACCGGCCCGGTACCCGCACATCGTCGAGCACGACCTCGGCGGTGTGGCTGGCGCGGATGCCGTGCTTGTGGAACTTCTGCCCCATCGACAGGCCCGCGGTACCGGGAGGCACCACGAAGGAGGCGTGGCCCCGGCTGCGCAGCTCGGGTTCGACGGTGGCGACGACCACGTGGATATCGGCGATGCCGCCGTTGGTGATCCAGGTCTTGGTGCCGTTGAGGACCCACTCGTCGCTGGCCTCGTCGTAGACGGCACGGGTGCGGATGGCCGACACGTCGGAGCCGGCATCGGGCTCACTGGCACAGAAGGCCCCGAGCTTGATGTCGTCGGCGGTGCCGTAGCACTGGGGCACCCACTCGAACAGCTGGTCGGGGGTGGCCGCTGCGGCGATGCCGGCCGCGGCCAGGCCCGAACCCATGATCGCCAGGCCGATACCGGCGTCACCCCAGAAGAGCTCTTCGAGGGCGATGGGGGTGGAGAGGCCGGTGGGGTCGCCGCGCATGATCTCGGCCATGAACTCCCAGCCGTAGAGCCCGACCTCGGCGGCCTGCTCGAGGATGGGCCAGGGGGTTTCCTCGCGCTGGTCCCATTCGGCGGCGGCGGGGCGGATGACATCCTCGGCGAAGTCGTGGACCCACTTCTGGAGCTGAAGCTGGTCCTCACTGAGGGCAAGAGAGAAGTCGGACATCGTCGTCCTCCGGGGTCGGGGCTCGGCGAATCGCCGGCTTGTTCATACCGTCGACCGCCGGCCCGGGGGGCTGAAGTTACCGTTCGGTAACATCAGCGTACGCCCTCGCTGGAGCCGATGACAACTACCCCTCATTCGCCCTCTCGTTGGGCAGGGCCACCACCAGGGCGGCGGCCATGAGTCCCCCACCCACCAGGTAGGTGGAACTGGGGCCCGACCACTCGAACAGGGCTCCGGCCAGGAGGGGCCCAACCGCTCGGGCCCCGGCCGACGACGCTTGCTGCCACCCGTACACCACACCACGCCGGGCCCGGCCGGCGACGTCACCAACCCGGACCGACAACGCGGGTGAGGCCAACCCCTGACCGACCACGAGCAGGCCAAGGGCCGGGATCGTCGTCGCCCATCCCCCTTCGACGGCCAACAACACCAGCCCGGCGGCCACCGTCGCCAGCCCGAACAGCAAGGTCCGTGACACACCTATCCGTTTGGTGGTGGGTCCGACCAGCCCACCCTGGACCATCGACAACACGAGGCCAATGGCCACGAACACCACTGCCACCCCTGACGGTGACAACCCGAACCGCCGATCAGCGAGAAGCGAGAAGGTGGCTTCGAAACCCGAGAAGGCACTGGTGCCCAGAAAGGCCACGATCAGCAAGGGCGCCACGGCCTTGCGGACGCCGGGGACGTCGACCGGCTCCAGCTCATCGACGACCCGGGCCGAACCCGGCGGGTGGGTTTCGGGTAGCCGGTATGCGGCCGCCCCCGCGTTGAGCAAGGCCAGGCCGGCAGCCAGGTAGAACGGGGTGCGGGTCGACACCAGGGCACCGAGGGCACCGAGGGCGGGGCCAAGCACGAACCCCAACCCAATGGCCGCACCCAGGAGCCCCAGCAGACGGGGTCGGTCCTCGGGTTCGGCCAGATCGGTGACCGCAGCCTGGGCGACCGAGATCGAGGCGCCCGAGGCTCCGTCGAGGATGCGGGCCGCGAACAACACAGCCACCGAACCAGCGAGCCCGGTGAGCAGGCTGCCGATGGCGGACCCCACGAGGCTGACCAGCAGCACCGGTTTACGGCCCACCCGGTCCGACACGCGGCCCATCACCGGGGCCATGATCCCCTGGGCCAACGAGTAGACGGCTACCAGGGCACCAACCGTGGCGGGGCCCACGCCGAAGTCCTCGACGTAGAGGGGCAGGATCGGGATGACGATCCCGAACCCGATCAGATCCAGAGCCACGGTCGACCACACCACCCAGAAGCCCTGGGGCGCGCCCTTGCGCGGCGCACCGGAGACGGAAGGGGTAGAAGAAGCAGTCGAGTCGGTCATGGCCAGGCGCCAGCATCGGCGCAGCGGCCGAGCCTATCGGGGCGGGGTAGTGGGCCGACAGCTCACCATTCCAATCGGTTCAGACTCAGTCTCGGCTGCCAGTCGGCCGATAGAGAGTCATGGACCAGCCACTCCCACGGGTCTCTCTACGGCGCGTCGCGGCCCTCGTGAGCGTGGCCGCGGTCGACGGGGCTCTGCTCGGCTGGGCCCTCGCGCCAATGACAACCACGCCCGTCAGCGAGTTCTTGCGCCTCGGGACCGTGGGCGCCATGACCGCGCTGGGCACCTGGCTCCTTCTCAGCCGCCGCGTCATCGCAACCACCAGCGATACGCCGACACCGGCTCCCCTACCCGCACCGACGACCGAGGACGACAGCGAGGACCTCGAGCCTGGGCTCGCCTTCTCGGGCCGCCTCGCCCGGGCCCTTGACCGCACCACCTCCACCACCGAGCTCAAGGCAGTTCTCGACGATGCCTTGGGTCGGACCGGCGCACCTGCGGCCGAGCTGCTGGTTGGGGGCCAGACCGGCGACAAGCTCGAATCGGTGGCCTGCACCGGACCTGACCGCATGTGTCCGGTGGGCTCCACCCACGACTGTCCCGCCATCTACCACGGTCGCACCCTGGTCCAGGACCACAGCGACGAGATCGATGCCTGCCCTCACCTGCGCAGTCGCGACGGTGACCCCCGGGCGGCAGTGTGCGTCCCCGTATTCGTGGGCGGCACCGCTCTCGGCGTGGTGCACGCCGTCGACGAGGTCGGGACCCGGCCCGACACCAAGACCCTGGCCCAGATCGAGAGCTACGCCACCCACGCGGGGCCGCGGGTGTCCCCATTCCTGAACAACACCGGTGACGACATCTTCGATCCTCTCACCGGCCTCATCAACCGCACTTCGGCCGAGAACCACATCCGGCTACTCGTCGAACAGCTCACACCGTTCACTGTGGCGGTGGCCGACATCGACGCCATGTCCGCCATCAACGAGGACTACGGCCACGAGGTCGGTGACCGGGCCATCCGCCTGTTCGCCGAAGTACTCCGCCACACCCTCCGGCCCGACGATGTGGTCGCCCGTTACGGAGGCGAGGACTTCGTGATGCTGTTCCCGAACACCTCGACCCTCGACGTCTCGTCGGCCCTCGAACGGGTGCGGGAGCACCTCACCCTTCGCCTCACCGAAGGTGACATCGCCCCGTTCACCGCCAGCTTCGGTGTGGCCGACTCGAACCAGGCCGACAACATCGAGGAACTGATCCTCACCGCCGACGACGCCCTCCTGCTGGCCAAGCAACGGGGCCGCAACCGGGTTGTGATCGCCGGCGAGGAGACCTACCGGGAACTCTTCGAAGACCAGACCGGGCTGCCCTAGACCCGACTAGAAGGCCAGGTCGCCCACGCCTCGAGGTCGACGTGATCTCCGCCGTAGCGCCACACCCCGATCATGGCGTGGTCGGCGATGGCCAACAGATGACTGGCCCCCCACCAGGCCATCGGGCCCGAGCTACCGGTCTGCAGGGTGCCCCGCAGCCGCCGGTGGGAAGCGTCGCACAGCCTCACGTCGCCAACGACATCAACGGTCACCACACTGCCCCCTGTCCCCCTCAAGGCCGCACCGTTGGCGTCGAGGGCCAAATCCCACCGGCGGCGACCGGCACCCAACGACCACGCCACCAGATCGGGGCCGTCGCCTACCCCCACCACGGTGGACCAGCCGTCGACCACGGCCAGCTCGCCGGCGGGTCCTAGGGCCACCGAGTTGATGGGTGCGTCGTGGGCAGCCACCCGACCGACCGTCTCGAGCATCCTGGTATCGACGGCGTGCAGACTGCGGTCGGCTCCGCCCCGCACCAGGCGGCGACCCGATTGGTCGAAGCTGAGCGAGTTGACGGCGCCAACCGGACCGGAGACAGCACTCGTCTCGGCCCACGTCTCGACGTCGATCCGATGGGCGGCGCCTTCGACCCCCGCGACCCACAGATGCTGACTGTCGGGTGAGAAGCGGACGCAACGGATCCCGCTGGGATCCAACCCCGCAGTCACTCGAGGGGGTACTGCCATGACCCTGATTGCCAACCACACCAGCCGTCGGATCCACCCGAGAGGTCAATACGGATGAGCAACACCCCCCGGTAGTGTGAACGGGTGACGCGTACGGCCCCCAACCTCGAGCTGTTGACGGCCACCGTCCTGCCTGACGCGATCGGGCTCTGGGTGGCCAGTGAGTCGCCCCAGGCCGCCTCAATCGGGCTGATCGAAAGGGCTCTGGGCCCCGACTCCGACGTGGGCCGGCGCACCGTCATCGCCGTCGAAACCCCAACCGGCCAGACCCCGGTCGAGGTCGAAGCCATCGACCAGTCCGTCATGGGAGATCTCCTGGTCTGGCGATCCGCCGGGGCCGGCTGGTCATCATCGCTGAGGTGGTTGCACGCGGTCACCGCCCTGGCCGCCCGGACAGCCGCCTCGGGCCGGGCCGTGCCCTCACTGCGCACCCGCGGGCTGCGCTGGCAGGCCCAATGGTCGGTCATCGAGGACGCCACCCTGACCTCGGCCCTCGACCACCTCACCGAGGTCGCACCCCCGGTGGCCCTGGCCGCCAGCTCCCGCCCGGCCCGCGAACAGGTGGGTGACCTCTTCACCGGGCTGGTCGACGCCGTGGCCCGGGCCGCCCTGGTCGACGTCGATTGGAAGCCGCCCCTACCCCGCTCCCGCTCAGCAGCTGTGGTGGCCACCCGCCGGGCCATGCACGCTCTGCGTGACCGCGACGACATCTTCGTGGGCGACACCAGCCACCAGGAGCTGGTGATCTCCTCGATCTCCAGCGCCCTCAGCGACCGGCGCAGCACCATCGAGGGAGCACCGGCGGTCAGCTTTCGGGGCCGACTCGTGCCCCCGGCCGCCGGCCAGCATGCCGCCGAAGATGCCGTCTGGAAGCTGACGATCGAAGCAGTGGCCACCGACGACGCCTCGGTGGTCGTACCCCTGGGTGAGTTCTGGACCGTCTCCGGCGCCGCCCTCGCCCTGACCGGCGAGACCGGGCTGGCCCCGCTGAGGGCCCGGTTCCGGCGGCTGGCCGAACACCTGGCAGCCCAACACATCCTGTTCGCCCCCCTCGTCGACCGGGACGTACCCGATCAGCTGAACCTCGACACCGCCGGAGTGAGCGACCTGCTCACCACCGGCTGGGAGCTCTGCCGCTCGGCCGGACTCACCATCATCGCCCCCGCCGGTTTGGCCAAGGGCCGGGCCCGTCTCACCGCAGCCGCCAGCTCGACATCCGAACCAGGCGGAGTCAACCACGGCCTGGGTCGCACCCTCGTCGACGTTGACTGGGGGCTGGCCCTGGGCGACCTCCGGCTGAGTGAACGCGAGATCGAGGAGTTGGCCCGATCCAAGGACCAGCTGGTGGCGTTCCGGGGGTCGTGGATCCAGGTCGACCGGGCCCAGATCCGCGAGGTACTCCACCGGCTCGACGACAGCCGGGAAACGAAGGCCAGCCTGTCCCCCGCCGAGTTGTTGCGGGAGTCGATCGAGGGGCTCGAAACGGTCGGAGGCGACGACATAGAGGTCGACGACGGCCACGCCGACCTCTCGGCCGAGGGTTGGATTGCCCAACTACTGGCCGGACTCCCCGACGACACCCTCGATGAGGCCCCCGAGCCGATGGGCTTCGAGGGTGAGCTCCGCCACTACCAGAGGCGGGCCCTGGGTTGGCTCCAGTTCCTGTCGCGCCTCGGACTGGGCGGTTGTCTCGCCGATGACATGGGGCTCGGCAAGACCCCCACCGCCCTCGCCCATCTCGTCACCCGCACCCACGAGAACAAAGGCAAGCAGCCCCACCTGGTCATCTGCCCTCTCTCGGTGGTGGCCAACTGGACGGCCGAGGCCGCCCGCTTCACCCCCAACCTGCGGGTCATGGTGTGGCACGGAGTCGATCGAGCCCGCGGCGCCGCCCTCGATGCCGCTCTGGCCGAGCACGATGTCATCGTCACCACCTACGGACTGACCAGCCGCGCCATCGACGAGCTCGACTCCATCATCTGGGATGTCGTGGTTCTCGACGAGGCCCAGGCGGTCAAGAACCACCGCACCAAGGTGGCCCGGGCCGTCCGCCGCCTCGATGCAGACCAGGTGGTGGCCCTCACCGGCACCCCGGTCGAGAACCGATTGGCCGAGCTGTGGTCGATCCTCGACGTGGTGAACCCGGGCATGATGGGCGGACACACCTGGTTCCGCGAGCGGTTCGCCAACCCCATCGAGAACCCCACCGCCAACGACGATGACCCCGACCCCGGCGCCAACCGCGAGGTGGCGTTGGCTGACCTCCGCCGCCTCACCGGCCCCTTCGTACTGCGCCGCACCAAAGCCGACCGCCGCCTGGTTCCCGACCTGCCCGACAAGATCGAACAGGTGGCATGGGCCACCCTCACCGAGGAACAGGCCGGCCTCTACAAGTCGATCGTCGACGACTTCCTCCGCGACGTCGAAGCCGAACAGGGCATGAAGCGGCGGGGCCTGGTGTTGGCCACCCTCACCCGCCTCAAACAGGTCTGCAACCACCCCCTCCACTACCTGGCCGAGGTGCCATCGGGCCCCGGCGGCGCTGGCCGGCCCGGTCGGCTGGCCAACCGTTCGGGCAAGCTCAACCGGTTCGACGAGTTGGTCGACGAGCTCCTCGACGCCGACGAGCGGGCCCTCGTGTTCACCCAGTACCGAACCATGGGGGCTCTGCTCGTTCAGCACCTCGAAACCCGGCTGGGACACCAGGTGCCGTTCCTCCACGGCGGGGTCGAACGCAAGAAACGCTCCGCCATGGTCGAGTCATTCCAGACCCAGCAGGGGCCACCCATCCAGATCGTGTCACTGAGGGCCGGGGGCACCGGACTCAACCTCACCGCCGCCTCCCGGGTGATCCACTACGACCGTTGGTGGAACCCCGCAGTCGAAGACCAGGCCACCGACCGGGCCTGGCGCATCGGCCAGAACTCCACCGTCTTTGTTCACAAGCTGGTGTGCCAGGGCACCCTCGAGGAACGGATCGACGAGCTCCTGACCTCGAAACGAGCATTGGCCGACGCCGCGGTGGGAACCGGCGAAGCCTGGCTGACCGAGCTCTCCACCGATGAACTGCGCGACCTGCTCGTGCTCGATCCCGGACCAACCCTCAATGAGTAGGCCTCTACGATCTGCGCATGCTCGAGAGGTGGCTGATGTGGCCATCGAGCGGGGGGACCCGGGCCGCATGTCGCGGGCTCGCACTCTCTACCGAACGGGTGCCGTGTTCGATCTCGAGATCACCCCCGGCATGGCCACCGCCCTGGTCACCGGCAGTGAACCCACCCCCTACACCACGGCCATGGGCCTGGCCGGGCGCAGCCGCCGACTGAAGTCGCGCATGGTGCCAGACGCCGACGACATCACCTTCGTGTGTTCCTGCCCGGACTGGGGCGACCCCTGCAAGCACGGCCTGGCTCTGGTGCTCTACTTCGCCGAATCGGTCGAGGACGACCCTGGAGTGCTCGATGCCTGGTTGGGGATCGGCGACGACACCCCCGACGAATCCATCGACGACATGCCCGAGCCCGACCCCTTCCTGGACGGGGCCTGGACCGACGACATCGAACCCGCCGACCTGGGACCCCTCGAGCTCCCTGATCCGGCACCGCTGGCCATCGACAATCTCGAGGTCTGGCCGGTGGTTCTCGACGCCATCGCCCGGGTGCGGGCCAGCATGCGCTGAACCATGGTTGTCCAACTGGCCGGTATCGTGGAGCCATGAGAACCAGCAACCCCGTCCTCACCGACAGAGCTCTCGCCAAAGCCTCCACCGAGCTGGGGGAAGGACCGGGCGCGCCCATCATTGTCGACGCGGGCGAGCGGTTCACCGTCGTCGGCACGATCCAGCGCAGCGCCATCCTGCTCGTCCTGGTGATCGCCGGTGGCTGGGTGGGCTGGAACCTGGTCGACGTCACCGAGCTCGGGTCCGTCACCACCCCGGGCTGGCTGATGCCCAGCGCCCTGGCTCTCGTCGCCCTGGCCTTCCTCACCTTCTTCAAGCCCGCCCTGGCCCCCGTCACCGCCCCCATCTGGGCCCTGGGCGAGGGGGTGCTGGTGGGTGCCATCTCCCACGTCTACGAGTTCCAGTTCGACGGCATCGTCGTGCAAGCGGCCATCGCTACCGTGGCCACCGCCGGGGCCACCCTGCTCGCCTACCAATCGGGCCTCATCCGGGCCACACCCCAGTTCCGCAAGATCGTGTCCATCGCCACCATGGGCGTCATGGCCGTCTACCTCATCAACATGGCCATGATGATATTCGGTGGCGACGGCATCACCCTGCTCTGGGATTCCGGCCCTCTCGGCATCGGCATCAGCCTGTTCGTGGTCGGTCTGGCCGCCATGAACCTCGTACTCGACTTCGACCTGTTCGAGCGGGGCGAAGCCGCCGGTTGGCCGCCCAAGATGATGTGGTTCGCAGCCTTCGGCCTCGTGGTCACCCTGGTGTGGCTGTACCTCGAACTGCTCCGCCTGCTGGCCAAGCTCCGCGACTAGAGCGCAGCCAGCGCGGTCTGGGCGGCGGCCAGGTCGGCCTGGGCCGCGGCCAGGAGCTGGCGGGTTTCCTCGACCAGCTCGGGTTTGGCGTTATTGACATAGCCAGGGTTGCCCAGGCGGTTCTCGAAGCCGTCGACCTGCTTGGTCTTGGCCTCGACGGTCTTGGTGAGGCGGGCCCGCTCGGCCTCGAGATCGGCCGCGTCGACCAGTCCCGACACCAGGACCTCAGCCCCCTCGAAGGCCAGGGGGCTGGCCACCTCGGGCCGTCCGTCGGCGATATCGAACACTGAGCCGATGCCGGCCAAGGTCTGTACCACCCCGTCGGCCTCGGCAATGAGCGTGGCCACCGAATCGGGGACATGCAGGGTGACGAGTTGGCGGGGCTTGACCTGACGTTCGGAGCGCAGGGCCCGAATCTGACCGATGAGCTGGCCGGCCCGCTCGAAGTTGGTGACAGTGGTGGTGTCGGCCAGAACGGGGTCGGCGACCGGCCAGGGCGCCACGGCGAGCAGCTCCGACGGGGGCAGGGTGAGACCGTCGACCTCGCCGAAACGGGCCTCGGACACAGCCGGCCACAGGGCCTCGGTGACAAAGGGCATGACCGGGTGCATCAGCCTCAGCACCGAGTCGAGAACGGCGCCCAGCACGATCTGCTGGTTCGGGTCGCCGTCGATGGTCGGTTTGATCGCTTCGAGATAGCGGTCGCAGACGTCGTTCCAGACGAAGGTGTAGAGAGTGTCGGCGTAGGCGTTGAACTGGTATCGGGCCAACGATGACTCCAGTGACCCGATGGTGTGGTGGAGCCGGGCCAGGATCCACCGGTCGGCGAACCGGGCCGAGGCCGACCCGACGGAAGTTTCCGCGCCAGTGTGGACAAAACCCGGGCCTGGCGCGGAAAGTTCGGGTGGGGTGGCCGGGGTGGGGAGGCGGCGCAGGGAGAAGCGGGTGGCGTTCCACACCTTGTTGGCGAAGTTACGGCCCAGGTCGAACTTGGCCGACGTGTTGCGGGCCAGGGGCATGTCATCGGTGGGCGTGGCGATACCAGCGGCAACTCCGTACGCCGACACCATCTTGTTGCCAGGGTCACTCGGTGAGCTCTGGATGGGTGCCGCCACCACGTGTCCGGCCGGGGTGGTGATGTACTCGGGGGTGAACGCTTCGCCGGTGTGAGGGCAAACCAGGTCGACCGGCATACGGACATCTTGGGTGTCGGTGGTCATCTGCACGAGACCGAAACGCATGGCATCAGCACCATGGCCGTGGATGATGTCGCGGGGGTCGACACCATTGCCCAGGCTCTTGGACATCTTCTGGCCGTGACCGTCCTGGACCATGGCGTGGATGAACACGTCGCCGTAGGGCAACTGGCCATCGAGGAAGTACCGGTTGAACATCACCATCCGACTCACCCAGAGGGTGATGATCTCGCGGGCCGTCGAGAGCACCGAAGTGGGGTTGAATGACTCGAGCAGCCCCAGTGTCTCGGGAAAGTCCTCGGGCCAGGGCCAACCCATGGTGGACAAGGGCCACAGCCCGGACGAGAACCAGGTGTCGAGCACGTCGGGATCGCGTTCGTAGCCGGCGGTCTCCAGGGCGTCCGCCAGGGCCCGCTCATCCATGGACTCATCGGCGCGGTCGAGTCGCCTGAGGGTCGAGTCGGGGGGCACGCAGACGCTCTCCTCGACCTCGGTGTCGGTGACCCGGCGGGCCAGATGGGCGGCGCCGGCCCCGGCCCACGCCGAGGCGACGGGGGCGGCGACGTCGATGTCGGACCCTTCGAGGGCGGCCCGGACCTCGGGTGAAGCGTCGGCCAGGGACACCAGCCGGCCCCACACGGGGATCTGGTGACCCCACCACAGCTGGCGACTGATGCACCAGTCGCGAATGTTCTCATGCCAGGAGTAGTAGGTGCGGGCGTAGCGCTCCGGGTAGAAGGTCAGACCACCATCGCCTGCGGTATCACCGCGCGGGGCCACACCGTCGGGCAGGTCGGGGATCTGGACCGCGTCCTGGGCCCGCAGGGCCGAACCCCGCAAGCGGTCGTCGGTGACGGCCACGTACCACTGGTCGGAGAGCCAGGGCTCGATGGGCACATGGCTTCGGTACGAATGGCCGACCGAGTGGGAGTAGTCGCGGACCTGCTGGAGCAGGTCGTGGGCCTGGAACCAATCGACGATCGCGGCGCGGGCGTCTTCGCGGCTCATGCCCAGGAACGGCCGGGCCTCATCCGACACATCGTCCCAGCCGTACTGATCGGTGATCGACGCGTCGGGACCCATCACATTGATGACCGGCAGGTCGTGACGCAGACCGATATCCCAGTCGTTGGGGTCGTGAGCCGGGGTGACCTTCAGGAATCCCGACGCGTACCGGGCCTTGGCGTCCGAGCTGTCGGGGTCGGCCATGACCACATAGTCGTCCTCGACGATCGGGATGACCCGGCCCACGATGGGCAGGGTGACCGTCTTGCCCACCAGCTCGGCCGCCCGCGGATCGTCGGGGTTCACCGCCACCCCAGTGTCGCCCAACATCGTCTCGGGCCGAGTGGTGGCCACGGTGACCGACCCGGAGCCATCGGTCAACGGGTATGTGAGATACCACATGTGCCCGTCGACCTCTTCCATCTCGACCTCGTCGTCGGACAGGGCCGTACGGGTGACCGGGTCCCAGTTGACCAGCCGCTTACCCCGGTAGATCAGGCCGTCCTGGAAGAGGGTGAAGAAAGCATGGCGCACCGCGGTGGCGCACATCTCGTCCATCGTGAACCGGGTGCGCTCCCAGTCGACCGATGCCCCCATCTCGGAGAGCTGGTCGAGAATGACCCTCTCGTACTGGTCCTTCCACTCCTGGGTCTTGGCCACGAATGCCCACCGACCCATCTCGAGCCGCTTGATGCCCTCGGCCAGCAACCTCTTCTCGACCACCGTCTGGGTGGCGATACCGGCATGGTCGGTGCCCGGCATCCACAGGGTGCGATCACCGGCCATCCGGTGGTAGCGGATGAGGACGTCCTGCAGGGTGTTGTTCAGGGCGTGGCCCAAGTGCAGGGCGGCAGTGACGTTGGGGGGCGGAATGATGATCGAGTAGGTCGACTCGCCGGGATTGGCCGGTTCGGCGTGGAACACCCCACTGGACCGCCACCGGTCGGTCACGACCGGCTCGGCATCGGCGGGAACGTAGGCCTTGGGGAGCTCGGTGGAGGCGGCGTCATTCACCCGCCCAAGGCTAGAGGCTCGACGATGTCGCCCAGTGCTGGTTCAGCGGGTGACTTCGTCGGGACCCAGGTGGGCCACGGCGCTGAGCTGGAGGAGGCCGAAGGACCACCCGTCGCCGATGCGCAGAGGCATGGTCCGACTGATCGACGAGTGGTGGAGCACGAACCGTTCCCATTCCCACGGCACCGGCTCGACGCCCAGGAGGTGGGTCAGGATCACCGAGTTGGTGCCGGCGTGGGCGACCAGCGCCACCCTCTGCCCGGTCTCGGGGTTGTTGTCGCTGTCCTCGAGATGGTCGACGTCCCACAGGGGCAGGTTCCCGAACCGCGGCCGCACGCCACACGCCAGAAGGGTCTCGAGCAGACCGGTGACCACCCTCTGATGGAAGGCACGGAAGCTCTCACCCCCGGGCAGACCTTCCCAGTGCTGCTCGGCCGGCCGGCGGCGGGCATCGTGGAAGATGCGCTCGACGTCGTGGTCGGTGCCGTCCCACTCAGGATTGCGAAGCTCGGCCATCCAGTCGTGGACCTCGGGCCGGATCCCCAGCACGTCGACCAGGGGCTCGGCGGTCTGTCGGGCCCGGATCAGGGGCGAAACGAGAATGCGGTCGACCCGCTCCTGTGCGAGTGCCCGGGCCATCGCTGCAGCCTGCCGCCTCCCCAGGTCGGTGAGGGGTGGATCATCGACGTTCAGACCGTCGCGCACCCACTCCGGCTGCCCATGGCGTATCAGGATCAGCTCCACACGAGTCACGGTACTTCCGATCCAGCCCTCGCGCGGGCCAATCCAAATTGGGAGAGTTACATCCGCTGGTCGCACGCAAATCTCCCAATTTCGGATAGGCGGCGAGCGGTTCACCTCGCAAATGCTGTTCTTCTGTTGGTATTGTCTCGCAGGTGCCGGACTTTCGGATTGGGCGAGCCGCGGACCTGCTGGGGGTATCACCCGACACGGTGCGCCGACTCATCGACGACGGCCAGCTCGAGGCCCGGCGCAGCGAGGGTGGCCACCGGGTCATCGAGGGCACCGCCCTGGCCGCCTACGCCGTCGACCGGGCCACCACCTCTGATCCGGGGGACCGGGCCGAGCTGTCGGCCCGCAACCGCTTCGCCGGCATCGTGACCCGGGTCGTCACCGACAGGGTCGCGGCCCAGGTCGAAATCCAGGCCGGACCCCACCGGATCGTGTCCCTGTTGACCCGGGAGGCGGTCGAGGACCTCGGGCTCGAGCCGGGAGTGCTGGCGGTGGCCGCGGTCAAGGCCACCAGTGTGATGATCGAGCGGGCCTGACCCTCGTGCCAGTCCCCCGCCTCGCACCCCTGCTCGCCCTGACGGCCCTCCTGCTCCCCAGCTGCGGTGGCGGCGACGATGAGACCATCGTGGTGTTCGCCGCCGCATCGCTCACCGACGCCTACCAGGAGCTGGCCGAGCGGTACGAAGCCGAACATCCGGGCCGCACCGTCGAGCTGGTGCTCGACGGCAGCAACCGGCTCACCCGCCAGATCCTCGACGGTGGCCCGGCCCAGATCTTCGCCCCGGCCGACCTCGTCCAGTTCGACACCCTCACCGACGGCGGAGTCGAGACCGAACCCCGCGAGTACGCGACGAACGTGGTGGTCCTCGCCGTGCCCGCCGACAATCCCGCCGACATCAGCACGGTCGAGGGGCACGCCGGGGATCCTCTCGTCGCAGCCTGTGCCGAAGTGGTGCCCTGCGGAGCAGCCACCCGGGCCGGGCTCCACGAGATCGGGGTCGACCTCGACGCCGACACCCTCGAGGTCGATGTCCGCGCCGTCCGCACCAAGCTGGAGCTGGGCGAGGTCGACGCCGGCTTCGTCTACTCCAGCGACCTGGTGGCCGCTGACTCACTGGTCGCCGTCGGCCCACCCCTCCCCGGCGGGACGACCTACGCCATCGCCCTGCTCGACGACGAAGCGGCGGCCCGCGATTTCGTTGAGCTCGTGCTCTCCGAACCGGGCCGGGCCATCCTCGATCGGTGGGGGTTTCGATGAACCGCCGACCCCCCCTGGCCCTGTTCGTGCCGGCCCTGGTGGCCACCGTGTTCCTGGTCCTACCGGTCGCCGGCCTGCTCCAGCGAATGCCGTGGTCGGGGTTGGGCGATCTGCTCGGCCGCGACATCGTCGTCGATGCCCTCGGCCTGTCGCTGGTGGTCAGCCTGAGTGCCGCCGCGCTCGCCTTCGTGCTGGGAGTACCCCTGGCCCACCTGCTGGCCCACCACGACTTCCGGGGTCGCTCGGTGGTGCGGGCCGTGGTGCTGCTCCCGATGGTCCTGCCACCTGTGGTCGGCGGTGTCGCTCTGCTGTTCGCCCTGGGTCGCCGCGGCCTGATCGGCCAGTGGCTCGACCGCTGGTTCGACATCGCCCTCCCCTTCACCACCGCCGGGGCCATCGTGGCCGCCACCTTCGTGGCCCTCCCCTTCCTGGTGGTCACCGTCGAAGGGGCCCTGCACTCGCGCGACCAGGAGCTCGAAGAGGCGGCGGCCCTGCTCGGCGCCCGACCCCTGACCCGGTTCGTGCGGGTCACCCTGCCCGCCATCCGCCCGGCGGTGGTGAGCGGAATCGCTCTGGCCTGGGCCCGGGCCCTGGGCGAGTTCGGCGCCACCATCACCTTTGCCGGCAACTTCCAGGGCCGAACCCAGACCCTGCCCCTCGCCACCTTCCTTGCCCTCGAACAAGACCCTGAGGCCGCCCTGGCCCTCAGCCTGGTCCTCCTCGCCATCTCTTTCACCGTCCTCATCTCACTGAGGGGCAGGATTGGGTTCCGATGACTGACTCTCCACGTCCGTACGGGCCACCAGCCGACCTGGTCTGTCGGATCGGCTTCGACCGGGGCGAGTTCTCCCTCGACGTCGACCTCCCGGTCGCCGGGGGCGAGACGGTTGGCGTCATCGGCCCCAACGGGGCCGGCAAGACCACCCTGCTACGCATAATCGCCGGCCTCGAGGCACCCGACCGGGGGGTGGTCGTTCTCCAGGGGGCCACCCTGGTCGACCCCGCCAACAACATCGACGTCGCCCCCGAGAACCGCAATGTGGCGATGAGCTTCAACACCGCCCGCCTGTTCCCCCGGAAGACGGCCCGCCAGAACGTCGAGTTCGCCCTCGAACAGGCCCCATCGGGCGGCCGGAACCGGGAGGAACGGGCCCGCCAGGCCGGCCAGTGGCTCGACCGGGTGGGCCTGTCCGACAAGGTCGACGAGAAGGTCGAGACCCTCTCCGGCGGTATGGCCCAGAGGGTTTCGCTGGCCCGCACCCTGGCGGCTGACCGCCGGCTGCTCCTACTCGACGAACCCCTGTCGGCCCTCGACCTCAAGACCCGGGTCCTAGTCCGCGCCCTTCTCACCGAGCACCTCGCCGACCGCACCGGCCCCACGGTCCTGGTCACCCACGACCCGGTCGACGCCACCGTCCTGGCCGACCGGCTGGTCGTCATCGACGAGGGCCGCGTCGTACAGGACGGCAGCCCCACCGAGCTGACCGCCCGCCCCGCATCGGCGTGGGTCGCCCGTTTCGTCGACCACACCGTCTGGCGGGGTGACGCCCGCGGCACCGACGTCACGGTGGGTGAAGGTCGAGCGGTGGTGGCCGACCCGATCGACGGACCCGTGGTGGTCGGCGTGCCCGCCCGCGCGGTGACCCTCCACCAGAACGAGCCCGAAGGTAGCGCCCGCAACACCTGGCCTTTGACGGTGGAGACCGTCCACCACATCGAGGAGCGGGTGCGGGTGACCCTGACCGGCTCCGTCGACCTGGTGGCCGAGGTCACCAACGCCTCCGCCGACACCCTGGCCCTCGAACCGGGCAAGCCGGTGTGGGCCTCGGTCAAGGCCACCGAGCTCCTCGTCCGTCCCCGATAGTGTCGCCGCGGTGTCAGACACCAATTCAGGGATGAAGGGCGGACGTCCCGACGTCGTCGCGGTGGGGGCGGTCAATGTCGACTTCGTCGTCACCGCCCACCATCTGCCCACCGCGGGCGAGACCGTGACCGGCACCCAGTTCGCCGTGCATGGTGGCGGCAAGGGGGCCAACCAGGCGGTGGCCGCGGCCCGGGCCGGAGCCGCAACCGCCTTCGTGGGCGCGGTGGGCACCGATGACCTGGCCTCTGGTGCGTCCCAGCTGCTGGCCGACGAGGGCATCGACATCAGCGACCTCGCGGTGGTCACGGGCGAGACCACGGGAGTGGCGCTGATCACCGTCGACCGGCACGGTGCAAACCAGATCTCGGTCGGGCCCGGCGCCAACGGCCCGGTCGGCGACCCCATCGTCGCGGCCGCACTCGACCGCGTGGCGGTGCGAGACGCTGGCGTGGTGCTGTGCACGCTCGAGTTCGGCGACGAAGTCACCGAAGCAGCGGCCGCCCTGGCCCAGAGGTGGGGCGCCCAGCTCATCATCAACCCGGCGCCCGCCCGACCGGTGAGCGACGGAGTCCTCGACGCTCACCCCATCCTCACCCCGAACGAGATCGAGGTCGAGCAGTTGGCCGGCGCTTCCGGCGTGGGAGCCGCGGCCCGAGAACTGATGGCCCGGACCGGCCGCCCGGTCGTGGTCACATTGGGTGGGGCAGGAGCGCTGGTCATCCAAGGGTCGGCCGCCTCCCCCACCGAGACTCGCGTGGCCGTGCCGGGCGCGGTGGTCGGCCCGGCCGCCGTCATTGACACCACCGGGGCCGGCGACACGTTCACCGGGGCCCTGGCCGCGGAAGTGGGTCGCGGCGCCGAGTTGGTCGACGCCGTCAGGTGGGCGGTCGTAGCCGCCGGCCTGTCCGTCCGGGCCGAGGGGGCCCGGGGTGGGATGCCATACCAAGCGGCCGTCGACGCAGCCCTCGATGAAGCCTCGAAGGGGCCCTGAACCGGTACCGTCGAAGGTGCCCCATCGGCCTTGGCAGGAGACCCCTCCGTGACCCCCCGCACCCGCCTTCTCGTACCCGCAGTCGTCCTCGCGTTGAGCGCCGTCGCCTGTGGCAGCAGCGACAGCTCGGACGTCTCTGGATCGGCCGACGGTGCCGCCGACTCCTCCGAGACCGAGACCGAGACCGAGACCGAG